>JAMHZE010000159.1:0-17442 GCA_035909535.1 Rickettsiales bacterium | reverse complement strand
AACTCTGATATGATAAGGCTTACCGCAGCTACTTGGCACCAGCTTTTAAGGAGTACATCATTAAAGCTAAGCGTTGCAATAGGACGAAATGTAGTAGTTTCTTTGCCGCGCTCACACAGAGATGACCCAGAGATAAGGCTCAAGGATGATTCTGATAAACTTAGCAGCCAGCAATTTTTGGAATGCCTGTTTGATATTCCTGATGCAGCTTCTAAACTAAGGTTAGTTGCTGACTTTAATACTAGGTCTATCAGTTGCTCAATGCGTGTAAATGCTCCGGCGGACAAAGCTACTACAAAAGGCAGAATTAGTTGGATATCCTCCCAGCTTAAAAAAACAAATATACCAGAGGTCGTAATCAAGGCAATTTGGCCGGGAAGGGCAGCCGATACATATGCTACCTTATCACAACTAAGGTTAGATGATACGAAGTCTATCGTTGGCGAAGATAGAAAGGGAAGTAATCCTGTGGCATTTGAAGTTTCATTAAATAAAGATTTGGGTGCTAGGTTCGCAGGTCAAAGAACGGTGGTCGATGAAATCGAACCTTTAATAGTTGCATTTTATAAAGAGGTTGGCCAAAATCTTAGGGAATGGAGCCCATCACCTCCAAAGGTAAAAACACCTGAAGAACTAAAAGTTATACCAGAAGAACTGGAGATAGCTCAGAGTTCTGTTATAAAAACAGTAAATGCCGATGTTGTAGAACAGGAGCAAAAAGAGACTGAACAAACTTCAGAACAAGATATGGTAAAGGTCGGCTCTTAACCTTCTATTCCCCGTCCTTATCAAGCTTATGCCCGTCAATATGGCGGCGTTCCTGCTCGTTCTTTTTCTTCTCGGCCTGTTTCTCGGCTTTGGTACGGCCATATTTTGTGCGATTCTCGGCGGCTTTTTTGTCTTTGTCCTCGCGCTCTTTCGCTTTTCTTTTTTGCTTAAAATTTATTACATCTGCCATAAAATGCCTGTTTAACTTCTCCCGCAGAATATCACATTCCAAGCTTGTAGGGAATAGCGCGCTTAAACTACACGTTCAAAATGCTATTGCCCCAATGGCCTGTTTCTGCTAAACATCACCCAACAACCGGACGAGGTGCGCCGTACCCGGTCAATGCAAAGACGACGCTTTTTTAAAACCTAAAAAGGAGTTGTTATGACTATCGCATGGATATATCTTTTAATTGCCGGCCTGCTGGAAATATGCTGGGCTATCGGCCTTAAATACACACAAGGTTTCACTAAACTCTGGCCTAGCGTTTTCACCATTTCCACAATGGCTGTAAGCATGTACCTGCTTGCCAAAGCCGCCAATATTCTGCCAATAGGCACTGCCTATGCGGTATGGGTTGGCATCGGCGCGTTCGGTGCTGCATCGCTCGGCATGGCAATATTCGGTGAGCCTGCAACGCCAATCCGCCTCGCATTCCTTGCAATGCTTGTTGTGGCAATTGTCGGGTTAAAACTTACAGCGTAGCTATTGTTTTTCCGGTGCTTCCGGCAGTGGGCTGAACGGAGCGGCAACGCCGTCTTCAACGCTGAATACTTCCTGCTTCTCGTGTGGTTTAACCAGCGGTTCAGGTTTCAGCATATTATTGTGCATCAGGTCTCTGCCGGAAGTTATATCGCCCGCAACCTGTAGCTCAAGGCGTTCCTTGTCGCGCCTGCGTGTATCTTCCATTACATCGGCCACATCTTCTTCCGGCACACCAAGCTGAAGCAGCGCTTCCTGGCCGAACTGCATGGCAGATTCAAAATACTCACGCATCTGAATATCAACATTCTTGCGTATCAGGCTTATTGCATGGCCGCGGTCATATGCACGTACAAAAAGTTTGGTAAGCGGAAACTCATCTTTCACCAGTGCAACTATCTTATTGGCGGTCTCTGCTTTATCTACGCATATAATTATCGCCTCGGCCTTCTGCGCGCCGGAAGCCTTAAGCACATCCAGCCTTGTGCCATCGCCGTAGTAAACCTTGAACCCGAATTCCGATGCCGCGCGTATCATATTCACGTTAGATTCAATGATGGAAATATCAAACCCGCGCGCCAGAAGCGGCTGGCTTACAACCTGCCCAAAGCGGCCAAAGCCTATCATCAGCACGCTGCCTTCAAGCCCTTCCGCTGTAGCTATCCCATCCATACTTGCCGCTGCTTTTTTCGGCATCAGCCTGTGTATCAGCATGGAAGTAATAGGGGTAAGCGCCATAGAAATTATTACAACCGCAGTGAACAGTGCCTCATCATGCGCGCTGAACACGCCGCCATCAGCCGCCGCCGAATAAAGCACAAATGCGAATTCACCGCCCTGGGTGAACAGCGCCATGCGGTCTATTGCCATGCGCCTGTTATCGCCGAACATTCTTGCTACCGCATAAATACCTGCGGCTTTGGTTATCATGAACAAGGCCACATAGCCTGCCAGTACCACCCATTCTGCCTTAATGATATTAAGGTCGAGTGACATACCAATAGCAAGGAAGAACAGACCCAGCAATATACCGCGGAACGGTTCAATATCCGCCTCAAGCTGGTGTCGGAAGGATGACTCTGAAAGCAGCACGCCTGCAATGAAAGCACCCATCGCCATAGAAAGCCCGCCCAGCTCCATAAGGTAAGCCGCGCCAAGCACAACCAGCAGCGCCGCTGCCGTCATCACTTCACGCGCTTTTGCCAGCGCAAGTATACGGAACATAGGGTTGATAAGCCATCTGCCCGCTGCAATAAGCCCCGCTAAAGCCGCCAGCGCAATCGCTATAGATGTCCATCTCTCCGAAGAATCTTCAACACCGGAACCCGGTGCCATAAAGGTAACCAGTGCCAGCAGCGGCACTATCGCAAGGTCTTCAAGCAGTAATATCGCTACCGCTTTTTGCCCCGGCTCGGCAGAAAGCTCGCCGCGCTCCTCCAGCATCTGCATAATAACCGCGGTAGATGAAAGCACAAAGCCCATACCCGCAATAAAAGCCACAGGCGCAGAAAGCCCGCAAATGATCCCTGCCACGGTAAGCAGGCCGCCGCAGGCCAAAACCTGTGTCGCGCCAAGGCCGAATATCATACGCCGTGCCTGCCACAGGCGCTTCGGCTCCATTTCCAGTCCTATCACAAAAAGCAGCATTATCACGCCCAGCTCTGCCACATGCAGTATCGCCTGAGGATGCTCGAACAGCGCCAGCCCGAACGGGCCTATTGCCAACCCTGCGGTAAAATATCCCAGCACCGAGCCAAGTTTTAATTTCCTGAAAATTGGCACTGCCACAACGCCCGCACCCAGCAGGGATACAATGTGTAGAAGGTCTATACCATGAGAAGGTTCTGCCATAAACGCCTTATAGCATAAGCTTATGGCCGCGCAATATGGTAGTATTATCACGGCTAAAATGCACAATTCCCCTTGTATTGCGGGTAAAATCAGGCTATTTGCAGCGCTTTGTAATGTAAGTAGAACACCGTGCTAACAATTAAGAACATAACATACCGCATAGCAGGCCGTACCCTGCTGGAAGATGCATCGCTGCAAGTTAATCAGGGTTACCATGTTGGTCTTGTTGGTCCTAACGGTACGGGCAAGTCTACGTTGTTCAATCTTATAGATAAAGAGATCGAGGTTGATGCGGGCGATATAACTCTCATGCCTAAAATAAGGCTTGGACGCGTTAGGCAGGATCTGCCTGATGATGATACCACGCTGCTGGAAGTTGTACTCGCCGCCGATACCGAGCGCGCAAGCCTGCTGGCTGAGGCCGAAACCGCAACAGATGCCCAGCGTATCTCCGATATCTACACCCGCCTGAACGACATCGGCGCATACGAGGCTCCGGTCAATGCGTCAATAATCCTTACCGGTCTTGGTTTCGATATAGAAGCGCAGAACAGCCCTATAAGCAGCTTCTCAGGTGGCTGGAGAATGCGCGTTGCGCTTGCCGCAGCACTATTCCAGAAGCCAGATTTGCTTCTGCTAGATGAACCTACCAACCACTTAGATTTCGAAGCCGTAACATGGCTGGAAAACTACCTGATGGAATATACCGGCACGTTCATAATCATCAGCCACGACAGGGAAGTGCTGAATAAAACTGTAACTCACATCGCTCACCTAGATCAGCTGAAGCTGGAACTCTACAAGGGCAATTACGATGAGTTCGAAACCCGCCGCGCTCAAAAGCTGTACAACCATCAAGCGCTTTTCGAGAAACAACAGGCGCATAAAAAACGCGTGATGGATTTCGCATCCAAGTTCGGTGCCAAGGCAAGTAAGGCGCGTCAGGCGCAAAGCCGTATAAAAATGCTCGAGAAGATGGACATGGTAGATGCCATCATGACAGAGCGTGCAACAAAGTTCTCTTTCCCTCAGCCGGAAGATATCGGCTCGCCGATAATCACCCTTAAAAATGTTGATGTCGGATATTCCCCTAACAAGCCGGTGCTTAAAAATCTTATGCTGCGCGTAGATATGGCAGACCGCATAGCGCTACTCGGTGCAAACGGTAACGGTAAATCAACTCTGGTAAAGCTGCTTTCCGGCAAGCTGGAAGCCATGGCAGGCGATATGGACAGGGATAACAAACTGCGTGTCGGTTATTTCGCTCAGCACCAGTCCGATGAAATGGATGTCACCCTCACGCCGTTCCAGACCATGCGCGAATTCATCAAAGATGTTCCGGAACACAATATCCGCGCACTGCTCGGCAAGTTCGGTTTCGACAAAGGCAAATCCGATACGAAGATAGAAGAGCTTTCAGGCGGTGAAAAAGCAAGGCTGCTTTTCTGTATGATGAGCTACGATGCCCCGCATATAATGCTGCTCGATGAACCGACCAACCACTTGGATATGGATGCGCGTGCCGCTCTCACACAGGCTCTCAACGGCTATGATGGCTGCGTGATACTGGTGAGCCACGACCCTCATCTGGTAGAGGCGGTGGCAGACCAGCTATGGCTTGTGCAAGATGGCTCGGTGGTAGATTTCAACGGAGATCTCGAAGCCTATCGTACATTGGTAGTAGAGCAACGTAGAAAAGAAAGGGCAGGGGCGAAGAAGGAGAAATCCGAGAAGCGTAATAAAAAATCCAGAGGCAGGGATAACGCCGCCGAAAAGGCTGAGCGAAAACTCACCCAGTGGACAGAAGAGGTCAGGCAGCTGGAAATTCAGATGGAATCCGAGAAGGCTCTCACTCATTCCGATTTCATGAACGACCTGCTGGAAAAATACCAGCACGCCCAGAAAAAGATGGAAGAGGCCGAGACCGAATGGCTGCAAGAGCAGGAAAAGGCCGCCGCAGAATCCGCATAGCCTCCCTGAAGGCAATCACATATAACAGATTTGAAACAGTATAGTTTTGTCTTATATTAAGGGTATGTCCCCTAGTAGCTATCATTCAGGTTTAAAATGGCTGTATATAGATTTCAACAGCTACTTCGCCAGTGTGGAACAGCAACTTAATCCCAAGCTTCGTGGCAAGCCTGTTGCTGTTGTTCCCGTAGAAACAGATTTTACTTCCGCTATTGCCGCTAGCTACGAGGCAAAAGCCTTCGGCGTAAAAACCGGTACAATGATAAAAGATGCCAAGCGCATGTGTCCTGGGCTTATCTGCGTACTCGCCACGCATGAACGTTATATAGAATTTCACAACCGCATAATTGCTGAGGTCAACAACCACATTCCTGTCAGTGCCGTCTGCTCTATAGATGAGCTGGCCTGCGAACTCATGGATAACGAATCATCGCCCGAGCAGGTGCTTAAAATAGCTAATGCTATCAAAAAAGGCATCGCTGCCAACATCGGAGAATATGTTAAATGCTCTATCGGTGTGGCGCCTAATAAATACCTCGCAAAAATTGCTACAGATATCAACAAGCCAAACGGCTTTACTATCATAGCCCCGTCAGATATCCCTGCAAAACTTTTGCCCCTAAAGCTGCGTGATCTTCCCGGTATAGGTTATAATATGGAAGTCAGGCTCAGCAAGGTAGGCATAAAAACCATTGCAGATATATGGTCAAAAAATCCACAGCAGCTAAAAAAGGCATGGGGCAATATATGGGGTGAACGCATGTGGTATCTGCTCCGCGGTGAAGAGGTAAAGGAAGAAAAAAGCGAAAAGCGTTCCATAGGTCATAGCCATGTGCTAACGCCAGAACTCCGCCCGCCGGCAAAGGCTAAATTCGTAGCGCGGCGTTTAACACTTAAAACTGCCAGCAGGCTGCGTCGACTTGGCTTTCACTCTTCTGCTCTGCATCTTTCAACGCGGCTTGAAAGTGGTGTGCGGCTGGAAGGCAGTTTACAATGTTACCGCGCTCAAGATAGCATCACCTTTGCAAAAATGATGGAAGATATATGGCAGCAGCTCGAACCTAAAATGAAAGGTCAGCGTGTAAAAAAAATATCTATCACGCTCTTTCAGCTCACAGATATAACCAAAACACAACCTGAGCTGTTTGATAGTATGCCCACTGATCTTGATGCCCAGCGGCGTAAGTATGAAAGCCTTTCAAACGCTATGGATAAACTGAACCATAAATATGGCCGTGATACAATTCAGCTTGGCATGCTTGCCTCTCAGGGCAAAGGTTTCACCGGTACAAAAATTGCCTTCACCCGTATTCCAGATATGGAAGAATTTCTCGAATAACTTCCGCTAATGCGGTGCTATCGGTTGGCGGTGAGAATGCATGCACGAAACCACACTCAGTACAACCAGCACAAAAGCGGCAGATTCAAGCGTAGTCGGCCAGCGTTCTTCCCAGATAAAACCGTATATCAGTGCAAATAGCGTCTCAAACAAAACCATCTGCCCTGCCAGTGTCAGTGGCAGCAATCGGCTCATACGGTTCCATAATGCATTACCCATTATAGATGCCATAATCGCAAGCCCTGCACACACTCCTGCCAGCATCATCCAGTCAGTGCTGCCGTATCCGCCTTTATATAATATCATCGCCACGGGTATCAGCGCAAGCGTCTGCGCTCCAGCAATAATCCCTATCAGCAAACTCCAGTCATGTGCAGAAACGCTATGTATACGGGTCAACGCACGGCTATTCGCTACCGCGTAATATGTCCAGCATGCCAGCGCACCAACGGCAAATACCAACCCCAGCACCTGCGTTGTTAACGCTCCGTTGCTCGGCGTTGCAATGGCCTGCCAGCCAATGCAAAGTGTACCTGCAACACATAATAACAGAGAAGGTGTAAGCTTCTTAAGCGGTACCGCGCCTTTGTCACGACTTCCTATAATGGTAACCGCAACAGGTATAAAACCAATTATAAGCGATGTCATGGCAATACCGCCCATCTGTACCGCATTCGCCAGAAGTATATAATATAACGTATTCCCGGTCAGCGCCAGCAGCGCAAGCGTTCTCCAGTCGCGCATCTTCAACTGGCTGCGCAGACGGCTCCATCGCGGAATAATCAAACTTGCTGCTATCAGCCCATAGGCCATGTAACGCCCTATGGTCAGTTCCAGCGCGCTGAACTTCCCTGCAAAAGCGGGTGCAAGAAAAACAAGACCCCATAGCGCACCTGCACCAATGCCGCAGGCAATACCTGTCATTGTGCCCGGGCGAGCCATAATGTTATGTGATGCAGCGTTCATAGATATCTCCTTTAACATCTAAATGAATCATATCACTACTCTTGCGATTATTTTGCTCTCATTTTATACTATAAATGCAACAAAAACCCGTTTTACATATGCCAAAGCGCAATTCCAAAAAAACTCCACATAAGCTAGATAGCTTCGATAAAGCCATCCTTCGCATAATCCAGAAGGATAACAAAACACCGCAGCGCAAAATCGCAGAGTCGGTAAATCTTTCAGCGGCAGCGGTGCAGCGCCGTATCGCCGCGATGGAAGAAGCAGAGGTGATAGAATGCAACGTAGCGATGGTAGATCCATACGCCGTGCAATCTACCATCACCGCAATTGTGGAAGTATATCTGCAGGAAGAAACCGCAGTGAACATAGATGCAATAAAAGCTACCTTCCGCAAAGAGCCGGAAGTGCAGCAATGCTATTACGTAACGGGCGGCACCAGCTTTGTGCTGATAGTTGTTACAACCGATATGAGCTCGTATGAATCCTTCACCCGCCGCGTGTTCGAAGAGAATAAGAATGTCAGCCGCTACCGTACACTTGTCGCGCTAGACCGCGTAAAGACCGGCACTGCTATATTGGTTTCTTAAAGCTGTGCGCTATTCTATAACGCCGCTAGCGTATACGTGCGTATATTTTATATCGTCCCTTATCGGCATAAAGCGTGTAATATCTTTCCAGCAGGTCTGTAAATTCCTTATCAGGTTTTGCCTTACTCAATCTGCTAAAATCCATGCTTTTAGAAATAGCGATAACAGGCGTAGCCGATCTCTCCAGCTCATCACGAAAATTTGCGCAAAGCTCATGCATGTGTTTCTGCGTAAAGGCGCGTGAATATATACAGAAGGGAGTTACCTGCTTAGTTGCCGGTGCAAGCCCTGTAACATATCCCATATAAAAAAGATCAGCGCCTACCACATCAAAGAACTGCATGGTTTCAGGTGCATCTTTCCCGGTCGCAGTAGCAGATAATTTATAAGCGCCTTCTATATCATCTTTAAGTTCCTGCCTGTACGTGGCAACATCATCATAATTACTTTTTGGCCTGCTGCTGTAAAAAACCAGCGCTGCTATCATCACAATAATATATATAATATGCCTGTGTTTTCCCAGCTCAACGCTGTTATGAAACATAATACTAGCGGCCATAATTATAAAAACTTTAAGAGCGATATAAAAAGGGTACTTGTGGTACAGAAAGCCCTTATCCTGTATCGCAATATTCAGCAGACAGCTAAGTAGCAATACATTCAATACCGTAATTCTTTTTATATCATCATGTATATTATCTGCGATATCATCCTGTTTCAGGGTCTTTACCAATGCTATCAAAAAAGCGCAGCTTGCAGCGTATATCAGCGCAGCCTTCCACGACTCATGGGAATTGCTATACAGCCATGAATATATCTGGCTGAAGCCGGTGAGGGTTTTTATAAAATCACCCAGCCCGCCAATATATTCAAGCCAGCATATCACAGGAAGCCAAACGGCCAGCACTCCGCCGCAGATAACAAAAGCCGCTTTCAACAGCTGTTTTACTTTCATATTCATGGTAAACGGCAGGCAAAGAAAGAATGCGGCGATAAACAAGCCCATGGTCGGCTTGATTGTAGAAGCTGCCGCACATAATACAGATGCCACGAACAGGGCATTAAACCTTCCTGATGCGAGGTATCTGTACGCAAAGAAAGAAGCGGCCAGCGTTATAGCGAAGGCAACAAGATCCCGTTGCAGAATTATTTTTGCGGGCATCAGGCTATGAGCAATAATTATTACTGCTGCACAGAACAGGCCTTCAACAAGATGCTTTCTGCCGATAAGAAGCATCGACGACAGAGCTGCAAGCAGTATAAAAAATGTATCGAATATTTTTATGCCAATATCATCAGTAACAAAGATGCTGATTATAAAAGCGTGCAGCAAATGCGCGCCGGGAAAGTTGATATCAAAAATATCTCTGTACGGTACATCTCCTTCCAGCAGCCTGTAGCCGAAGAAATGCATTATTATGGCATCATGCACCGCGGGTATGTTAATGGTAATTACCAGGTTGCGCAGCGCTATAAAAAGCAAGCCACCAAGTAGTGCCAAAACCAATGGCCTTGAATTAGCCGCCCTTTTTAAAAATGCCTGCATCAACTTCCATTTTTTGCAAAATCACAGTAAGAAACGCTGTATTCTTTATTTTTTAAAAGCTGCTCTGTACAAATTCTGCCTATATTATCGGGTAGCGGCATAAATCGTCCCTTATAGCTGTTGTGCTTTATGTACAAAACCTTATCTCCCGTGCCGGCATAGTGGTTAACAAGAATCTCCTTTTGCTCAGGCTGGTTATTACAATCCTTAAAATTGCCTGTGCCGGGAAGCAAGTATTCAAGTTCACTGTTAATACCACAGCTAAGCACAGGAAACTGCTTTTTGTCGAGCTCAGTAAGGGCAGACAAAGCATTCTGCTGATAGGTCAGGAACTCGTTTTTCGAGAATCCTTTTTCCAGCATATATACAGAAACCTTATATAACGGAAAAGCTGTTATCATAACTGCAATAACAAGGAACTTTCCTCCTTTGTGGCGTATGTATGGTGACGATATAAAAATAGCCAGACCGAAGGTAAGATAAAGCATGGCATGAGATATATACCTGTACATATATTGTGTCAGAGATATCCACCACAGGCTGTGCAAAAGCCAGCATAGAAATAAAGTTGAACCTGCCCATAATATATCTGCCGAGACGTTATCTGGTAATTTCCGTTTTTTAACTTCTGAAAAAACACATAAAAGTAATATGAAGAAACCGGAATATGCAAGAAATCCTGTATGTCTGAACAGTAGAGTAGTATTGCCGGTCGGCCCGCCGTTGTTTGCAGGTGTTTTGATGGCATTGGCCTTATAGTGTTCAGTAGTGTAAACTATCATGTCAAAGTAAGCTGTTGCTCCCATCAGACAAAATTTAACCAGTTCAAAGCAAAAGAAAGGGGCAAGGGTGCATATACCAAAAATTAATCCCATGCCTATAGAATCCCTAACGCTGCGTTTATCCAGTAATACAAGGCGGAAAAGAAAAGCTGAAAGCACGGCAAAGGCAGCAATGGCCGTTAATAGTTTTGTTATAACGGCAAGTCCCATCAGTAATCCGGAAAAGATCACTATTTTGCGTCGGCCTTTATATCCTGCAAGAGTAAGAACAGAAAGCACAACAAATAACGAGGCAGGTATCTCGCCAAGCAGTAAGTGCCATATGGCCATAAGGTCGCCAGATTCTATCCCAAAAGGAAAATATCCGATACCGCGGGAATAGATAAACCCCAGCAGCAGCGCAAAAAAGCAGAATGTCCAGTTGCGTTCAGGGCCCAGCATTTTATATGAAATGCTGAAAACAGCAGCTAACAGCAGCCATATTATAGCAATAGAAGAAATAGCGGGAACCCAGTAATGGTTTCCGAACAGGCTGATAAAAAAAGCTGTAGGTAAAATAATGGTTGGGCCGGAGGATATTCCGAAGCTGAACAGGTGCAGCCCGTCAAAAAATACTGCGCTATAGCCGTTTCCCATAACAAGGTTCTTTGCTACAACTGCAAAAAAGGCGTCATCGCGCCATATCGGGCTGTTAAAGGCTCGAAACACCTGAAACACCAGTATGAATGCGGCCGTAAGAAGTGAAAGCGTTCTGTATGAGAAAAATGCGCCTATGGGCAAAGTGTTGCGTTTTTCCATTATATCTTTACGTATTTTTCAGTTGAAACATGCATGATATATTGTCCGCAGGAAATCTGTTTTACCAGCGGCAGAGCCTCTACAAAAGGTTCAACCAGTTTAAGCAGTCGTGCAAATCTATCCGGACAGAAGAACGGCACCAGCCCTACATAATTGCCGTGCAGCATAGTGCCACCGTTCTTTCTGAACTCTTTGCGCAGGGTAGAAGGGAAGAATGATTGTTCTTTATGCTCTATGTGATAGGTCGATGTTTTTTCAATTACTTTCAGTACAGGGTTGTAACCATTAGGCTCCATAACCGCTATTTCTCTGCCAAGCGCACAGGCTATTCTTATGCCTTCCTTCATGTCATCCATATGGTGCAGTACGCCGCGCAGAACAACTATATCAAATCTTTCTTCTGCGGGCAGGGCGCCGGCATCCACACATTCAAATCTCATATTGGCATGCTGCGAGTATTTCTCATTAGCGCGCGATATAGCATTTTCAACGGGGTCTATGCCCAGTACAAAGCTAGCGCCACGTGTAATGAATTCTTCTGTATAAGTGCCGTCACCGCAGCCAATATCCAGTATCCTTTTGCCCCTGCAATCAAGGTGTTTGTGTATGGCGTCAGATATCCTGCTGTTTGAAAGCCTTGCGGAAAGCCTGTTCTCGTTTGTATATAAATAACCGCTTGTTGCTTCAACATCGCGGTTAAAAGAATCCTTCATATCAACTCACCCTCTTAGTTTACCTTACTGCCCCTTTGCGGAATTATCGAACTGGGTAATGCTGCCCCTTTTTATCAGCCCTCTCCGTATAAAGTGCGGGCGTGCTTTAACTTCTTCAAATATCTTTGCCAGATACTCCCCTAATATGCTTATTGCAAATAGGTTGAACGAGCCGAAGAATGCTACCACCAACAGAATTGTTGTAACGCCCGGAGGCGCAGAATCTGGATACAATAGTTTCACTACTACCTGGAATGCCGCCAGTAATATAGATACAAACAGCAGCACCCAGCCGGCTGCGCTTAAAACGTTAAGCGGCACATAGCTGAAAGAGAATATGCCTTTTTTCGCCCAGCCGATATTCTTGAAAAGACTGTTGGTTGTTCTGCCGTATTTTCTTTCCGGCCTTACATAATCAACACCCACCTGCCTGAAGCCCGCATATGCGCGCACGCCTCTCAGGAAGAGGTCGCGCTCCGGGAATTGCAGCATGCATTCAACCACCTTTTTTTCCATCAGGGCAAAGTCGCCTGCATCATGTGGTATGGTGATATACGAGAATCTTGCGAATATTCTGTAGAACAGCTTATATAAAAACTTCATATGCAGCGGTGCCTCGCGAGAGATGCGCCTGCCATAAACAACTTCATGGCCGTTTTTCCACTGAGCAAGAAATTCCTCAATCAGCTCCGGTGGGTCCTGAAGGTCGCCATCCAGCAGCACGCACGAATTTTTGGTGGCCACTTCAAGCCCGCTGCGGAACGCCGCCTGAGAGCCGAAATTCCTTGAATGCGTAATGCCTGTAACCCTCTTATCACCTTCCGATATCCTGCGGATAATTTCCTCGCTATCATCAGGGCTGCAATCATTAACGAATATTATCTCGTAATCTACCTTCAGCTTCCTGAATACGGCGCTAAGCCTTTCATGCATCTCTGGTATGGCCTGGGCATCTTTATAACATGCAATTATAGCACTTATGCTGTGCTCGTGGTCTATCCCGCTGTCATCCTTCTTGGTCGAGATATTGCTGTTATATATTTCCAGATTGGCTTTTATCCATTCGCTTGTTTTTATCAGCCCGTCCTTCAATTCTGTCTGTGCTTTCCATCCCAGCAGCTTCTTTGCTTTTGTCGGGTCTGCATACCAGTTCTCCACATCCCAGTCGCGCGCGGCGGCTTTAAACGCAGGTTCCTCTTTTATGGCAAAAATGTTTTTTGCCATTATGGCAATGTCACCTATCGTGGTTTTCTTTCCGGAACCTATATTGAAAGAATCGCCGTAAAGCTCCGGTGTCAGGTTGATGGCGGCATCAAAAAAAGCTTCGCAGGCATCATCACAGAAAACAAAGTCTCTCGATATCTGCGGGCTAACAAATTCGGGCAGGGTGCCGCCCAGGCCTTTTTTCACCAGCATCGGTATAAGTCGTGAAGAATCCTCAAAATATCCGTAAACAGAATACAGCCTTAAGTTCGCGCATCTAAGGCCTTTCTTTTTGCCATAGAAATATATCAGGTTCGATATGGCAGATTTAGAGACCGAGTAATGGCTGTTCGCCTTCAGGTTCTGATCTTCATCAGGTCCTGCGCAAACATCTCCGTATTCCGAGGAGCTGCCGGAGTGGAAGTAATCTATATTCTTTCCGGCAAGTATATCCAGTAGTCTGGTCTTCAGAATAAAATTGGTGTCGTATATCAGCCTTTCATTCTGCTGGAAAGAGTAAGCGCCATAGGCAACAAAATCGAACACGGTCTTTGGTTCGTATTTTTGTATTATACGCTCGATAAAACCTTCTTTTGACAGGTCGCCTTCAATTATATGGTTCTTATCCACGTCTTCCAGTCGCCAGTTTGGCATACTGGTTGTGGTTCCGTATACATCATTCCGGTGGCTCAGAAGTATTCTCAGCATATTCGAGCCGATAAAGCCGCTGGCACCCAATACCAGTATCGGGCCTTTCAGCTTTGCTATTTTTTCTGCGAAGTTATCGGGATACTCTACCATATGTTTCTTATCCATTAGCAAAAAATTCCATGATATTTTCTTTCGTCAGGCCAGATTCTTTCCTGTGGAATGCCTGAGAGCCGTAAAGTCCGGAAACATAACCTTTGGCGTGCAGGTGGTGAAAGCCATCAAGTTTGATATTATTTTCCAGAAGGTGCTTTGCCATTATCTGTCCAAGTCCGCCATGTGCTACATGTTCTTCTACTACGCAAAGGCGCTTGTTCTCTGATATATCAGACTCCAGCTCCGGCAACAAGCCAGAAAAAGGTAACTCACATATAGCCCATATAGCTGGACGATTATCAGGAGCGTCGTTAAAAAACTCTTTCACCAGCCTGCCTGCTATAGAACCTATAGCCAGCAATACGCCGTTATTACCGTTAAGCAGTTTCCTGCAAGGTGAATATTCCGGCACCTTATAGCCTTCAAAACCTTCGTTGATGCCAAGCCTTAAATAAGCGGGTTTGTTCAGCGTATCTATTTTGCTTATCACCGCTTCAAGGTCATCGGGAAAGGCCGGCGCAAATATGTTCATGTTCTGCAAGCACAGCAGCGAGCCATAATCTTCAATAGCATGATGTGTTGCGCCCATTACTCCGTATCCATAGCCGCCGCCGTTGCCAACCAGTGTTACCGGCAGGTCATGAAGGCATATATCATTGCGTATCTGTTCATATGGGCGTGCGTAAACAAAAGGCGCAATGCTGTAAACCCAGCTTTTTACACCGGTTCTGGCAATGCCGGCGGCAACGCTCACCATGTTCTGCTCTGCAACTCCGGCATTGATGAAATGCTCACCCATAACTTCCCTTAACGGCTCGAGTGCATTAAATCCAAGGTCGCCGGTAAGAAATGCAAAACGCTGTCTGCGATACTCATCCATCATCACTTTGCAGAAGGTTTTTCTCATGACCGCTCTACTTCCATTCTGGCCTGTTTATACTGTTCTTCTGTCATGGGCAGGTAATGCCATTCCATTTTATTTTCCATGAAAGAAACGCCTTTACCCTTTACCGAATCAAGCAGTATCACCTGCGGGTTCTTGCCCTTATGCGCGGTGAGCGCCTTGTGCAGCGACTTCTCATTTATATCTTTTATCCTTACAACATCGATATCGAATTGCGAGAAGGCCTTTTCAAGCCTGCCTGCGTTCATAGATGCCACATCATCTGTGCCGCCGAAACCTTGAAGCCCGTTGCAATCCATTAACAAAGTAAGGTTATCGGGTTTATTATGGGCAAGCATTATCAGCGCTTCCCAGTTACTACCTTCCTGCCATTCTCCGTCAGATGTCAGACAGAATATCCTGCCTTCTTCATTCTTCAGTTTTTTCCCTATCGCCATTCCGCAGGCAAGTCCTACGCCATGCCCAAGGCTTCCTGTGGCGAATGCAATTTCATTTATCCAGTTAGGTGCGGGGTGCCCGGAAAGTCTGGTACCATCTTTATGGAAGGTTTTCAGTTGTTCGTCAGATAAAACACCTTTGCTCCATAAGGTTATATACAGCGCTCCGGCAGCATGTCCCTTAGAAAGAATGAAGCTGTCATCGCCCTTCATTGCAAAATGGTGCAGGTAAAGCAGTGTATCCAGACAGGAAAGATTTCCGCCGATATGGCCCACGCCGCTTTCATAATGCATTTGCAGCAGCCGTAGCGTTGCGGCTTTTTTTATATCGTTAAAAGATACCCTCAGCGATCCTTCCATAAGCTAAAGCTAGACATGCCCGTAAAAAAACACAAATTCTTTAGTTATATAAATATGTTATATAATCTATTGAAGCAAGGTTATGTGAAAAAAACCACATTGGCGGAGCCTATACTTTTGCCAATAAAAAACCCGCTAAAAAGCGGGTTAAATTATTTGGTGGAGCATAGCGGGATCGAACCGCTGACCTCTTGCATGCCATGCAAGCGCTCTCCCAGCTGAGCTAATGCCCCACGGCGGAAGAAGCCATCTTTTATACCAGGAATAATTATTAATCAATAATTATAAGAAGCTGCGCGGTGGCCATTGTTTTTGGCTGTTAGCTGCCTGCTTTGAGCAGTTTATTCTTCAGCTCTTCCGGTGCAAATGGCTTAGAAATATATTCATCCATGCCTGCCTGTATGCACTTCTCGCGGTCGCCTATCAGCGCGTGTGCTGTCATGCCTATTATATATGCCGGCCTGTTGGCATTTTCCTGTTCGTGTTTTCGTATCTGCGCGGTGGCCTGATATCCATCAAGGTCATGCATCTGTATATCCATCAGTATGGCGTGGTATTTATTGTTGGTGGCCATTTTAACGGCTTCATTACCGTTGCTTGCCACTTCATAATTATAACCGAACTCTTTCAGGAAGTGCCCTGCCACAAGTACGTTAGGCTGATAATCTTCTACCAGAAGAACTGTTCCGTTCGCTATGGTTTCCGTTTTTTCTTCTTTCTTTTTTGGTGCATCCATCTGCAACTCCCTTTCAATTTCTCTCATGTCTTTTGCTTTCATCGGCAGGAACACAATAAAGTTCGAGCCCGTTCCATATTTACTTTCCACGGTTATAGAGCCACCCATTTTGTTCACCAGTGTTTTGGTTATGGCAAGGCCAAGGCCCGTACCGCCGTATTTGCGGCTGATGGTGGAATCTGCCTGGCTGAACTCTTCGAATATCAGGTCCAGTTTGTCGCCGGGAATACCTATGCCGGTATCGGTAACAAATATACGTATACCGGTGATAGCCGGGCTTTCTACGTAATCTACCTTTAGCAGTATGTGGCCTTTATTGGTAAATTTTATGGCGTTGCTGCACAGGTTCATCAATATCTGTTTTATACGATACTGGTCACCCACAAAGCTCAGATCTGCTATATTGCCGTGTTCAAGGTTAAAGCTCAGGCCTTTTTCTTTCGCCTTTAAAGACATTTGCAAATATATTTCACGTGCAAGTGTCAGCATGTTGAACTGCATTCTTTCCAGTTCAAAATTGCGCGATTCCACCTTCGAGAAATCCAGCACATCATTTATAAGTGTAAGCAGGGAAGATGCGCTGAGTTTTAACGTAGTTACATATTCAACCTGTTGTTTCGTGAGAGGCTTAGATTGCTCCAGTATATTTGCAAAGCCTATTATAACATTCATCGGTGTGCGTATCTCGTGGCTCATATTCGCAAGGAACTCACTCTTTGCGGTATTGGCAGATTGCGCTTTATCGCGCTCTTTCAGCAGTGCTTTTGTGGTATCCTGAAATGCAACCAGTACGCGGGCAAGTTGTCCTATCTCATCGTCATAGGTAAGCAGTTTTTCCGGTATATCCACATTGGTTCCATGAGCAGTCTGGTCCAGTGCATTTATCATGGAATTCACCGGCTTTATAACGCGCATAAGCGCCAGCTGCCATAAATAGATGCTCAGCAATATCACTATCACTACCAGTAAAA
>JAMHZE010000158.1:0-2611 GCA_035909535.1 Rickettsiales bacterium | reverse complement strand
TAGCTATGGTTTTAAAGGATGCAGAAGTGTGGGTAAATAAATCAGGAAATCAAATTGCGTACGGAAATTATCACTTGCGAGCAGGTGGCGGCTTTTCACTTATGAAGTGGCAAGGAGCTGAGAAAAAAATACAGCCAATGTTAGATAAGCTGCTTGTAGAGTATAAGTAAAGTTATAACAAGTCGCTCAAGGTCGTGGCTTTGCCACTGGACGGCTTTCAACAGCGCATTTGCTTCGCAAATTGTACGCGCTGTTTCAGCCGCCCCTTAGCTCGGCGTTAGGTTTCGTCATGAACAAACTTCACCGCAACCGGCATAACTTCGCATGCATCTTCAGGAACAAGCCCTTTCTGCATTGCAATCAGCCGCCCAATTTCCATAAGCAATTCTCCGGTTATCTCAACGCTGAAACGAGGCAGTAAAACACCCTCGCCAGTAACCGCTTGCAAATCAACTTCAACCATCATAATCATCAACTCCGGAAACCTAACTACTCGGTCAAGGCTCGACCGCCTTCGGCGGCGGCCTTACCTCGGGTGTTAGGTGGCTAGAATAACTATGCCCAAGAGTAAATTTAAGTTATTGGCAATTATTTTGGTTTCAGTTATAGCCGCAATAGTTGTTTCCATAAATAAAAATGAGAAACAAGAAGATAGCTTTCCGTTACAAATAGATTTTTCTAATGTTTCTGGCATTAGAAACCTGAAATTTATTTTGCCTAAAGAAAACTACCCAACTTATCATGGAGGAGATTACTTTAAATTCTATATTGGTTTTGAAGGAAGTCCGTTGGCAAACAAAAAAATTGGCCCAGCCACAAAAAATAGCCTAGATATCATAGTGCGGGTAGAAAAAGAAAATAAACACCTTAGATCCGTATACAGCACAAGAAACGCCGTAAAGCAGTCAGCGCTTATAGGCGAGCGAGCCGGATTTAAAATTTATGAAGAATATATTGGTCAACATGGTGAAACAAAGTTAACGCATTACATAAAAACAGACATAAATGGCCTGCAAGTTATTATTACGCAGCCAGGCGATCTTAATTTGAGAGCCTATCGTGCAATATCTGACAACATTGAATTAGATTATGTATTTTCTAGCCAACTTGGAATTGAAAACTGGGATGAATTAGACGGCTACATAATGAAAAAAGTAGAATCATTCATAGAGCCACCTAACAAGTCGCTCAAGGTCGCGCCATAAATGGCGCTGGACAGCCCCAAACGGCGCATGCTTCGCATTATATGCGCCGCTTGTGTCTGCCCCTTAGCTCTGCGTTATACACCAAGGAAAAACCATGCATCTCAGTGAGGTTGTACCGTGGGGAAGGTGTTTAAAAGAGTACAAAGAAATGTTTTCGCTGTCGGAAGTAGACCTTCAGGGAAATATTCTTGGCTGTGGTGACGGGCCAGCAAGTTTTAACGCAGAAGCAACAGCGGCAGGAGCCAAGGTTATCTCCGTAGACCCAATATATTGCTTCAGTGAAAATCAAATAGAGTCTAGGGTCAACGAAGTAAGCCACAACATCGCTCAGCAGCTTGAAGAAAACGCATCAAATTACATCTGGTCTACATTCCAAAGTGTAGAGGCTGTAGTAAGCGCTAGGCTTGCAGCCATGAAAGAATTCCTGAAGGACTATGAAACGGGTAAAAAAGCAGGGAGGTACATTGAAGCAAGCCTTCCATTGCTTCCATTCAAGGAAAAGCAGTTTACATTGGCGCTGTGCTCTCATTTCCTGTTCTTATATAGCGCACATATAAGCCAGGAGCAGCATATTGCAGGTGTTTTAGAGCTGTGCAGGGTGGCCAAAGAGGTCAGGGTCTATCCTCTAGTTACACTGGACGGCAAGCCATCGCCATATCTAGCCCCAGTTATCGAAGCTGTTGCATCAGCGGGTTATAGCGCGGAAACCGTTGCGGTGCCTTACAGCTTTCAGAGAAATGCTACAGAAATGTTGGTGGTAAAAGGTGTATAACAAGTCGCTCAAGGCGTTCGCTGCGCTCACTGGGACAGTCCAAACCGGCGCTGCTTCGCATTATCGCGCCGGTTCGGCCTGCCCCTTAGCTCCGCGTTAGGCGTCAAAGAATTTGTCTTTTGGTTTAAGTAAAAAACTTTGTAGGAATTGCGGCAGTAATTTCGCCGCGCAAGTTCTGCAAAGTGGCAGTTTCAAAAAGTAGTTTGCAAAACGCAGTTTCGGAAAGTCTGCTTCTGCCCTGCGCGAAAATACTCTGTCAGAGGTTGCGCGAGTTTCGTGCGGCGTTTAGGCTTGCAGCAACATAAACATTACAAACAGCAGCTTTCGGGAAGAAGCACAGTGAATTCAGCAGCAAACCACCTGCCTAACAAGTCGCTCAAAGGCGCTCGCGTTGCTCGCTGGACTCGCCGCTGCGCGGCTCGCCCTTTAGCTCGGCGTTATGCACCAAGCGAAAATGTTTTTTGCAGTTAAGTGCCAATAGAAAAAGTGTAATTGTTCCGCGTTTTCCTTTTGCATTAAAAATGCGGAAAGTTTGCAGTAACGGGAAGCAGTCCTTCGTCAGAAAGTGCGAGTGCGGCAGTGAGTGAAAAAGAATCCTTCGCACGGGTTATTCCACGCGTTTTTCTTTGAAGGT
>JAMHZE010000157.1:0-6318 GCA_035909535.1 Rickettsiales bacterium | reverse complement strand
TAAAGCGCGCCGCGTTCGTAAAACCAAGCGTGACCCGGAATCCAACATCGAAAAGATACTCGATCTTGGCTTTGTGGGTGAACCTACTTTCATCAATCCTGATATCCTCGTTACTTTCGAGGAAACAGATATCATTCCGGTAATTGCCCCTATAGGCATAGATGATAACGGCGATACCTATAACATCAACGCAGATACAGCTGCGGGCGCTCTGGCAGCGGCACTTGTTGCCCAGAAGCTGGTAATGATGACAGATGTTAACGGCGTGCTTGATGAGAACAAGAAACTGATGAGCAAAATAAGCACCAGCAAAATTAAAAAGATGATAAACGACGGCACTATATCCGGCGGTATGATACCAAAGGTGGAAACCTGCATGAAGGCGGTTGCCAACAATGTAGAGGCCGCGCACATCGTTAACGGTAAGATACCGCACGTGCTTCTGCTCGAAATTTTCACCGAGCATGGTTCCGGCACAATGATAGAGTAGGCGATATAATCGCCTACTATCCTTAACCTATTGTTTCTACAGTTTTCCCAATAAAATTGTAACATTTGCCCTGTAATGTGGTAGCATAAGGTTTTGCAATATTGAGGAGGAGTGTTGATATGGTAGCTACGTATAAAGAACCGGATTTCAATAAAACCATAGTGGCAAATTTTGAGAAGGGTATCCTCAGCCGTGCAACCCTAACAACCGCTTTCCGAACTGAATCCGGCCAGAATATAAATCTTGTCCATAATTTTGTAAAAACCGGTAGTGCAGAATATAGGCTCAACCGCCATGAAACACACATAGAAGATGTTGCCCGTGTCAGGGGCAACAAAGATATCAAAAAAAAGAACCTGTCTCCGAAAGATATGTCAGATGTAGAAGTTCTGGAGCAGATAAGGAACAGCGGCCGACAGGCAAAGGTCTTGAATGTACATGCAACCGGCACAGATGAGCGCGGTGAAAAGCTGGATATCCATAATTTTGAAAGATTATACGAACTGGCAGAACGTAGTGCGCAGCTTACTGGTGGTCTTGCGCGCAAAACTTCGGCTCAGATGGCCGCCCCGCCGAAAAACACTCCTGCTGACCACGGCAGCCCGCTAACAGATGTCAGTCATCTATATCGCAAAAACGGCAGCGGCACTTCTACAGGCCATGCCCGTTAGATATGCTCTCCCGTTAGGTAGGTCAGATATTTCCTAGAAAAAGTAAGGTCCTTGATTACGCCTGCCATGCTGCGGCGCCTCAACCTCTGCTTCTGACTGTGCTTTTTCAAAGGCTGTATTATGCTTCGCTATCTTTTCATGGTCACAGGCCAGGCCTTCGCCAATTTCATGTAGGGGCTGAGGGGGCATTTTTGCAATGTCGGCATCTACATCTGCATATTTAAGCAGTTTTCCAAGTTCTTTATGTGTCTGTCCCAGGTCGTAGGATGAAAGCTCTGATTTTATAACATCCATTTTTTGAGCCAGATCAGCAGGATTTTCTCTGATAACCTTAGGTTCTTCTGCGCTTGGTCCAGCTAGATCAGGGTTATTGAGGTTTGGTGTTGCCTCACTGTCTTTTCCTTTAGCGGCTAAAAGCACCTGCTCGTGTTTCGCTTCCAGCTCTCTTGCAAATTTCTCGACACCATCAAAGCTGGTTATCTGGAAGCAGGTTGTTTCAAAGCAAGCGGTACTGCCGCCTTGCAGTTCTGCCAGTTCTTTATGTGCTTCAGGGTTTTCTTTCAGTTCCTTGTTAAATTCATCATGACATTCATTAACCCTTTTCATCGCAGAGTCTATGAACGCTTTCTGTTCTTCAGGCTTCATGCTGCGCCACATTTCCGTAAAGGCTGCTGCCTGCTCTGGTGTGTGGTCTTTTGTAAATGCACTTATATCGCCGGTTTTTATAGCGTGGTTGAACACCGCCCCCATTTCGCCATAGCTTGCGGTCAATGCCTTCTCGTAAGATTCCACAACCATTGCAACCGTCTCGCCCTCACGCAGAACTAGGTTCTGCTGAACGCGCTCATCCTGCAATGTTTTTCTGAAAGCATCGGTATTCTTCTGTATCGATTCGCTCATGCCCTCAAGCACTGCCGCCATTAATGGCGATACGCTGTTAGCGCTTCTTTCACGTTCTATGCGCGCATCAGCTTCAGACTGTTTTCTTGCTTCAGCCTGCTTTTCAAGTTCTTCTTCAAATTTTTCTTTTTCACGCGCATCAACTATGCCATCACCGTTAAGGTCTGCGCGCAGGTCAAAAACTTTGTTTTGTTTTATCTCTTCGCCTCTTGTAGCGGCATCAGGTGCATGGCCGGTATTTGTCACGCGGCTTACCTTGCTCACCATATCGGTATGAGATATCGGTTGGGTAATAGTGTGTGCGGCTATATCAAGGCTTATCGCGGTTTTATGTGCGGCGCTGGCTTCAAAAAAGCCTGAGGCCTCATTCATGCGCTGTAAGAGCAGTTTATCTATCTCGTGCTTCTGCATGCGTACCGCTTAAATTAAAACTATATACAATTATAGCATAATTTAGTTAAAAAATCGTTAACGGAACTAAACTATTTTAATTATTCAGGGAATTTTCTCGCGCGGACTTCAGATGCGTAGTTTTTAACTGCATTTTCAATAGGTTGTCTTATTTCGGCGAACTTCTTAACAAACTTCGGCGGGTTTTCAAAGAATCCTACCATATCTTCAAACACTAAAACCTGCCCATCACACACATTTCCTGCGCCTATACCTATCACGGGTATCTTTACCGCTTTGCACACTGCTTCTGCGGTCTCTTTCGTTACATGCTCCAGTACAAAGCCAAAGGCACCCGCCTTTTCAACGGCTGCGGCGTCATCCAGCACGCGCTTGCGGCTTTCCTCGGTTTTGCCCTGGGCCTTAAATCCACCGTAAACATTATGGTATTGCGGTTTCATGCCAATATGCCCTAGCACCGGAATACCAAGATCAACAAGGTGTTTAATAGTATCTGCTATCTCAATGCCGCCTTCCAGTTTTACGGCTTGCGCGCCTGTTGCGGCCAGTACGCGGGCGCAGTTGGCATAGGCCTGTTCCTTGCTTTCCTGATAGCTGCCGAAAGGCATATCCACTACCACCAGAGCAGTTTTACTGCCGCGAACCACTGCCGCGCCGTGCTGTATCATCAGTTCAACGGTAACGGGCAGGGTGCTTTCATAGCCGTACAGAACCATGCCGAGAGAATCTCCTACCAGCATCAGGTCAACATGTTCATCTAGCATTTGCGCTTGTGGGTGGGTGTAGCACGTTAGGCATACAGCCGGGGTGTTTGCGCTTTTAAGCGAAACAATGTCATTTACGGTTTTGCGTTTTGCTTGCATTTTGGCTACCGCCAAAGTGGCTTAGGAAGCCGCTTTAGAGCCTTCGCGTGCTTTCTTTATCTTCTTTTTGAGGGTAATAGCCTCAGCAGAAAGCTTGCGGTTAGAAGTGGTAAGCAGGTACTCATCAAGGCCACCGTTGTGTTCTATGGTGCGCAGAGTGGATACCGCAATTTTCATAGGAACGGAAGTTTTCAGCGTTTCAGAGAAAACAGAGCAGTTCTGGAGGTTCACGTTGAACTTCCTTTTTGTTTTGATATTAGAGTGAGATACTTTGTTACCTACACGCGTACCTTTCTGAGTTATCGAGCAACGAGCTGACATTTTACTTACCTTGGTTTGAATTTTGAACGGTCAACATATACATTTGGGGGCTGGTGTCAAGCCCTTTTGAAGGGGTGGGGGTGTTTAGGCGGCAGTTATTTTACATCAATGCCAACCGCTTGAGAAATATGGTCAAATCCATCTTTCTTGAGCAGTTCTGCAAGGCCGGTATTTATCTCATTAACTAATCCAAAGCCTTTATATATCAGCGCGCTGTACACCTGCACAAGGCTTGCGCCTTTGCGTATCTTGGTATAGGCATCTTCCGCCGAGAATATACCGCCTACGCCTATAATAGGAATCTTGCCATTACTGGCGCGGTAAAAATTCTCTATCGCCGTGGTAGATGGGTCAAATAGCGGCTTGCCGCTTAAGCCACCCGCAACACGGTTTTCTGCAAATCCGGCTTTTTTGATGAGTGATGTTTTGATAGTGGTGTTGCTTATAACCACGCCATCTATGCGGTTTGCCAGCAGCACTTCTGCTATCTCTTTCAGGTTATCCTCATTCTCGTCAGGAGAAAGCTTAATAAGCAGAGGCAGCCTGCCATTATATTTTGTGCTTATTTCTCTTATCCTCAGGTTCATCTCCTGCAGAAACATGTTCAGCTGGCTGGCCTTTTGCAGATCTCTCAATCCCGGTGTGTTCGGAGAAGATATATTGATAACAATATAATCGCACAGACCATAAACCTTTTCCAGACAGTTTATGAAGTCAGAAGAGTCATTCGGCGAGTTCTTGTTCTTGCCGATATTAGCACCTACCAGCAATTCTTTTTTGCTGAAACCGGCATATTTCCATTGGCGCAGGCGCTGCGAGTAAAGTTCAATACCTTCGTTATTAAAGCCCATGCGGTTTATTATGGCCTTTTCTTCCGTCAGGCGGAAAAGGCGTGGTTTCGGGTTGCCTTTCTGCGGCAGAGGGGTAACCGTACCCACTTCCACAAAGCCGAAATTCTGGTTGGAAAGTGCGGCAAGGCAGCGTGCGTTCTTATCGAATCCTGCGGCCAGTCCTACGGGGTTTTGAAATTCCAGACCGAAAACCTTTGAAACAAGGTTTTTATGCCTGTATATATCCTGACCAGGCAGCAGCCCGCGAGACATTGCCCAAATGGCAAGGTCGTGCGCCTGCTCTGGCTTAAGAAGGAAAAGTAACGGACGAATTACCTTATAATAATTCATGGACAAAAAAGTATTACAGGCAGTTAAAACACTTAAAGGCGGAGGCATTGTACTCCTGCCGACAGAAACAGTATATGGAATAGCCGCAGATGCAAGAAATAAATCAGCGGTTGAGCGCATATACGCCATTAAGCAGCGTGATGCAGCAAAGCCTCTGCAACTGCTTGTGCCAAGTTTAGAGGTAGCAGAAACCATAGCTCATTTTAACGATAAGGCCATACAGCTTGCGCGCAAGTTCTGGCCGGGTGCGCTTACCATTGTGCTTAAGCTTCGTGCAGATGGCATAGTTAATCATTTTAATGCTACGGGCGATACCGTTGGCATACGTATACCGGCACATCCTATAGCGCTGGAAGTTCTGCGTGAGTTAGGCAGCCCATTGGCTGCAACCAGCGCCAACATTTCAGGCGGTGATGATAACATCAGCTTTGAAGCTGCCTCTTCAGCTCTGGGAGATAAGCTGGATGCGCTGATAGATGGCGGAGAAAGCAAGGTGGGCATTTCATCTACGGTGGTAGATGCAACAGACCCTTCAGATATAAAGATACTCCGTCAGGGTAGCGTGGTCATTTAGCACGCCGGTCACTTCTTGTAGAACTCTCTGTGTTCCAGCCTGTCCAGCACGCCTTTGCTGGTTTTTATCCGCACGGGAACAGATTTATATTTTCCGTCGCGCACAACTTTAAACACGCCAAAATGCAGATGCGGGTTGGTGGTATATCCGGTGTTGCCGGAAAGTGCTATCTTCTGGCCTTTCTGTACATGGTCGCCCACCTGTGCCAGCGCGCCATTCGGTTTTAAATGCGCGTATATCGCAATCGTGCCATCAGGATGTTGTACATATATATGGTTATCCATATCTTTCAGAGCAGGGTTAACACCGCCATCAATATAGCTCTGCACTACACGTACAACAGTACCTTCGCGCGCAGCCAGAACAGGCGTTCCGGTCGGCATTTTAAAATCATAGGAATAATATTTATCTTCATCTGTGTGTGTAAATTTGCCGCCCACACCCTGAAGTATAATAAATTCCTTCCCCGGCTCGTAAGGCAGGTCGTATTCGTAAGAATCATCATGCACCGCATCCACAACCCCAAAGAAAGAGCGATAGCTGTAATTATATGAATAAGAAATAGTAGGATCTATCGGCATCAGTGTTTCTATCTTCCTCACCTCTCCGGCGCGCAATATTATATTATTGCGGTCAGAGCCTTCCAGTGCGCGCACGTTATTCAAAAAATAACTTACAACAACTGTACGCACGGCAGGGCTTTTATTCTCTGCGGTCAGCACAACCCTGTCCTCATATACGTAAGATGTCAGACATATATTACCAACGGCTTCGCAGTCTTCCTGCACTTTGGGCTGTTCGGCATTCAGTGTATTGCCTTGCACCACATATTGCTGCTTAGATGTAGGGGCGTTATAATCCTGCACACCGTACGGTCTTGCAACAGGTGGCGTAACAGGTGCTGCTG
>JAMHZE010000156.1:0-12327 GCA_035909535.1 Rickettsiales bacterium | reverse complement strand
AGTACACTTTGGTAACCTTGTTACGAAGATCAGAGATATCAGCCTTTTTGCCTTGCGCCTGATAAGCGTTAACCATTTCTTTGATCTGGTTACCTATCTCGCGTGAATCCCAACCAAGGTGCGTTTCAAATATCTGACCGATATTCATACGGCTTGGTACACCCAGCGGGTTAAGTACAACATCTACCGGAGTACCATCTGCAAGGTGAGGCATATCTTCTATAGGGCATATTTTGGATATAACACCCTTGTTACCGTGACGGCCGGCCATTTTATCGCCCGGCTGAAGCTTACGCTTAACAGCAACATATACCTTAACAACTTTAAGTACGCCTGAAGGAAGATCATCACCGGACTGAAGTTTATCAATACGGTCGCTCATCATGTCATCAAGGTTCTTAACGATAACATCATACTCATCTTTCAGTTCTTTGATCTTCACTGCATCTTTAGAGTTTTCTGTCTCCAGAGTGAACCAACGAGGCTCTTGCAGCTCTGCAAGATCTTCAACGGTTATTTTTGCACCCTTTTTAACAGAGCCTATAGCTTTAGCAGCTTTGGCACCTATAAGAAGCTTGCCAAGACGGTCAAATATCGGGCCCGTAACGATCTTGAACTCATCGTTCCTATCTTTACGGATACGGTCGATCTCTGCACGCTCGATCTCCATCGTTCTTTCGTCTTTCTCGATACCACGGCGTGAGAAGATACGAACTTCTACGATAGTACCTGATATACCAGGCTTCATACGCATAGAAGAATCTTTCACGTCTGCGGCTTTCTCACCGAATATCGCACGTAGAAGTTTTTCTTCCGGCGTCATTGGAGATTCAGACTTAGGAGTTACCTTACCTACAAGTATATCACCCGGCCTTACTTCTGCACCGATGTGGATGATACCTGTTTCATCGAGGTTTATCAGAGCCTCTTCAGAAACGTTAGGTATATCGCGGGTTATCTCTTCCGCGCCGAGTTTAGTATCACGCGCAACGCATTCGAATTCTTCAATGTGGATCGAAGTGAATACGTCATCCTTCACGATACGCTCGGATATAAGGATGGAATCCTCGTAGTTGTAACCGTTCCACGGCATGAAGGCCGCAAGAACGTTCTTACCGAGAGCCAGCTCGCCGAGATCCGTTGAAGGACCATCTGCAATTATATCGCCGGCTTTAATTTTATCGCCGGTTTTAACGATAGGACGCTGGTTGATGGAAGTGTTCTGGTTGGTACGCTGCATTTTACGCAGGTTGTAGATATCAACCGCGAATGAATCATTCGCCTTATCTTCCACTTTAATAACGATACGGGTAGCATCTACTTTATCTACCACACCTTCGCGCCTTGCAACTACTACAGCGCCAGAGTCGTAAGCTACAGGAGCTTCCATACCGGTACCTACAAGAGGTGCTTCAGAGCGGATAAGAGGAACGGCCTGACGCATCATGTTCGAACCCATCAGGGCACGGTTCGCATCGTCGTTCTCTAGGAATGGTATCAGGGCAGCAGCAACAGAAACAAGCTGTTTCGGAGCTACGTCTGCATATTGTATCTCTTCAGGTTTTGCCATGATGAAGTCACCTGTCTGACGGCAGGAAACGAACATATCAAGGAACTTGCCCTTTTCATCAAGGTTGGCATCTGACTGAGCGATGAGGAACTTGCCCTCTTCTATCGCAGAAAGATAATCTATTTTATCTGTGAGTTTACCATTCTCTACTTTTACATATGGAGTTTCAATGAAACCGTATTTGTTAACACGTGCATATGTAGAAAGAGAGTTGATAAGACCGATATTCGGGCCTTCCGGCGTTTCTATCGGGCAGATACGGCCATAGTGCGTAGCGTGTACGTCACGAACTTCAAAGCCTGCACGCTCACGGGTAAGACCACCAGGCCCAAGCGCAGAAAGACGACGCTTATGCGTTACTTCTGACAGTGGGTTGGTTTGATCCATGAACTGAGAAAGCTGGGAAAGACCGAAGAACTCTTTCATTGAAGAAGCAAGAGGCTTAGCGTTGATTATGTCGTTAGGCATAACCGTATCTATCTCTACAGAAGCTATACGCTCCAGTATCGCTTTTTCAACGCGCAGAAGACCGATGCGGAACTGGTTTTCTACCAGCTCGCCCACGGAACGTACGCGACGGTTACCAAGGTGATCGATATCATCTATCTCACCGCGGCCATCTTTTATCTCGATTATCTTGCGAACTATCTCGATGATATCTTCTTTCGTGAGAACGCCCACTTCCTCAGGCACATTCAGGCCAAGGCGAGTGTTCATTTTCATACGACCTACATCAGAAAGGTCATAACGCTCTGCATTAAAGAACAGGTTGCTGAAAATAGCTTCTGCAGCTTCAATTGTAGGCGGTTCACCAGGACGCATTACCCTGTACACATCGAACAGGGATTCTTCGCGGTTCTGGTTTTTATCTGCGGACATAGAATCTAGGATGTACGGCCTGGACATAGCAGGTATATCAACTATCCTTATCTTCTTGCCACCTGATTTACGAACTTTGCTTAACACATCAGAAGAAAGCGCAACACCGGCCTCAACAAGTATCTCGCCGGTCTTAGCGTTAAGAATTTCCTCAGCAGCGTATCTACGGGAGATGATCTCATCAGAAAGAGTAACTTCTTTCAGGCCTTCTTCCTTCAGAGTTTTAGATTTACGAGGAGTTACTTTAGAACCCTTCTCTACTATCACTTTACCGGTTTTAGCGTCAACCAGATCGTACTCAAGCTCGCCAACATAATCTTCCGGAACGTATGGAACAGACCAACCGTTATCAGTTGCAGTGGCATCCATAGATTTGAAATAAGTATTAACTATTTCTTTGTTATCCATGCCAAGTGAACGCAGAAGTGAAGATATGTATATCTTTCTGCGGCGGTCTATACGGAAGTAAAGCAGGTCTTTCGCATCGAATTCGAAATCGAGCCAAGAACCACGGTAAGGTATAACACGAGCGGAGAAAAGCACCTTACCCGAAGAGTGCGTTTTACCAGCATCATGATCGAAGAATACACCAGGAGAACGGTGCATTTGAGAAACTACAACACGCTCTGTACCGTTGATAACGAAAGTACCGTTATCTGTCATCAGAGGCAGATCAGCAAGATAAACTTCCTGCTCTTTTATGCTCATCACCTCGCGGGTGCCAGCTTCCTCGTTAACTTCCCATACTATCAGGCGTACAGTTATTTTAAGTGGCGCGCCAAAAGAAAGGCCGCGCTGAATGCATTCTGTTACGCTGTATTTTGGTTTGCCGAAATCGTACTTTACGTATTCCAGAGTTGCTGTACCAGCAGCATCTTCTATCGGGAACACAGACTTGAATACAGATTCAAGGCCTTTGTTCTTACGTTCTGATTCCGGAATGCCAGCCTGCGTGAAGCTGTCATATGAATTTTTTTGTATGCCTATAAGGTTTGGCATCACCGCTGCTGATTTGTGGCGACCAAAGTCTTTTCTTATCCTTTTGCGTTGGGTGAGAGAGTATGCCATGTATGAAACCCCGGGTTAGGTTTGTTAACGATATGTGATGATAGGATCTTAAAGATTAGTATCATCTCTTTAGTGCCGAAAAGCCCGACACCGAAAACACGGCATCAGGCTTTCCAAAGTATAGTAGAACTTGGGTTAAACTATTTAAGTTCAACTTTAGCGCCAGCATCTTCAAGAAGTTTCTTGAATTTGTCAGCTTCATCTTTCTTAAGACCTTCTTTAAGGGTTTTAGGCATTGCACCTTCAACCAGGTCTTTCGCTTCTTTCAGGCCAAGACCTGTTATAGCGCGAACTTCTTTGATCACGTTGATCTTCTTTTCGCCAGCGGCAGAAAGTACCAGATCGAATGTGTCTTTAGCAGGACCAGCATCGTTAGCGGCACCAGCAACTGCTATAGGAGCATCAGATACGCCCCAAGTTTCTTTAAGTGCTTTTGCAAGCTCTGCAGCTTCCATTACGGAAAGCTTGGAAAGCTCATCAACGAATTTTTGTACAGTAGGAGACATGTTATTTACCTTTTGTAGTTATTAATAAATTTACAAATAAAACCTTTAAAACCATTCAATTCCCTAAATTAAGACCTTCGGATGCATCTTCCAAAGGACCGGAAAACCGGCAGAGAACTTATTTAAAAGTAATTCCTTATTGTTGTGGAGCCTCAACCGGAGCAGCTTCAGCTGGAGCCGCGGCAGGAGCCGCCTCTGCAGCAGGAGCAGCTGGTTCAGCAGCAGCAACTGCGCCACCGGCTTCCGAGTAGGATTTTAGTACCCTTACTAGTTCAGCCGCAGGTGCATTCAGTAATGTAGCGATACGAGCGCGTGATTCATCCAGCGCAGGTACAGATGCGTACATTTGTATTTCGTTCAGATCAAGCATCTTGCCTTCGAAAACACCACCTACAACGGTAAGTTTTTCATTGGTCTTTGCAAAAGTAACAAGAGTTTTTGCAGTACCAAGAGGCTCATCTGAGTAAGAAACTATAGTTTGTGTTTTGAACAGACCGGAAAGCTCCGCATTAGGAGAATCCTGAAGCGCAACCTGAGCAAGACGGTTTTTAGTAACCTTTACAGTAGCACCGTTCTTTTTTGCCGCCTGACGCAGAGCGTCTGTTTCAGGTATGGTAAGGCCAGTAAACTGAGCCACAACCACTGATTTCGCAACAGCAAAGGACTCCTTAAGATCCTTCACTACCTGTACTTTTTTTGCCTTATCAACCATATCGAACCTTCTATTTTAACTTTTTCCTTAACCTTCAGCTTACGCAGCAGAAGATATGTTAACCCTTACGCTTGGACCCATTGTTGAAGTGATGAACATCTTCTTCATGTAGATACCCTTCAGAGCAGCAGGCTTAGCCTTGTTTATTGCATCAACGAATGTTTTGATGTTCTCTACAAGCTTAGCTTCATCGAAGCTTGCCTTACCAACAGTAGCCTGTACGATACCGGCTTTATCAGCGCGGAATTCTACCTGACCGGCAAGAACGTTTTTCACAGCACCGGCAACATCTTCAGAAACAGTACCCAGCTTAGGGTTAGGCATAAGGCCTTTAGGACCAAGAACCTTTGCTACTTTACCAAGCAGAGGCATCATGTCAGGAGTGGCTATAACCTTATCAAAGTTTATTGTACCTTTGCTTACGCTTTCGATCAGCTCTTCAGCGCCAACTATTTGCGCGCCAGCCTTTTTAGCCTCATCAGCTTTTTTATCACGAGCGAACACAGCAACGTTAACTTTTTTACCAGTACCGTTAGGAAGGCTAACTACGCCCCTCACGTTCTGGTCAGATTGCTTAACATCTACGCCTAGGTTAAGAGCAAGATCGATGGATTCATCGAATTTTGCAGTAGCGCATGATTTAATTGTAGCAACAGCTTCCGCCAGATCGTATGTCTTAGCGAAATCTTTGCCTGCGCGTGCTTTTGCCAGTCTTAGCGAATATTCACCCTTTTGGATCTTATTCTCCTGGTTAGAGTCCTTTTTTGCTTTTTTTGCAGCCATTTGTTGAACCTTCTTGTTAAAAATTACTATTCCTGAACCTGTATACCCATAGAAATGCACTGGCCTTCAACCGTGCGCATTGCAGCCTCAACATCCGTAGTGTTAAGGTCAGGCATTTTAGTTTCAGCAATTTTGCGTATCTGGTCTTTGGTGATCTTTTTACCGATGAATTCCAGACCAGGCTTTTTAGAGCCAGATTCAATGCCAAGAGCCTGTTTTATCAGGTATGACATTGGAGATATTTTTGTGATGAATTCAAAAGATTTATCTTTGAATACGTTGATCACAACAGGAACAGGACCTTTCTTCTCTTTAGTGCGGTCATTGAACTGTTTGCAGAATTCCATGATGTTAACGCCGGCCTGACCGAGCGCTGGACCAACAGGAGGAGCCGGGTTAGCCTTACCAGCTTCAATAGCCAGTTTTACTACCTTTACTACTTCCTTACCTTTTACTGCCGGAGCTGCCATTTTTATTACCTTATACTTAAGTTAAAATTTAAATTATTAGCTTTTTTCTACCTGAGTGAAATCAAGCTCAACCGGAGTAGAACGACCGAATATCGAAACGCCCACTTTAAGTTTATTGCTGTGCTCATCAACTTCCTCGACAGTGCCGACGAAGGATTCGAACGGGCCTTCAGTGATTTTGACGTTATCACCAACAGAGAACGAAACTTTGCTTTTAGGAGCAGCTTTGCCCTCTTCAACCTGTTTGAATATGCTCTCAGCTTCCCTTTGAGTGATAGGCTGTGGTTTTGCACCACCGCCACCAAGGAAACCGGAAACTCTTGGAGTTTGCTTAACTATCTGCCAGGTCTCATCGTTCATCACCATTTTAACGAGAACGTAACCCGGGAAAAATTTGCGCTCTGACTGAACTTTCTTACCCTTCTTCACCTCTACGAAAGATTCCGTAGGAACGAAGATCTCTTCGAACATAGCACCAAGACCTTTTTTATCCGCACGCTCGCGAATGGTCTCTGCTACCTTTTTCTCAAAACCCGAATGGGCATTAATTATGTACCACCTGGCTGCTGACATATTCAAACTGTTCTCCTGAGCTAACATCAATCCCCCTAATAACCAAGCAGCTTACTAACAACGCTGTATATCGCCCAATCTACGACGATAAAAAACACCGAAGCTATAGCCACCAGCACCAGCACCACAAGCGTAACAGAAACTGTTTCACTGCGGCCCGGCCAAGTAACCTTAGATGCCTCTGCCTTAACCTGACTTGCAAATTTAACCGGATTTGGCATCTAAAAAAACCTCTAAAAACCTTGTATTTCCTACGTTTCAATAAAACGCACCCGACCCCGTAATAGGGGTTGGGACGCGCTTTATACTCTAGAGATACTGGTTTGGCAACAGGTTTTTTTTAAATTATTTTACACCTTCCAAAGCGGCCTTTGAGAAGGATTTTAAGGCAAAACCCCTGCCCTGCTTCAGATGGCTAAAAATTAACCCGCCGTAACTATAAAAAACCCCGCCAAAATGACGGGGCTCAAAACCTAAAAATACAGAAAAACGATGTATTTTCAAGCAATTACTTCTGGAAATTACCGATATCACCAGGTGCGCGGAGCATTTTATCCACTTCACCGGTATGCATTTCTTCCTCGGCTATCATCTGGCGGGCGAATTCCTCCAGCATGATAGATTTGCCCTCTACCTCTTCAAATAGCTTATGGTAAAGAACCAGACCCTGATTTTCATGCGCGAGGGATTCTTTGAGGATATCTTTAATGTCGTGTTTATGAGATTCCAGCAATTTACCGATACCCAGTGACGGATGACCGCCCAGATGGGTTATAAGCTCACCCGCCTGCTGGGCATGAAGCATGGACTCATCTGCCTGCTTGCGCAGCCATGAAACGATAGGAATACGATTATAGCCAAACACCATCAACGCATAATGCTGATAGCGCACTACGCCTGCAAGCTCGGCCTCGAGGATATCGTTAAGGAGTTTTATTGTTTTTTCGCGGTTGAGTTCTGCCATGATGATTCCTGTTTGTTATTAAAAAAACCTTAGACCCATTAAACAGATTTGGCAAGATAAACTATTGAAATATATGGCTGAAAATGATAATCATTTTCAACTGAATTACTAATGCGCTGATTTATATTATTATAACAATGAATTTTTCCGATAAAAAAATTCACAAACAAAAAACCCCGCCTTTTAAGGGGCGGGGTTTCTGTATTAGCGTAACTAACTACAAAGTTATTTAACAACTTTTGTTACAACGCCTGCGCCTACTGTACGGCCACCTTCACGGATAGCGAAGCGAAGACCTTCGTCCATCGCTACAGGAGCAAGAAGTTCAACAACGAACTTCACGTTATCGCCAGGCATTACCATTTCTACGCCAGCTGCAAGAGTTACTGCACCAGTAACGTCTGTAGTACGGAAGTAGAATTGTGGGCGGTAATTAGTGAAGAATGGAGTATGACGGCCACCTTCATCTTTAGAAAGGATGTACACTTCGCACTCGAACTGAGTGTGTGGAGTGATTGAACCTGGTTTAGCAAGAACTTGACCACGCTCAACATCTTCACGCTTAGTACCACGCAGAAGAACGCCCACGTTATCACCAGCTTCACCTTGGTCAAGCAGTTTACGGAACATTTCTACGCCTGTGCAGGTAGTTTTAACAGTAGGTTTGAAACCAACGATCTCAAGTTCTTCACCAACTTTAATAACACCTTGCTCGATACGGCCAGTAACAACTGTACCACGACCTTCGATGGAGAACACGTCCTCAACCGGCATCAGGAATGGTTTATCCAGAACGCGAGTAGGCTGAGGGATGTATGCATCAACAGCTTTCAGAAGTTCACGGATAGAGTTTTCACCTATTTCAGCATCGCGGCCTTCAAGAGCAGCAAGTGCAGAACCTTTAACGATAGGGATCTGGTCGCCAGGGAACTGGTAAGAAGAAAGAAGTTCACGAACTTCCATTTCTACTAGGTCTAGCAGTTCTTTATCGTCTACTTGGTCAACTTTGTTCATGTATACAACAATCGCAGGAACGCCTACCTGACGAGCAAGCAGGATGTGTTCACGAGTTTGTGGCATAGGACCATCAGCAGCGTTAACTACAAGAATCGCACCATCCATCTGAGCAGCACCAGTGATCATGTTCTTTACATAATCCGCGTGGCCTGGGCAGTCTACGTGAGCGTAGTGACGAGTTTCAGTTTCGTATTCAACGTGCGCAGTATTGATGGTTATACCACGTGCTTTTTCTTCCGGAGCAGCATCGATCTGTGAATAATCACGGAACTCACCGAAATACTTTGTGATAGCAGCTGTAAGTGTAGTTTTACCGTGATCCACGTGACCAATGGTACCTATGTTACAGTGCGGCTTATTTCTAGTAAACTTCTCTTTAGCCATTTTATAACTCCTTAATATTGATAATAAAGAAGGTTTGCCAGACCTTTGGACACCGGTTAAAATGCCCAGGTTACCTTAAAAAAGCTCACTATTACATTATGATAACCCAACAATGCAACAGCTTTTATCCAGAGCTTTTTAAGAATTTAACGCGCGTTTATTACCTTAATTAATAGTGGCTTGCAAGACAAAATTGCATAAAAACTGATTTCTGTGCCGCGATTGTTGAGCGCGAGTATATTAGAAGTAAGAGGTTTGAGCCCTTATTATTGCAAGAAATAAAAAACCCCGCGGTTGCGGGGTTTTTCATTAGTGAATTTGGTTAGAGAGATTAAGCAACTTTCGCCTTCACCTCTGCGGCAACGTTCGCAGGAACCTGATCGTAGTGAGCAAATTCCATTGTGAATGATGCACGACCTTGCGACATTGAACGCAGGGTAGATACATAACCGAACATTTGTGCCAGTGGCACTTTCGCCTTGATAACCTTCGCGTTAGCACGGTCATCCATGCTTTGGATCTGGCCACGGCGGCTGTTAAGATCGCCGATAACGTCACCCATGTATTGTTCAGGAGTTACAACTTCAACGCCCATGATAGGTTCAAGCAGAACCGGCTTCGCAGTTTCCATTGCTTCACGGAAACCAGCGCGGGCCGCTATCTCGAACGCAAGAGCTGATGAATCCACGTCGTGGTAACCACCATCTATTACTACGCATTTGAAGTCGATAGTTTCGTAGCCGGCGATAGGGCCTGTAAGAGCCTGAGCCTGGATACCTTTATCGATAGCCGGGATGAATTCTTTAGGAATTGAACCACCAACTACTTCTGATTCGAACTCGTAACCAGTGCCTGCTTCTTTAGGCTCAAGACGCATTTTTATTTTCGCGTACTGACCAGAACCACCAGACTGCTTTTTGTGAGTGTAGGTAAGTTCAACCGGCTTAGTGAAGGTTTCGCGGTATGCAACCTGAGGAGCACCAACGTTAGCTTCTACGCCGAATTCACGCTTCATACGGTCTACGATGATCTCTAGGTGAAGCTCGCCCATACCTTTAAGGATGGTCTGGCCGGTTTCTTCATCAGATGATACGCGCAGTGAAGGATCTTCTGAAACCAGACGACCGATCGCGATACCCATCTTCTCTTGGTCTGCCTTTGTTTTAGGCTCGATAGCAAGCTCGATAACAGGCTCTGGGAATATCATACGCTCCAGAATAACCGGTTTGTCGTAATCGCACAGAGTATCACCTGTTGTAGATTCTTTAAGACCTGCGATAGCAACGATGTCACCAGCTACAGCTTCTTTGATATCTTCACGGTTGTTTGCATGCATTAGTAGCATACGGCCGATACGTTCTTTTCTGTCTTTCACAGAGTTAAGAACAGAATCACCTGATTTCAGGACACCTGAGTAGATACGAACGAATGTCAGTGAACCAACATATGGATCGGTCATAATCTTGAAAGCAAGGCCGGAGAAAGCTTCTTTCTCGGATGCTTTACGAGACATTTCCTGATCAGGTTTGTTGAAATCGAAACCTTTTACATCTGGAATATCCAGAGGAGATGGAAGGTAATCTATAACGGAATCAAGCAGAGGCTGAACACCTTTGTTCTTGAACGCTGTACCGCAATGTACAGGGAAGAACTTACGGGCGATAGTACCTTTACGGATAGCCGCTTTTATTTCAGCTTCTGTAACTGCTTCACCATTCAGGTATTTTTCCATCAGGGCATCATCAGCTTCAGCAGCTGTTTCTACCATTTTGTCATGCCATTCTTTAGCCTGAGCCTGAAGATCAGCACGGATATCCTGGTAATCGAACTTTGCACCAAGCTCTTCACCTTTCCAAACTATCTCTTTCATGCGTACAAGGTCTACAACGCCTTCGAATTTATCTTCAACACCGATAGGAAGCTGAATAACGCATGGAGTTGCACCAAGACGTTCTTTGATCATATCTACGCAACGGAAGAAGTTAGCGCCGGTACGATCCATTTTGTTAACGAAGCACATACGAGGAACTTCATACTTATCGGCCTGCCTCCAAACTGTTTCAGACTGAGGTTCAACACCTGCTACGCCATCAAACACTGTTATTGCGCCATCGAGTACGCGCAGAGAGCGTTCAACTTCGATAGTGAAATCCACGTGGCCAGGAGTATCGATAAGGTTAACACGGTGACCATTCCAGAAGCATGTAGTAGCAGCTGAAGTGATAGTGATACCACGTTCTTTCTCCTGCTCCATCCAGTCCATAGTGGCGCCACCTTCATGCACCTCACCTATTTTGTGTGACTTACCAGTGTAAAAAAGGATACGCTCGGAAGTGGTTGTTTTACCCGCATCGATGTGCGCACAGATACCGATATTACGGTACATATTAAGTGGAACTTTTTGGCCTAGGCTGGACATATTGTAACTCTTTGCTTCTATTAATAATGTGCGCGCGTTTTAACACCTGTTTTAGCAATTTACAAGGGTTTTTTACTGCTGTAGAGCTATGAGACAATCCAGCAAAATAATCAGCTAATTTATGACCGGAACCGAACAGATAGAAAAGGCACTGAAACAGAGGTTCGACCCTACACTGCTAGAGGTTACCGATGACAGCCACAAACACGCCGGACACGCCGGAGTGCGCGGCGCAACGGGCATTACACACCTTAAGATAGCGATATCGGCTGAGGCGGTTGCAGGGGCTTCACGCCTTGAAAAGCACCGCGCCGTAAGCGAGGTGGTACACAGCATGGCACCGGAAATACATTCAGTTAGTATTGAACTTAGATAGGTAGCTCGCTACCAGCCCATCATGGCTTCCATAGGGTCTTTTGGCTTATCTTTACCGCAACGGTTCAGCCAGTCGCATTTATCCACGCTGGCACCCCATGCGGTAGAACCCTGCCCCATCAGCTTGACATCGAACATATCAGAGAACAGACCACGCTCTGCACCACCAAACATAAAGCCCTGCTTTGTTATAGGCGCGTTATCCCTTTTCATGCCCTGAGTGATGTTAAGATCTTTCGTGGAGAATAGCGAAGGAACTTCTTCGTTGGAAAGGGTATCGCCCGAAAGCCTTCTGTTTATAGCAGAACGGCAATAGTTAAAGCTGTCGTTCCATGATTTAAAGTAGTACTCGTTCTTGAGCATGCTTACATCCTGCTTGAACTTATACAGGGTTTTATAATAGTTGTTACCATACACGGAAAGACCGGATTCACAGCCATGCTGCCAGCCCAGCTTCCATTCATCCGGAGCATCTTCCTGGTATGATACTGTCATATCGTATGAAGGGCTTACTGCTGCAGCGCAGGAAACCAAAAACATCACAGATAACAATGTAACAAATATCTTCATACTCTCCTAGAATATCCAAGGACCGGATGTACCAGGA
>JAMHZE010000155.1:0-6305 GCA_035909535.1 Rickettsiales bacterium | reverse complement strand
CGGCCTTTTCTTCCCGTACCTTCTTCACCAGAGATTCCGGATGCGTGCTGCCGCATTTATCATTTATGTTGAACCCGTCCGGATTATTATTGATGGTTATCACCTCAGCGCCAAGCTCCCACAATATCACCGGGGCAACCTTGTACGCAGCACCATTGGCGCAATCCAGTACTATCTTTAAGCCGTTCAGCGTTTCACGTTTCGGGAAGGTCTGCTTTAAATACTCCACATATCTGCCAGCCGCGTCATCAATACGTTTTGCACGGCCTAAATTCTTCGCATCTGCCTTGTACTTCTCCAGGTCGGAATTTATCAGCGCCTCGATCTTCATTTCCGCTTCATCAGAAAGCTTCAACCCGTTAGGCTGGAACAGCTTTATGCCGTTATCGTGGTAAGGGTTATGGCTGGCAGATATCATCACGCCAACATCGCCGCGCATACTGCGTGTTACCAGCGCTACCGCAGGTGTAGGCAAAGGCCCAACCAGAAACACATCCATACCCATGGAAACAAAACCCGCAACCAGCGCAGGCTCTATCATATAGCCGCTCAGCCTGGTATCCTTACCAATTATAACGCGGTGCCTATGGCCGCCATCACGGAAGTAAGCTCCCGCCGCCATGCCAATGCGCAGCGCGGTCTCCGCATCCATAGGAGAAATATTACTTTGGCCTCTAATGCCATCTGTGCCGAATAGTTTTTTCATAATCTCAACAGCTTAATGCGGATTACTGAATAACTCAATATTATGGCAGATTCCAGAGCTTAAAGCCCGTATTTAGGTTACAAATTATTGCAGAAATAACAGCAGGAAAGAGTGTTTAAGAGATATCTAAAGGGCGCGTATCGCTGTAAGAACTTCCTGTGAATGGCCTTCGGCCTTAACCTTGCGCCATATCTTGCGTATCTTGCCGGCCTTATCTATCAAAAACGTATCGCGCTGAATACCCATATATTCCTTGCCGTACATGCTCTTTTTTACCCAGCAGTTATAGGCTTCGCAAACGGTAGAATTGGCATCAGATGCCAGTATCACGTTCAGTTTGTATTTGTCGCGGAATTTGCAGTGGCTTTCAACCGTATCTTTAGAAAGCCCTACAACAACGGTGTTGAGTTCCTCATAAGAGCGTGTATCGGCGGTAAATTCCTTTGCTTCAACGGTGCAGCCCGGCGTGTCATCCTTCGGGTAGAAGTAAAGCACCACGTTCTTGCCGCGCAGTTCAGAAAGGGTAAAGCCCACACCTTTATCGGTATCGATAGTAAAGTCCGGTGCGAAATGTCCCTCTTTTAATACAATTTCATCAGACATAAGCCACAAATATCAAATAACTTACTAATTTTCTAGATATTTTTCTATCAGTCCTAAAATGCCGGATTTTGTTTTCTCCAGCGTTGCATATAGTTCACTGGGTTTTTTGAACCCCAGAACCTCGCAGAGCAGCTTTTCCATATACGGCGTTATCTCTTCTTCAGATGTTATGCGTATCAGGTTCTGCGCCTCCTTGAACAGAATGAAGGCGCTGCTTATCGTGCCATGATCCTTCTTACTGATAACCTTTTCTTTGTGCAGCGCTTCTATCGCACCTCTGGTAGATTGTCCGTAAAGCTCAGGTTTCGCATGCAGATTCTTCAGTTGCAAAAAGCGTACCATAAATTCAAGGTCGAACAGCCCGCCTTTAGGGTGTTTTATATCCAGCGCATTGGTCTGCTTTTTGGTCTCATGATATTTCTTAAGTATATATCCTGCTTCCTTATGCAGAGTTGCGCTCTTCCATTTATATTGCAGCTTCTGCTTTACCATATCCTGCAATTTCTTTTCGAACTTCTTATCCTGCGCTATCACTCTTGCGCGGGTAAGCGCCATATATTCATATATCCAGGCGCTGCCTTCTTTATCCGGGTTGTAATATTCATCAAAGCTTTTTACGCTTACTGCCAGCGGGCCTTTTTCACCCAGCGGGCGCAGCCTTGCATCCACCTCGTACATGCGTCCGCCTTCAGTGATAGAAGACATGGCAGAAATTATCCTGCCCGCCAGTTTTATATAATAGCTTGATGCACTCAGCTTCGCAGTTTCCTTCTTGAAATCGTAAATGAATACAACATCAAGGTCAGATTTAAATGTCAGCTCGCGGCTGCCAAATTTACCCAGCGCCATTACTGCAAGCTTACCGCCTTCAGGCTTGCCAAATTCCTTCTCGAAATCTTCCGTCACTACTTTTACCGTTGTGCGCAGTACCACTTCAGCAATGCTCGAAAGCCCTAAAAACACCTGTTCGGCCTTTATCCTGTCGCGCACTAACTGTATGCCAATACGAAACTTGCGGTCATTGGTCCAGCTTTTTATCGCCTCAATACTCGCTTCTACCGAGCCGCCGGAATGTTTCAGTTCTTTATCTATATTGGTTTGCAGCCTTTCTATCTCTGGCAGCTTGTTATAGAATTCTGCGGTGACCACATATTCCAGCAGGGCAGGGTTACGGTTAAGCGTGTCTGCCACTTCCGGATATCCGCCAAAAACTTCTGCCAGCAGGGTTAGCACATTCGGGTTCTGCAGCAGCAGTGCAAATATCTGGCTGTTATCCGGCAGTTTGCTTAAAAATTCATCAAAGCGGATAAAAGATTCCGCCGGGCTGGAAGCCTTAGAGAAGGCGCCAAACAAAAACGGCATCAGTTTGGTAAGTTCTGCGCGTGCGCGTTTTTTTGTAGTTACCGGAATGCGCCCGTGGTGCCAGCCGCGTACAATGTCAGAAACTCTTTCAGGTTCCGCAAACCCTATCTTCTCTAGCGTTTCTAAAGTATCTGGGTGGTTCTCCGTACCGGTAAATATCAGTGATCCCTGCGCCTGCGGCAGGTCGGAAGCAAGCGATGCCGAGTTTTCGAACAGTCTTGCATAATGGCTTTGCACTTTGCTTATTCTTTCATGCAGCGCATTCAGAAATTCTTTAGAATTCTTATAGCCGCAGAATATGGCAATGCTTTCCATTCCTTCTTTATCTTTCGGCAATGTATGGGTCTGCTCATCATTCACCATTTGCAGCCTGTGTTCCACCATACGGAAGAAGGTGTACGCCTCAACAAGGTCATCAGCTACTTCCTGCTTCACCTCATCTTCCCGCACCAACGCGTATAGCGCATCTATGGTACGTCTTTCACGCAGGTCATGCTTTCTGCCGCCCCATATCAGCTGCTGCGTCTGGGCAAAAAACTCTATCTCGCGTATCCCGCCGCGACCAAGCTTCACGTTATATCCGTAAAGGCTGTCCGGATGAACACCCTGCTTGGTATCTATCTGGCGCTTGATGGAATGGATATCCTCCACCGTTTCAAAGTCGAGAGATTTTCGCCATACGTTACGTTTCATAAATTCGTTGAAGGTGGCACCGCTGCGTTTATCACCGCATATGAACCGGTTTTTGATGAACGCCGCGCGTTCCCAGTTCTGCCCTACGGTAAAATAATATTTCTCGGCCTTCTTCAAACTAACCGCCAGCGGGTTCGCCGCAGGGTCTGGCCGTAGCCTCATATCCACGCGGAACACATAACCGTCACGAGTGCGCTCATGCAGAATCTTCACCAGCTCCTGTGCCAGCTCTATGTAAAATTGTGCTAGCGTTTTACGCCCCAGATATTCCAGCTTGTCGTCCTCGTAATATATCGCAAGGTCTATATCGCTGGAGTAGTTCAGCTCAAAGCTGCCCAGCTTGCCTAGCGCAATAATAACAAGGCCGCTGGCTATTACAGGGTTATCCACATCCTTCAGTTTTATGAACTGCTTTTCATGGTAATCCCTCAGCAGAAACTCGCATGATTTAAATATGCACATATCCGCAAACAGGGAAAGCTGTTCCGTGGTGAACGCAATCGGCCATATGCCGGTTATCTCGGTAATCGCAATCAGCAGGGAAGCCTTCTGCTTCTCTACGCGCAATATCTGCATCAGCTCGTCTTTGCTTTTCGGCTGAAGCTCGCGCAGCCTGTCCACTATCTCTTCAAGGCACTCCTCAAATCCAACATCAAACAGCCTTAAATAGAACTCCGGATATCTGCATATCAGGTCGCTCAGATACGGGCTGTTCCCGAATATAACGCGGCTTACTTCTGCTACGCCTTTTTCCTTCAGGTAAGGGGTCAGGGCAGGGTGTTTTTCCTTAAAATTGCCCAGATGCAGGCCATAGGCTTCTTTTGAAGCTATATCAGGCAGTTTTTGCAGGTCTATATGTTCCATAAATAATAGCCTAAAGCCCTAAATCAAAACTTGCAACTTACTAATAATTGTTCTAAAGCAACTGCATAAATTAAGGTAGACAACATGGCAAAACCAAAAGTACTCATATCCGACAAACTTTCATCCCGCGCTAAAGAGATCTTCGAAGAGAACGGCGTTCAGGTTGATGTAAAAACAGGCCTTAAGCCGGAAGAACTGGCTGAGATAATCGGCGAGTATGATGGTCTGGCGATACGCTCTGCTACAAAGGTCACTAAAGATATAATAGAGAAGGCGAAGCACCTTAAAGTGGTTGGCCGTGCCGGTATCGGTGTAGATAACGTAGATATACCTGCTGCTACTGCAAAAGGCATAATCGTAATGAACACGCCATTCGGTAACTCTATCACTACGGCAGAACACGCAATAGCCATGATGTTCGCTGCTGCCCGCCAGATACCAACTGCAAATGAATCCACTCACGCTGGCAAATGGGAAAAGAACCGTTTCATGGGTGTTGAACTTGCATTCAAAACTCTTGGTCTTATCGGTTGCGGTAACATCGGCTCTATTGTTGCAGATCGCGCCCAAGGCCTTAAAATGAAGGTTGTAGTGTACGATCCGTTCCTGTCGGAAGAACGCGCTCACGATATCGGTGTTGAAAAAGTAACCCTTGAAGCCCTGCTTAAGCGCGCAGATTTCATATCTCTGCACACTCCGCTTACAGATGGCACGCGCAATATACTTGGTAAAGATGCTCTTTCCAAAACCAGAAAAGGCGTAATAATTGTTAACTGTGCCCGTGGTGGTCTGGTTGATGAAGCTGCTCTGCGTGAAGCTCTTGATAGCGGTCAGGTGGCTGCTGCTGCTTTTGACGTATTCGAGACAGAACCGGCGAAAGATAACGTACTTTTCGGCCACGAAAACTTTATCTGCACACCACATCTTGGCGCTTCCACGAATGAAGCTCAGGAAAACGTAGCCCTGCAAGTAGCAGAACAGATATCCGAATACCTTACAAAAGGTTCTATCACTAACGCACTTAACGTTGCATCCGTCTCGGCGGAAGATGCCAAGAAGCTTAACCCGTATATCTCTCTGGGTGAAAAGCTCGGCCTTCTTGCTGCGCAAATGGTTGAAGGCGGTATCGGTAAAGTTGAAGTTGAATACGAAGGCACAGCTGCACAGCTTAACACAAGGCTTGTTACCAACAATATCCTTAAAGGCCTGCTGGAAAACGTTGTAGAAACCGTTAACGTTATCAACGCACCTGTTGTTGCTAACGAGCGCAACATCAAAGTTGCAGAAACCAAGCACGACCGCGATTGCGATTACAGCACGCTGGTAACCGTTACCCTCACAGCGGGTGATAGCAAAACCACCGTACAAGGCACGCTGTTCAATAACGAGCCTCGCATAGTAATGGTAAACGATACTTATCTGGAAGCTTCTTTAGATGGCAATATGCTGCTGGTAGAGAACGAAGATAAACCTGGCCTGATAGGTAACCTTGGTAAAGTTCTGGGCGATAACAAAATAAACATCGCTAACTTCCACCTTGGCAGAAGCAGCCAGAAGGGTCGCGCAGTATCACTGGTTCAGGTAGATAGCGCCGATCTTCCAAAGGCCCTTATCGGCCAGATAGAAGCCCTGCCGAATGTTGTAAGGGTTCGTAACCTGAAGTTCTAATAAGTTCTGATTAAAGTTTGGTGCGCTTGTTTCTGGTTTTAAACCAGCGAGCGCACTTCTTTTTTGCCCGCTGCTAAATGCGCGCTGCCGCTATCCAGTTCAATATTCTTTATCCCCGCCGCTGCTGCCAATGCTTCGGTGGATGCAGATATCTTACTAAAACCGCTTGCCAGCTCTGCGTAACTGCTTTCGCTATTCAGCTTTCTGAAGAAGTTGTGGTCATTACCTGTCGCTGCTTTTTCAAGGTCTACAAGTTTATCGGCATCCAAACCTAAGGTTTGTGCCAGTTCATTTTTCAGGCCGCTATCAATCAATGCGCGTGCTGTCTCAGGTCCAAACATACCATCTGCCTTTATGCCTTTCTTGCCATTTGCCTCAAGCAGGGCATTAAGTTGTATCTGCGCGGCTT
>JAMHZE010000154.1:0-2357 GCA_035909535.1 Rickettsiales bacterium | reverse complement strand
TAATACGTACATGTAAAAAGATGGGGATTAAAACGGTTGCAGTTTATTCTGAGGCCGACCTGAACTCTCTGCACGTAACGGAAGCGGACGAAACGATATTCATTGGTCCTTCTCCTTCTAACCAGTCTTACCTTGTTATAGATAATATTATAGATGCAGTGCTGCAAAGCGGCGCTGATGCTGTTCACCCTGGCTACGGATTCCTTTCTGAGAACGCAAAGTTCGCGGAAGCTTTGGCGGCGATTGGGGTTAAATTTATTGGCCCTTCTCCGAAAGCGATAGCTTACATGGGTGATAAGATCGAGGCTAAAAAGCACGCAGTTAATGCTGGCGTAAGCGTTGTTCCGGGCTATCAGGGACAGATAGAGAACGAGAAAGAGGCAGTTAAGATAGCCGAAAAAATAGGTTACCCTGTTATGTTCAAAGCCGCAGCAGGCGGCGGCGGTAAGGGTATGCGTATTGTTAATAACAGCGCAGAGGCGGCTCAGGCGCTTTCTTCCACGCGTAACGAAGCAAAGAAATCCTTCGGCGATGACAGGATATTCATTGAGAAGTTTATTACCAATCCGCGCCATATCGAAATTCAGATACTTGGTGACGAGCACGGTAATGTAATATGTTTAGGTGAGCGCGAGTGCAGCATTCAGCGCCATAACCAGAAGGTTATTGAGGAAGCTCCTTCTCCGTTCATCGACGAGAAGACAAGGCAGGAAATGTACAAGCAGGCAACTGCTCTTGCGAAGCTGGTTGGCTATGCGAATGCCGGTACTGTTGAATTTATCATGGATCAGCAGAAGAACTTCTACTTCCTTGAAATTAACACAAGGCTACAGGTAGAGCACCCTGTAACGGAATATGTGACCGGACTTGACCTTGTTGAAGAACAGATAAAAGTTGCGCTGGGCGAGAAGCTGCCGCTGACGCAGAAAGAAGTTAAACTGAAAGGCTGGTCTATTGAAAGCCGTATATATGCAGAAGATCCGACGCGCGGGTTCCTGCCTTCTACGGGTCGTATCAGCGAGTATAAAGAGCCTAAAGCGGGTAAGAACGTTCGTGTTGATTCCGGCATATATGCAGGCGGCGAAGTTTCTATGTTCTACGATGCCATGGTTGCCAAGCTGATAACTTACGGCAAAAACCGTGATGAGGCCGTAGACAGAATGCAGGTTGCGCTTTCGGAATATGTTATAGGCGGTATCTCGCACAATATTCCGTTCCTTCAGGCTATATTCGAACATCAGCGATTCCGAGACGGCAAGCTTTCTACCAAGTTCATTGAACAGGAATATCCGAAAGGTTTCTCTGGCGCTGAACTGACAGAATATAAAACCAAAGTGCTGCTTTCAGTGGGGTTATATGTTTATGTACGTGATGCGTATCGCGCTGCAAAGATAACCGGGCAGATACCTGAGAAGCCACGCCGCATACCTGAAAGGCTTGTTGTTGCAGTTGATAACAGCCAGTTTACCGTTAACTACGAACCGATAAAAGACGGTTTTGAAGTGCGTATCGGCAAACAGTATTTTGATGTGACCTCTGATTTTGTTCTAGGCAACAAACTGTGGCAGGGTAAAATTGACGGCCAGATAGCTAACGTACATATTGAACATATAGATGGCGGTTACCTGCTTTCTTACCTTGGCAGTAAGGCTAAAGTTACCGTGCGCAGCCTAAGGGTGGCGGAGCTTGAGAAGTATATTCCTGAAGTTGATGATTCGTGGATGAGCCGCGACCTTGATGCGCCGATAAGCGGTGCCATTGTTGAGGTGCGCGTTAAGAAAGGCCAGGTTGTGACAAGAGGGCAGGACCTGATCGTGCTTGAAGCGATGAAGATGGAAAATATTTTATACGCTGAGCGCGATGCGGTTGTTTCTGACATTATGGTTAAGAAGGGCGAGAACGTATCTGTGAATCAGGTGCTGATAAAATTCGCCGAAGAAAAAGAGCAGAAAAGCGCTTAAGCAAAATCGGGCAGGGTGGCTATGAATTGGGCTATCGCCCTTTTTGAGGCTCGACAGCACTGTTATATATGAGCTGCATGTCCATAAGAAGCGCTGTATTATTTTTTGTGTGCTTTGCGAGTTCTCGCATATAGCCAAGATAAGAATCTTTTGTGTGGATGGATATTCCGCAGTTAAAGTTTTCTAGCATGGTCATGTCCGGCTTTTGAAGGTCGTACACCAGAGTTCCTTTATTATAGCTATGCAGATATGGAAGCTCGAACTTCTGCTTGTCGCCATCTATTGTTTTAATGAACAGCCTTTCTTCTGCCTGAGCCATGATAGAGCCATAAGCGGCAAAGATATGTGTTAGCACTCTTCTGACGTGACTTGCTTTGCGCATTTGCAGGTCGCTAT
>JAMHZE010000153.1:0-2462 GCA_035909535.1 Rickettsiales bacterium | reverse complement strand
ATCTGCCTTCTTATCCTGCTGATGAAACTCTGCTGGCTGATCTGTGAGCGGGCAGGTATGGAAAGAGCTGTAAGAAGCCCCGCCATGGTCGCGTGAATGCCGGATTCATGGATATGCCACCACAGAAGGATACCAAGTATGATATATATCCAGCTACGCCTTACCCCGATAATATTAATCAGGAAAAGAAGTGATAAAGGGAGGAGGGCCTTTAGAAGGTGGCTTGTGTCAAGATCGTTGGTGTAAAAGATGCCAATAATAAGGATGGTAACAATGTCATCTACAATGGCCAGCGCTGCCAGAAAAATAGAAGCGCTGATAGAGACGCGGCTGGCCAGCAGGGCAAGAACCCCTATCGAGAAGGCGGTGTCGGTTGTCATAGGAATTGCCCAACCATGTTGCCCGATGCCGTTATAGTTGAACAGCAGATAGATAAAGGCCGGTACTACCATGCCCCCGGCTGCCCCTGCCAATACAAGCAGCGCATTCCTCGGATGACTGAACTGCCCGATAAGTATCTCCCGTTTTATCTCCAGTCCGATAAGAAAGAAGAACAATGCCAGCAGGCCATCGCTTAGCCAGGCGTTAACGGAAAGACTGAATACATTGTTATGCAGCAGCAGCCCAAGCTGCATATCACCTATTTCATGGATAAGATCGGGTGTGGGAGAATTGGCTATAAGCAGGGCAATAAATGTTGCCAGTATAAGAAAGATGCCGGCCGCGATCTGGCTGTGAATAAAGCTTTCAATAGGAGTTAATATTCTCTCCACCCTTCTTTCCAGAAGTGATTTCAGCGAGGCTTCGATAATATTATGAGGTTTCATGTTCTATATGTAGCAGAAGAAATATCTTATTAAACCTGTATAGTATAACCATCGCATGTATTTTCTCTATACAAACCTGAGTATATTTGATGCGGGCTATAATAACGCTATCTATGTTCGAAATACAGGTATATCCTGATTCACTGTCCAAAATCATTTGTACAGAAATAAAGGAAGTGCCTTATGACCAATAATCAACCTCAAGCAAAAGAGCAGCCTGACAATAAAGCGTTCGCTGTTAAAGAAAACGAAAACAAGAATGCAAACCAGCCGGAAAACAAAGACGCGCAAAAGGCTGAGCCTAATGCTGTACAAAGCAAATCAGAAAAGAAGTAGTTCTGAATAGTAGAAGTGGAACAGCGAATAACTGTTCCATTACTGCATGAGTTTATTTTTGAGGCGTTACGATGGTAACGCTTTTTTTATGACTTTTTTTTAATGCGCTATCAGAGATAGACTCTAAGCTAAAGAAAAATTCTAAAGCTTATAGAAGAACAGGGCTAGGCCGAAGAGGATGAAGATGGCGCCGACCGTGATGTTGAAGATGCGGTAGTAGAGCGGGTTGGCAAGGAAGCGCGCGAGGCTTTTGCCGCCCAGCGCATAGGCTGCGTAGCAGCTGCATTCTATGATGACAAATGTTGTGAACAATATAGCAAGCTGCTGAGCCTGAGGCTTGCTGACATCTATGAACTGCGGGAAGAATGCGATGGCGAACAAGATTGCCTTTGGATTGCTGATGCCTACCAGAAAACCTTTGCGGAAGCTTTCTGTTTTTGTGGCGCGGCTGCTATCTGCAAGGGCGCTATCTGGATATACCATAGTGGCATTGCTGATGCATGAACGGATACCGATATAAATAAGATAAGCTGCACCAAGTGTTTTTAGGATATCAAAACTGGTTGGTGAGGCGGCAAGCAGCGCGCCGACACCTGTTACCGATGCGATAATGATGATGGTGAGGGAAAGCAGACAGCCTGCCATTGTAGATATAGTTGAGCGAAAGCCGTAGCGCGCGCCGCTGGCGAGCATGAGCAGCATATTGGGGCCGGGAGATGAGCAGACGATAAGGCTGCCGACAAAGAAGGTCCACCAGGTTTCTATGCTCATAAATATGCAGGGTTGGTTGTTATATTGTTAAGCGCAGGTAGTGCAGGGCAGTAGATTTTGCAAGAGAGGTTACAAAATTTACCTGCCTTGAATTACTGGCCAATGCCCCATAGCGGGTTGCCCGGTGCAGAGAATTCTGTTGCGCCTACAAGTTCGAACCTTATCTGGTTATCGAGCCTGCGAGGTATACCGAAGCGAATTATGCGGCCGTTTCTGTTCCATTCATAAAGACGGCGGAACTGACCTGACGCAATCTCTTCCGACAGGGAGGCTGAGAACTGGCCATTTTCATAGCTTGATGATGGCCTGCCGAATTTGCGGATAACTTCGTTAAGCGCCGTTTGGAAGTTACGTGACAGAACTGACGGGCTTTCGCTATCCGGTTCGAACACTACAGCGTGCTTGGAAAGAGCGTTGTTCTTGAACAGGTAAACAACCTGCTGGCGCAGATTTATGCGCGGCATAGGGCGTTCATCCACTATTTCGAAATTGCCGACCTTGCGAGGGGTGGCAATGTTGTTGGCTATC
>JAMHZE010000152.1:0-2090 GCA_035909535.1 Rickettsiales bacterium | reverse complement strand
AATGCAAGTGGAGCTTACACATGCGTAACGTCGTGCGCACAGCCTGCGCTTTGGCTTTACTGGGAATAACCCCCGCCTATGCGATCGATCATATTGGCTCTTATGTACCGAATGCTGAAAAGGTTGGTTATGGCCGCCTCAGCTATATGCTATGGGATGTTTATGACGCAGCACTTTATGCACCAGACGGCGATTGGCAGTCAGACCAACCTTTCGCACTGCAACTGTCTTACCTGCGTAATATTCCCGGCGAAAAGATTGCAGATCGATCTGCAGAAGAAATTCGCGCACAGGGATACACAGATGAAGTACGGCTTGCCGATTGGCACGCACAAATGCGGTCCATCTTTCCCGATGTTCAAGAAGGCATCGCTTTAACGGGCGTCTTTACCAAAACTGGCGAAACTATTTTCTATAAAAATAACCAGGAAATTGGCCGCATCAAAGACCCTGAATTTGGCAACCAGTTTTTTAATATCTGGCTTAGTCCACAAACAAGTGCGCCAGATTTGCGCCGTAAGTTGCTCGGCCAGTCATGAGCGTTCGGCCTCCTGCATCTTTTGAATTGTTTCAATATAGCTTTCTTGCATTACCGCTAGCGTTTGCCGGGTTGCCTTTATATATCCATGCGCCTGATTTCTACACGCGCGATCTGGGTATGAATATTGGCTTAATTGGCAGCATTCTTTTATTCATAAGGATCTTTGACGCGGTTCAGGATCCGTTTATAGGCTATATTTCTGATAAAAACGCATCACGCAGGCTGCACATTATTCTGGCAGGTATCGCCATGCTGGTGGTAGGAATGGCCGCCCTTTTCTACGGCCCCCATTTTTCAATCCCTATGTCAATATGGTTCGCTATATCCATGATACTGGCAACCACAGGCTTTAGTGTGGTTACAATCAACTTGAATATGCTGGGCGGATTTTGGCATGACAACGCGCAAGAACGCACCCGCATAGCAGCCTGGCGTGAATCTTTTGGATTTGTTGGGTTATTATTGGCCTCTGTTTTACCAGCAAGTCTTTTAATGATCGTAGATGCAGAATATGCATTTCAATCTATGTTCTGGATTTTTACGGCCTTTATAATTGTAGCCATTTTTCTGTTTACCAGGTTCATTCGAACTATACCCAGTTTCGAAACGCTTACAAAGGCACGAACACAGAAAAGCTTTTCATTCCTTCCTATTCTACTAGGCCCAGATAAAATATTCTTTGCAGTCTGTTTTTTTGCCCACCTGGCGGCCGCCCTTCCCGGTGTATTGGTGCTGTTTTTTATCCGTGATTATTTGGGCGCGAGCGCTCTGGCAGGCCTTTTTCTACTCCTTTATTTTATATCCGGCGCCGCTTTTATGCCGGCCTGGGTTAGAATGTCCGCCCGTATAGGCAAGTATAAAGCCTGGCTTATTTCTATGGTTTTAGCCGTCACCACATTCATCTGGGCTTATACGCTAGAGCCAGGCGATGTTCTTGCTTATGGTATTATATGCTGTCTTTCAGGAATGGCACTGGGTGCTGATCTGGCCCTTCCCCCATCCATCATGGCCGATCGCATTGACAGACAAAGTGCCAAGAATGAAGCTACGCAATATTATGCTGTCCTGGCCTTTATTCCAAAAATGGCAATCGCATTGGCAAGCGGAGCAGCATTTATGGCACTTGATAAATTTGGGTTTATTCCAGCCGCGCAGAATGATTCAGGGTCGTTAAATGGGCTGATTGCCCTATATGCCTTATTGCCCTGCCTAATTAAGCTCATGGCCGCAGGTTTGCTATGGATAACAATAAAGCAAGAAGGAGAAAACAATGAATATATTGAAAGGAGTGCTCCTCATGAGCCTACTAACGTTTCTTAGTGCCTGTTCCGGGCCAACACTGGATCATTATAAAGATACCCAGCCACCACTGGATTTACAAAGCTACTTCACCGGCCCCATAAAGGCATGGGGCGTTGTGCAAGACCACAGAGGTCATGTAACGCGCCGCTTTGATGTGGATATGGTGGGTACCTGGGAAGGTGACACGGGAACACTGAAAGAGCATTTTGAATATTACGATGGAGAGACGCAGGAGCGTACATGGACC
>JAMHZE010000151.1:0-5726 GCA_035909535.1 Rickettsiales bacterium | reverse complement strand
TATAAGCTTTGGTTTCTTGGCTTCCGGTATCTCGCGTTCCAGCTTAATGTGCAGCAGGCCATCGGCAAGGCTTGCGCCTTTTACCTTAACGTTATCCGCGATGCTGAACTTGTTCTCGAAGCTTCTGTTGGCAATGCCTTTGTACAGGTATTGCACATCTTCCTTTTCTTCCTTCTGCTCCGTTTTACCGGTAACGGTAAGCGTGTTACCTTCTGCGGTGATGGAGATATCGCTTTCCTTAAAGCCCGCAACGGCCATGCTTATCTGGTATTCGTTCTCGCCGTGTTTCTCTATATTATACGGCGGATAGTTCTTGGTGGTCTCGCCGTTATTGAACACGTTCTCGAATATATCGTTGAACCTGTCAAATCCCACGGTAGAGCGCATTAACGGTGTTAGTGAAAAAACGTTATTATTCATAAATCCTCCTTGAAGCGATTTACGGGCAAAATGCCCTTAAGTTGTTAAAATGTAAGGCCAATCAAGCGCCTTACGTTGAATATATAGTAAGGCATTTTTAGCTTTCAAGAGGGGTCAAAATAATGTATCATCAGCCATCTTTTTCAGGGGGCTGATATGAGCGCAAAGAACGACGTAAAAAACTACGAGATACACATATACCACAACAAGCCGTCCTTCGCGCTGCGCCGCGTTGCGGGTGGTGAATCCGTATCGGGTTCCATGACGTTCGACATCAATTCAGATGATGGCGTGTACGAAAATAAAGCAAGGCTTACGCTTAACCGCACCGTTCACGGAATAAGGTATAGTGAAACCCGTACTTCACGAAAAATAAAATACGCCGGCAACGGGGAAAGGGCAGGTTATGAAAGTACAGAAACCACCACCACGCCAGATATGTCGGAAGAAGCTGGTGCCAAGCGCTTCCTTCGTAAGCTAGATGAAGTGCAGGCAAAAGTTTCAGAAGGTAGGGCAACTCTAAAACTATTCCACCACAACCTTGCAAGCGAAAAAGAGCGCACTGCTCTGGCGGAAGGCAAATCAAAGCCTGTAGATGTGAAAGATGTTCTTTCAAACCCAGCCTTTATGAAAGATTTTCCTGCGCTTTCGGTTAATGATGGCAGCGTGGCAGAATTATATAATAAACTTGCCGGTGCAGAAGTCGCAAAACCTTCAGAATCTGTTTCTGCAAAAGCTTCCAAAGAGCGCCGCATATATCTGTATCTGAAAGAAAGTAACTACGCCGCAGATAACGGCACGCCAATGAAAAAAACATCTTTAGAGGTCGGCTATTTCCGCGGACATCTTAAAGATGAAGATGGTGGCAAGAACTCCCGCCGCGGCAGGGAATTTTTTACCATCACCCCAATGAATGCTTCGGGCAAGGCTGCAATAGCCGCTCCGCGTGAAAAATTCGCGATAGTAGATAGGGTAGGGGAAAAGCGCGGAGATGATGTCGAGAAGGTTATAACACCGGCGCAGGCGGTAGATAAAATGCTCTCTTACTTTGCTGAAAAATTAGGTCGTGGTCATAATAATATAACTTTCATGCATCGCGTAGATAGCGAAATGAAGGTTAATGAAGAGCGTCCGATACATGATGTTCTTGATGATCTTGGGGTAAGGGGTGCGTTCCCGCTTATCAACCAGCAGGTAAGAATGGAATACCAGTATCTGGCCGAGCGCTCACGCGGTGTTTCCGGCCCGCAAAGATAAAACACTAAACCTTAGCCAGCTTCAGCTTGCCGCCGCTTATCTCGGCAGGTACACCAAAATGCACGGCATAATTTCTGCTGGTATGGCCAATACCGCTGGTGCGGAACACGGGCACGCCAACCTCTTCTGCAAAGTTCGCCAGAACCTTCTCTATCTTCGCCATATCCATCTCAATATCGCCGCCTTCAAAGTCGCTGAACACAATAGCCTTAGCGCCTTTAACCATGCCGCTCTGTAATATATGCACCAATATCCTGTCCAGCTGGTAAGGCTGCTCGTTAATATCCTCAAACAGCAATATCTTGTTCTTTGCCTGTATCTGCCACATTGTGCCGATGCTGCATTGAACCAGTTTTAAATTCCCACCGATAAATGCATCAGCTTCCAGCTTCTTCGCTTTTTTCGCCAGCGCGTTCACCGGCTTAACTTTAAACTCGCGCACATACGGCTTGCCCAGTAATACGTTCTGCACCTGTTCAATCGTCTCGCTGTCGATGCGGTTGCGAATTATCTGCCACAGAATAGGGCCATGCACGGTTTGCCAGCCCCAGCTCTGGTTTAAAAAGAAATGTATCGATGTCGTATCAGAAAAAGCGATGAACAGTTTTTGTTTCTTTGGCTTCTTTATCTTTGCCAGCATTGGTATAAGTTCCGGGCTGCCGCTGCCGCCTTTAATTGCCCATACAGCTTTCGAAATATCATTCGTCAGCGCATCTTTCAGGTGTTTAAAGCGTATCTCGCGCGGTGCAGATTTTATTATATCGCCTGCCAGCAGGTCATCCGGCACGCGCGGCACCAGCCCAAGCGAGCGTATATAGGTCTTTATCCTTTCTACTTCCTGGGGTTTTATGCCGTATGCCGGGGCGATAACGTCAACAACGTCACCCTTCTTAAGCGTCTGGTATTGCCTTTTTATCTTCTTCATCTTTCTGATCTATCCTTGCGGTGTATACAAGCAGTATTATCAGCCCTGCCAGAAACACGGTAAAGCCAAGTTGTCTGTTGGTGCTGCTGTCTATAGAGTTGAACGTGGCAAGGCACAGTGTGAAAACACGCTCTATGCCGCCATCGTTAAATTCTTTTACAAAAAGATGTTCCCCTTCAGATGTCTGGTCAAAGTCCTGAGACGACATATTCTGCCCATCTGCACCTATAAGTTTCCAGCCGCAGAACATGCCGCCGGAGAAGGCTTTGTTGAGTTCATCGCTGGAGTTAGGGCTTTTTATCTGGCTCATCAGCAGGTCGGTGCGGGAAGATACAAGTTCTCTCGCCAGTACAGAATTCGCGTATACGCGATAGCAGGTGAACAGGGTAAGTATCACTACAAGCCCGTATATCATCATGCTTTTGGTTATTACCAGTTTAGCATTTTTCGAGCCGTCTATTCCAAGAAATTTTTTTACCATAGCCGATACCGTTTGATTGTTACGGCAATTCTAGGAAGGGGAGAATAAATAGTCAATCTAAACGGCTATGGCTTATCGGGCATCGTTCATCTCAACAGAGAACCGATACCCGATTGCCTATACAAAACCCTAGAACGGGCTTATTATATCCATTACCTGATTACCTATGCGAGGCTGCTGAATATCGCTTATCACGCCTTTGCCGCCGTAAGATATGCGTGCTTCAGCTATCTGGCTGTAGCTTACGCTGTTGGTTGAGGTTATATCCTGCGGCCTGATAACGCCCTGTACGGTAAGTTCGCGTTGTTCAAAGTTCACATTCACCTGCTGGCTGCCATATATCACCATATTGCCGTTCGGCAGTATGTCGGTTATTACGGCTGCAACATCAGTGCGAATAACTTCCTTACGGTCTATCTTGCCTTCACCTTTATTATTTACGTTGGTGTTGGTATTTATCAGGTCTGCCGGATCGGTATCACCCGGAAGCCAGCCGAACATCTTATTGGCCATGCCCGTACCGAACACACTCGATGCACCTGTTTTACCTGCTTCCTGACGTTTGCCTTCAGTTTTGTTATCCAGTTTTGCCTGATCGTTTATCTCTACATTAACGGTCAGTATATCGCCTACTTTTCTGGCTCTCTGGTCGCGGAAGAAAGTTTTAGATTTGCTGTCGAAAAGGGAAGCTGCAGAAGAGTATCTTATGGTCTGTTCTTCCACTACCGGCCATTTTATTGGCTCTACCTGAGATTGCGGTTGCACCGGATTCATCGGTGGTTGTTTGCCAACCCATTCCAGCCTGTTCAGCTGAGATGTAGAGCAGGCAGAAAGTGTCAGGGAAATTATCGCTGCAACACTTAAGGTTTTACTATATGTTCTCATAATAATACTCTGTTTAATTTGTATAATTTGTAGTAAAGCCGGCGCTTATATCGGTGGCTGCGGGGCTATTGTCAGGGCTGGTAATAACCGTACCATCAGCCATCACAACAGCTCTGAAAACCTTGCCGCTATCGAAGTTCTTCAGGCGTATTACTTCGCCTTCGCTGCCATCTTCCAGTGCAACTGCAAGTGCTTTTACTTCAATGCCGCCAGCGCGATATATTGCAGATACTGCACTGTTCTTTGCAATGGTCACCGGGTTGCGTATATCGTCCTCTGTCAGCATGCGGTCTTTGGCTAAACTTTTAGCTGCGCTTTTGCCTACCAGTTTCTTTATATCAGATATATGGCTGCCGGTTATTGCAGAGCGCGGGAAGCTTTTCAGTTCTATATCTTCCTGAGTGATAAGCTGGCCTTTTGAAACGTTGCGTGCCAGAACCGGAACCTTCTGGTTCACAGAAAAGCCGCCTTTCATTTCTATGGTGTACTCACCGTATTGCGGTTTCAGCTGTGCGGTAAACCTGCCGTTATCTGCATCTACATCCATCATAAGCACTGAAAACAGAGTGTTCAGGTTAACATCCTGCACTTGTTTTTCGTTAAACTGCTTGTCACTGCCCACACGACGGAAGGTCACATTATCCAGCCCAAGGCTTTTTTCGCCCATATCTTCCGCTATCTTTTCCGCTACAGAAGATCCAGCTGCGGCCAGAGAGAACCTTTTTATGCGCAGCTCCTGTTCGGTAAGGGTGCCGCCTGGTTCTATATCGCTCAGTGCCTCAAAGGCTGCTGCCGGAATGCTGAAGCATAATGCTGCAAGCAGAATGATATATTTCATAGGGTTCTTCATATTATTACCTTATCTGGTTAACGGCGCTCATCATCTCATCTGCGGTAGAGATAACGCGGGAGTTAAGTTCGTAAGCCCTTTGTGCGGTGATAAGCGTGGTTATCTCAAATACCGCATCTACGTTAGAAGTTTCAATGAAGCGCTGCTGCAGCGTACCAAAGCCTATCTCACCAGGCGTTGCTACAACCGGAGTGCCGGAAGATTCGCTTTCAGAATAAAGGTTGTTACCAACAGGGCGCAGGCCGCCTTCGTTGATAAAGTTCACCAGCGTTATCGGGCCGGATATCACAATATTCGCAGGGCCGCCAACAACCGGAACTGTCTGTATCACTTCGCCTTCAGGGTTAATGGTAACATCGGTTGCGTTCGGGTCTATGGTAATGCTCGGGTCTAGCGTGTAGCCCAGCGCGTTAACCAGTATGCCGTCCTGATTCGGGCTGAACCTGCCATCGCGTGAATAGTGTATAGCGCCATCTGCGCTCGCCACCTGGAAGTAACCTTTACCTTGTATCGCAAGGTCAAAAGTACCGCCGGTCTGTATCATTGTACCTTGCGTGGTGTTGGTAAATATACCGCCGTTCTTTACGCCAAGGCCCACAAGGCTGCCTACAGGTGCTATATCGCCTGCGGTGTTGGTTTGTGTGCCCACATCACGGCCAACAGCCTGATAAAGCAGGTCATGAAATTCAGCTATCCTGCGTTTATACGCGGTGGTGTTCATGTTGGCGATGTTGTTCGATATCACCTCTACGTTCAGCTGCTGTGCGCTCATACCTGTCGCTGCTATCACACTTGCTCTTAACATAACCTTTCTCCGTTTTTTAAAGTTCCTTTATTTCTAAATCTTCAATTCTTAGTTAGCTCCGGCTATACGCTGTACTGCGCTTTTTTCCATCTGGTGCTGGTCT
>JAMHZE010000150.1:0-1170 GCA_035909535.1 Rickettsiales bacterium | reverse complement strand
AACTGGGCATTTCAGATATGACAGCAGCCAAACCTCTGCAAGCAGCCATATCATCGGCAGTGGCATTTTCTGGCGGCGCGGCATTCCCTCTGTTCTTTATCCTGCTATTACCAGCCGATATATTTGCACCTGCCGCTTCTGCGCTATGCGTTGCACTATTGGGCATACTTGGCGCAATTGCTGCCCGTATTGGTGGCGCACCACCATTAAGACCTGCCCTGCGAATTATGTTCTGGGGCGCAGCGGCAATGGGATTTACTGCACTCATCGGTAGCTTTTTCGGCGTCTCGGCGTAAAAAGTGCATAAATTTTATATTCCTCAAAAATACACGCTATCCCTATCGGATAACTTAATATTTTTAAACTTAAACGCCTAAAGCCTTGTGCAATCTTATATATGCAATTGCAGCAGACGCTTTGCGCCCAATCAAAGCTATGGTTGCCTCATCTAATTCGGCCTGCGCAGTTGTAAGATCCGTCATATCAGTAAGACCACGATCAAAGCGCTCACGAACCAAATCAACTGTATCTTGACGATGCTTCAGAGTAACGGCTTGTTGATTAACGGCATTTACACCATAAAGATAATCAGAGAGAGCCGTACGCGCCTCTTGTAAAGCAGACAAACCTGCATTCTCATATTCTAATACAGCTCTTTGCGCCCTTGCATCGGCAGCATCCACAGCCCCACGTAAACGACCAAAATTCAGTAGTGGCGACGTAATTGCACTGGCCAGCGACCAGATAGGGTTAGATGCTTTTACAGGATCAAGTCCACTTGAAGTCTCCTGCACACCAAAAAATGCTGAGAGGGTTATTTTAGGCCAAAGTTCGGCTTCTGCTTCACGTAGATCTGCCTGTGCAGCGATAACATTTAAAGCAGCCGCGCGAATGTCAGAGCGATTGCGAATGACATTAAGGGAAATATCCAAACCCTCGCTCGGCGCAGGAACGAGAAGATCAGAGGCTTTCAATTCCGACAGTATTAATGAAAGGCTTTCAGGCTTCTGCCCCATCAGCCGTTCAATCTGATATTGCGCTGTTCTAGCAGCAGCTTCTGAGATGGGGATTTGTGTAGCCGTTTGTTCTCGCTGTGCACGCGCCCGTTCTAGGTATGTGGCATCGATAAGCCCGGCCTTAACGCGAGATGAGAGTAAATCAACCTGTTCA
>JAMHZE010000149.1:0-6890 GCA_035909535.1 Rickettsiales bacterium | reverse complement strand
GCACATGGCTGCCCATCGGCTCAGCCAAAAACATCAGCCCGCTTATTATACATATATTGAACAGCACCGGCATGAACGCCACCGCCGCAAATTTTGATATCGAATTGAGTATGGAAGCAAACAGCGTCGCAACAGAAATGAACATCAGATACGGAAACGTGATGCGCGTCAGTTCAATGGTCAGGTCTTTAATTTCCGTCTGTGCAGATATGCCCGGCGCAATAAGATATATCAGATACGGCATGAATATCATGAATACCGCAGAAAACAGCACCAGTATCACGAACAGGAAAACAAAAATACTCTCGGCAAATTTTATGGCGCTTTCCCTACCCTCGCCCGCCAGGTCGCGCGAGAACATCGGAATGAATGCAGAATTCAGCGTACCTTCAGCAAAAAACCGGCGGAAGAAGTTGGGCACGCGCAGCGCGATAAAAAATGCATCTGCAACAGGTCCTGCGCCCACATATTTCGCAATGAATATATCGCGCACAAAACCCGATATACGCGAAAGCGCAGTGTAAAAAGATACGGTTGAGAAGTGTTTTAAAAGCATAGTACCTAAGTAGCTAGCTTACTTACTGAAGAAAAGCTCTGTAATTATGTAGTTAGAAAGCAGTATCAGTATCGAAGCAGAAACAACTGCGGCAGTAGTGGCACGGCCAACACCTTGCGCGCCCCTGCCGGAATTATATCCGTGGTAGCAGCCCATAAGCGTAACTATAAAACCGAACGCCGCTGCCTTCACTACGCCGGAAAACACGTCGCGGAATTCCAGAAAATCAAAAGTGCTCTTCAGGTACGAAGCAGGGTTGAAGCCCAGCTTGTGAATAGAAACAAGGTAGCCTCCCATCACGCCGATAATATCAGCAATTATCACCAGTATCGGCAGCGTCAGCAAACCGGCCCAAAGCCTCGGCGCAACAAGGTAGCGGAACGGATTTGTAGAAAGCGTCGTCAGCGCATCAATCTGCTCTGTAACGCGCATAGTACCTATCTCAGCCGCCATAGAAGCACCCACCCTGCCCGCAACCATCAAGCCCGCAAGCACAGGCCCAAGCTCACGCGTGATGGAAAGCACAACAACAGTGGCGATAGAGCTTTCAGCATTGAAGCGCGAGAAGCCGCTATAGCTTTGCAGCGCCAGCACCATACCTGTAAATATCGCGGTAAGACCCACAACCGGCAGCGAGTAAAAACCAACCTCAATTATCTGGCGGCGGATCTGGCGTGTATGCCATTTAGGCGTAAACATTGCATGCAGGCCTTTGCCCGCAAATATGCTCACCCTGCCGATAGATTCAAATATACCAAGTATAAAACGCCCCACGCGCTGCGGAACGTTAAAACCGTTCAAAGAAATGTTCTGACCTTTAGACATAAGGTTTTGTTACACAATTATTCAGTTAATGGAAAGGAATAATTGTAATCGCCTAGTGCATCTGCACTATTTCGTCGATGGATACCTGATTGCGACCCGTATTCTTCGCAATGTACAACCTTGTATCGGCAAGCTTGTACATATCGGCCGCCGTCAGGCTTTCTTTGTAGTTGGTAGTTGCCACACCGGCAGAAACACTGCACGATATCGCGCGCTTATCACCACCAAAGCTGAACGAGCGGCGGTTAACCTCACCACGCACACGGTCTGCAACAAAATAAGCGCCTTTAACATCCGTGTCCGGCAGCATCACTGCAAAGCAGCCGCCTTCAATACGCGCAATATGGTCGGTCTCGCGCAGCGCATCTTTTATCATCTTCGCAAGTTCAACAATAAGCATATCGCCCGCGCCTTCGCCAAACTGGCTGTTCACTGTGCCCAGCCCATCAACATCAAACACCACCACCGAAAGCTCTTCGCGTGTACGGCGAATACGTTTCAGCTCTTTATCCATGCTGTTGAAAAAAGCACTCTTGGAAGGAAGCGCGGTCAGCGCATCGTTAGATGAAAGCTCCTGCACATCGGTAAACAGCTTCTGCTCGATAGCCACACGCTGCGAAACATCACGAAGCGACCCGACAGAACCGATAACCTTACCGTTATCATCAAACCACGGGAACGAAATATCAGAGACCCAGATACGCTCACCAGATTTCGTCCTTATCAGGTAATCCGCGTCCCATTTGCCAACATCACCGCTCTTACGCATTTCTTCCAGCTCCTCAAAAGAGCTCACTTTCTGCAAGCCATCGGTCACTAATCTTGTTTCAACTATAAGCGAGCGGAAGTTGATACGCTTCATCTCCTGCGGCGTGAAACCTAGCAGGCGCGTTACCGCCGGAGAGATATAATCATATTTCATGCTACGATAATCCAACCTGTATATAGTGTCAGATGAGTAAGATGTCAGAAGTTTCACCTCATCTTCAAGCTTGCGAAGCTGGCTTTGCAGGCTAGCTTTACGCGGCTTAGCAAGTTCAGAACCTAGCTGCGCTCTGCGCTTTTCTTGCACCGGCTTTGCAAAAGATATCGGCTTTTTTGTATTTTTTATTTTTATATCAGACATTTACGACCCTCATTTATACTACTATATTTAGCTAACACTTAAAGTGTACTACACTATATATGGTATAGACATTAATTTGTGAAACATGTCAACGGGGTTTCATACAAAAATTTTTGTTGTTGAATTATGAACACAAAAAGATATTAATTCTTCGGTTTGAAAAAATTTTAATGGAAGAAAAATGTCCATAGTAGCAGTGGTTGGTTCGCAGTGGGGCGATGAAGGCAAAGGCAAAATAGTTGATTGGCTTTCCGCGCAGGCAGAAGTTATCGTTCGTTTTCAGGGCGGTCACAACGCAGGTCACACACTTGTTATAGATGGCAAGGTGTACAAGCTTTCCCTGCTTCCTTCCGGCATCGTGCGCGAAGGAAAGATTTCCGTTATCGGCAACGGCGTGGTGGTAGATCCATTCGCGCTGCTCTCAGAAATTGAACGCGTTGAGAAGGAAGGCGTAAAAGTAAATCCGCAGAACCTTATCATCGCCGAGAACGCAACGCTGATACTGCCGCTGCACTCTCAGGCAGATATCAATGCAGAACTCATCAAAGGCAAAAACAAAATAGGCACAACGGGCCGCGGTATCGGCCCAGCCTATGAAGATAAAATAGCACGTCGCGGCATCCGCATGTGTGATCTGCTGGATGAAGCCGCTCTGAAAGAGCGTCTTGCCGCGCTGGTAGATTTCCACAACATAATCCGCAAAGGCGTAGGCGTTGAACCTCTCACCGCAGAAGCGGTATTCAATGAACTGAAACCTGTTATCGCGCGCGTAACTCCGTTCATCAAACCGGCTTGGAAGCTGCTGCATGAATATGCTGCCGCAGGCAAAAAAATTCTGTTCGAAGGCGCACAAGGCATCATGCTAGATGTCGACCACGGCACCTTCCCGTTCGTAACTTCATCCAACACTGTTGCGGGCAATGCCTTTGTCGGCTCTGGCCTCGGCATGAGCAACATGAAGGTTCTCGGCATCGCAAAAGCATATACAACCCGCGTTGGCTCCGGCCCATTCCCTGCCGAGCAGGATAATGATATAGGTGAAAAACTCGGCAAGCGCGGGCATGAATTCGGCACCGTAACAGGCCGTAAGCGCCGATGCGGCTGGTTTGATGCCGTTCAGGTAAAGCAGTCCTGCATGGTTGGCGGCATAAGCGCCATCACCCTTACCAAGCTTGATGTGTTAGATGACTTCGAGAAATTGAAAATTTGCATCGGCTACGACATCAACGGTAAAGATTACGATTACCTTCCGGCATCACCTGCATTGCAGCTTGCCGCGAAACCTAAATTCATTGAAATGGATGGCTGGAAAGGCGAAACAACGGCCAATTGCCGCAGCCTTGATAAACTTCCTGCAAACGCGCTGAAATATGTGAAAAAGCTGGAAGAGCTGGTCGGTATTCCAATAGAATCCATCTCCACCAGCCCGGAACGCGAGGATACCATCCTCATAAAAAGCCCGTTCTAAGCCACTTTCATAAGTTTTTGAAAAATAACCTAGAGTTACAGCTTTGTTTTTGCTATGTTATTTAAATCAACTCTGGGGGTTTGTATCATTTCATGACAAGTTCGCGCAAAAAAACTTTGTTCTGCTACGGGTTCCTTAACCTGCCGGTATCGTTCATCGGCATATCGCTTTACCTGTACATACCTGCGCTTTACCATTTCCATTACGGCGTGTCACTTTACGCGGTCGGCTCGGCATTCCTTATCGCCAAGCTTGCAAGTTTTGCGCTCATGCCACAGCTCGGCATCTGGCTCGACAGGCTAAACCTCAACCGCATCTATCGCAAAAAGGTGATATATCTGTTACTGCCGCTTATCGCGCTGCTGTTCCATTTTCTTATATTTCCGCCGCTCCATGGCAACGCATTCTACATGATATGCTACTTACTTACCTGCATTGTGTATAAGGCCATCATCATAAATTATTACGCAATGGGCGTAGAAATTACCGCAGATTACCGCATGCAGAACTACGTTTCCGGCATCCGCGAGTTCTACGGCCTTATGGGCGGCATGATGGCCGCCATATTCCCGATGCTGCTGGCAGGCCGCCTAAGCATGCATCAGGCGCTAGATCATGCTATATTTGTGCTGCTTGCGCTTATGCTTACAGCGGGCATATTGCTGCATTTCATCAAGGCCAAGCCAAGCTTTACCTTTCACCCGCCACTGTCACTCAAAACATTCTTTCAGGTGCTTACAGTGGGCGAACTCGGGCGTTTCCTTCCTGCCATATTTATCTGCGCGCTTGCTTCGGCATTACCGCTTGCTACCGCACCATCGTTCATAAAGCATATTATCGGAGCGCCGCATCTTACCGGATATTTTATGCTTATATTCTATTTTGCAGCCATGGCCTCCATGCTGTTCTGGGCAAGGTATTCTGCGGTCAACGGTAAAAAGAATACGCTTATAGTCTCGCTGGTACTTTCAGTTTTCTTCTATCTTTCTGCGGCACTGCTTGGCAAAGGTGATACTTTTGAGTTCCTCGCGGTTATCATTGCAGCAGGCATCTGCACCGGCGCAGAGCTGATGCTCATACCATCACTGTTTGCTGACAACATAAAAAAGCGCGAAAAGGCCGGCATATATTTCAGCGGCTTTTTACTTATACAAAAACTTCCGATGAGCGTTGGCGTGCTTGTTGCCATTTACATCATGGGCGCATACGGGCTGGAAGCCGGCTCTATAGTACCGGAAGAAAGCGGTGCAATGGGCAGGCAGGCATTATGGATAAGCTTCTGCATTATTCCTGCGGCATTAAAACTGCTTGCGGTATTTCTTGTCAGCGGTACAAGAATAGATACCAGATTCTCAAAAAGCCGTGATGATTAAAACCGTAAGCATATTTTTTGTTCTCCTGTTATTCTCTTTCCCTTCTCACTCGCGCAACGCATGGGAAAGCCAGCAGAACACCGTTAAGGCCGCGCCAGAGGTAATAGGCACATACAGCCTTGGCTGCCTTATAGGAGCAGAAGCGCTCGAGCAAGATGGTTATGGCTGGCAGACAATGCGCCCTTCGCGCAATCGTTTTTATGCCCACCCGCAAATGAAGGCCTTTCTTACCCGCCTTGCAAAAACGGTTAAGGATGATCTTAAAAGCATACTTATAATAGGCGATCTTGGCCTGCCTAAGGGCGGCCCTTTCAGCTCAGGTCATCGTTCGCATCAGGTGGGCTTAGATGCAGATCTCTGGTTCCACACTCCGCCTGCTGCTAAAAAGCGCAGCCTCTCTAACGTAGAGCGCGAACAGATATCTGCCGTCAACATGGTAGACCACCGCAAAAAGCAGCCATCAAAACACTGGAACAGCCGCTACCACAAATACCTGCTGCGCGCCGCTGCCCAACAGAATGAAGTCGACCGCATCTTCGTAAATCCGGTCATCAAGCGGGAACTCTGTCGCACCGACAAAGGCGCGGAATGGCTCGGCAAAATTCGTCCGTGGAACGGCCATGATTACCATTTTCACGTTCGCCTTAAATGCCCTGCGGGAGATAAAAGCTGCACCCAGCCGGAAGGCTACGAGCCTATAAAAGGCGATGGCTGCGACGATACGCTGGAATGGTGGTTCCGCAAACCAACCAAGGCCGAAATAGAAGAATGGAAGATAAAAGAGGCCGAGATGAAGAAAAAACCTAAGCCGAAACTCCCTCCGCGCTGCTTGAAATTGCTTGATTAAAAGGCTATAATAGCCCTATAAACACGCGCATATGACAGGGGAACCCACCAATAAAGATAACCTTATAATAAGCATCACCGGTCAGGTGTCTGCCACCGGCGCAGAGCTGATAAAAGGCCTGTACAGCAACAGCCGCGCAGTGATATTCGGCGAAAACCATACCTTTACTGAAACTTACAGCTGGCGTGCAAGTGAAGGTTTTTCAAAAGCACTTGCTGATTCAGGCGTTACCCAAATATATGTAGAACGCAGCAGCTCCGAATTGTTCCGAATGAAGGAACATATGGAATCTTACACTTCGAATGATCTTGCTGCCACTCAGGCAAGCGCAGAACATATCAGCCTGCACAACAGGCTAGATGAAGCTCTCTTTAGCAGCGCCACTCCGCCCTCTCAGGAATTTTTAGATAGTCTCAACCAGCAGCTGTCCTACGCAGAAACAAAGGCAAAAGAAGCTGAATTTGAACGTAATGATGCCGCACAGAACATATACAGGGTCAGCCTTCTTGCAGAATCTGAAAGGTCAGTAACCTCTGCAAATATAATGGCCGAATATCTGAACTACGAGGCAAACGGCATAACAATCATTCCATCAGTTTGGGATAAAAAACATATAGATTCAGAGCCGGAAAAACTGCTAAGTGAGCTCGTGCCGCAATTCACCAATGTTTACCAACAGGCACAAAAGCTGGCAG
>JAMHZE010000148.1:0-1621 GCA_035909535.1 Rickettsiales bacterium | reverse complement strand
CAGCGAACAACAACGCAACGCAATCCACGAAACACACCGCATCGAACTCCTCCGGCTCACCAGGCGCGCGCTCCTCGCCTTCAGCACCCTCGAACGCTATATAGCAGATGTCACCCCTGCAGAACTTCAAAAACCCGCCATCGAAGCCGCAGGCGGCACCTTCTATGCACTGGCCGCCAATAGCGATTTCGATGCCTGCCGGCAAATGCTCAATGCCGCCACCAACTACGCCACAGACAATGCCGCCATTCTCGAAAAAGCCGGGCAAAACATGCCCGCAGCCTTTCCCGGCCAGCTCTCTGCACTACTCACCGAATTTGCCGCCACGCACAGCGCCTTCATAGCCAGCGAAGGCAGTGCCGAAATGCTCACCGAACAGAAGATAGCCCGAAACAATAGCCTCTATGCCACCATCGTGCAATCCGTCAATGCCGATGCGCAGGTCATTTTCACAGACGAGGCCGAAGAAGCCATCCGCAACCAGTTTGTCCTCGAGCACCAGCTCTATCTTGTGCGCGGAGCGGGTGTTGCGGGCATGCGCTTCCACGCTTCCGACAGCGCCACCGGACTCGCTGTGGCCGATGTGCTCATTACTATCCCCGCCAGGGCAGTTTCCCTCACCACCGATGCCGAAGGCCGCGCCCTCAAGCTGCAATTGGCCGAAGGCGAATACGAAGTAAAAGCCATCAAGTCAGGTTATATCGAATGGAAACAAATAATCAAGATAGAAGCAGGCACCGTGAAGCGCGTAAACATAGGGCTGGTGCCGCAGTAAGCAGCACAGGCATAAGGAAACCCAAACGGTGTAGCCACCAAAAAAAAATCGGCTCTGCGTTGCAGAGCCGATTTTTATTATAGACCTTGGTATTCTTTATTTCTTCTTACCATAAGTGAATCCCGGACCGGTTTTCACTTCTTTCACCACCTCGCCATAGCTTTCAAACTCAGGAGCGTCATCAGCTTTGTCAGGTACGATTTTGAATTCTACCCTTCTGTTGCGAGCTCTGCCTTCCGGATCATCTTCTCCACCAGGCAATTCGTTCGCCATAGCCGGAACTTTCTCACCGAAGGTTTTAACCACAATACGGTTTTCAGCAATTTGTTTTTTCTTCACCAGGAAGTTCTTCACCTCTGTAGCTCTTCTGATAGATAGCTTATCGTTATACTCATCTGTTCCTTTGCTATCGGTGTGGCCCTGCACTTCTACAGAGTAAGCCGGATTAGCGTTCAGCACAGCCACTACGCTGTCGATCTGTGTTTTATAGAAGTCAATCACATTGCTCTTATCGAATGCAAAGTAAACGTTAGGTATTCTGATTTTCTTCTTCACGATAGGGTCCAGATAGAAAATCTGGTCAATGGTATCGCGCTCTTCCTCTTCGGCAATAGTCAGGTTATCGATAGATGGCCAGTAGCCTTCCTTGTTACCGTTAAACTTATAAGAAGTGCTTCTTTTCACCGGGAACACAAAAGCCTCGGCAGTAGTAATAGCGTTCTGAACAAACTCGAAGTTGTTGCCGGCTACTTTATACATAGAAGCATCTACACCGGTGATAGGTGTGTTGGAAGCATCGCCTCTTTTCACATATACGCCTCTTACAAATACATCGCGCTGAACAAT
>JAMHZE010000147.1:0-27720 GCA_035909535.1 Rickettsiales bacterium | reverse complement strand
ATAGAACCTCGGCAGCCATATGTTAGGGTCTTCGTTGGCCATTTCCTGTGTAGCAGCCATCATTGCATGGTGAGCGGCTTGCCCGCCTGCAAGCACAGCTCTAACTCGCGGGTTGTCCATCTTAAACTTCAACGGTACGGTTCCCGCCTCTCTTCTAAGAAGCACTTCTCCGCCCTCGGCATTTATCTCTCTTATTTTTCTTATTTCCTTTTCCTTGAAGCCCAGATCCATCATCAGATTCTTCTCTGGACTTTCATCTTTAAGGAAGAACTTTGTCTTTATAAGATTTATAGAGCGCTCTGAAAATATACCGTGCCCATCGCCTTCCGAGCCGTTGACAGAAAATATCACAACCGCATCCTTCTCTATCAATCTTTCCAGTAACAGGGGCAGTTCGGCACGCAGCTCTTCGTCATCTATCGCACATATATCTGCCCCCAGCACTACCATATCTCTGGTATCGCCGCCAAGCTTGCGCTCCAGCTGTCTAAGCACCTCCAGAACCTGCTTACCTTCTGGCGCCACGTTTATAGCCACAACCTGGCCTGCAACGGGGTCTAGTATCTGCTCTTCATATCTTCCGCCAAGCGCTTTGACAAACACTTCAGAGCGGTAATCGGTTTTAACTATATATGTGGATGTATTGAATTTCTGTGCCTGCGCGACAAGAAAATTTACCAGCAATGCCTTCTCTTTTACAGCAGGGCCTACCACCATTGTGTGGCCATATCTGCCATAGTGGAAGTTAAAGAAATATGGTCTGTTATCATCTGTTCGGAACGTGGTTACTGCATCTCCCCACGGATTATCTGTCATTTTTCCGCCAGTAAAGTTCTGCAGTGAGGCGTATCCCGCCATGCGTGTCAGCGGAACATAGCTGTTCCTTTTTATGAAGTCAAAATTCGCCGGCAACATAGACCAATAACAGTTTTCCATGAAAAGGTCTTCCCTTATAAAGGCCACGCCTATATCCCGCAGGGCATCAACCACCAGAGAGCTGGCAGAAGAAAGGGCTTTTACGCTATCTTCCAGCACGGTTATCACTATCTGGTGCTGGCCGAACATTATAGCGCTGTCTTTCGCGGCGGCATATATCTCTTCAAGCCCGGATATTTTCATCATCTGCTTGCTGCCCGATATACTGAACACCTTCTTTTGGTCGTCGAACGCCTCAAAGAATTCTTCTTTATCCACAAAATTGAAGCTTTCCGAGATTATGAAATTGACCGGCAATTGTATAAGCTTGTCAAGTTCATCCAGCGCCATATCGCGGTGCTGCTTTACGCTGTAAACGGCGCCAAAGTGCCGTCCTGTATCGCCCTCTACCTGAACCACGTTATACTGGAAACTTGCCCGGTGTGTGGTAAGCCCTACAGAAAGGTCGTTTATAGGAAGCGGAACATCTTCCTGCTGCAGGTTTATTATTTTGCTAAGAAAGCCCAGCATCTCAGAGTAATACACGCCTTCACGCTTGAACAGAGAAAGTTTGCGCGCACCAAATTTCTGAAGGCCGGCAAGTATGTTAAGCGACATCTCGTTCAGCTTGCGCGCACCTTCATTTAGTGCTGCCCTTCTTTCATTTAACTGGCTTTCTATGAACAGAGTATTTGTTATCACTCCTATGCTTTTGAGTGGCAGGCTGTCACCTTCTCGTATCACGGTAATGTACAACTCGTTTATATATTCCGTTCTCCAGCCATTGTTTCTTACCCAATCTTCATTCAGGTCATTGCAAAACGGTTTATTATATACGCCGCCGGTTGAAAGATCTTCCTGCCTTCTTATGGTATGTATCCAAAAGGCATACTCTTCTGTTTTAAGATTCTCACTCAGAACCTTCCTGATAAGCTCACGCAGGCGTATAGGCTGTTGTTCGGTTTTTTCTTCCGCGGCATCATAGGCAAATCCGGTAACCTTGATAACCTGCATCAGCTCGCCGTTTTTGGTAAGCAGCGTTTCCTCATCGAAATGGGCGGCGTAAGGAACGTATTCCTCAACGTCGTGGTGAAACTTTACTTCACTCTTTACCTTTTTGCCTATGCCCATCTACTACAAACCCGTGACCTTATGAATCTTAACATAAATTTTATTAAAATTCTATTAATTTTGGCAGGCAAAGACGCTCTTCACCCATCTAGAAATACTAGCTGGTTTAAGCCCCGAAGGAAGCAAATTTAGCGCTTGTTTTGCCATTTCATTTGTTATAGTAAATTCGTGTAATTTTTTAGTCATCAAAATCGGTTCTTCTAAATGTCTGTAAATCTTCAGGAAATGTCTAACGCTATACGCGCTCTTTCTATGGATGCGGTTGAAAAGGCCAATTCTGGCCACCCGGGAATGCCAATGGGCATGGCAGATGTGGCAACAGTTCTGTTCACAGAATTCCTGAAATTCAACCCGAAAGACCCAAACTGGGCAGATAGGGACAGATTCATACTTTCCGCCGGACACGGTTCTATGCTGCTTTATTCGCTGCTTTACCTTACCGGCTATGAAGATATTACTTTGGATGAGATAAAGAACTTCCGCCAGTTAGGCTCCCGCACTTGCGGCCACCCGGAATTTGGTCATGCAGGCGGTATTGAAACTACAACCGGTCCGCTGGGGCAGGGCATTGCGAACTCTGTTGGTTTTGCAATGGCAGAAAAAATGCTTACTGCGCGCTTCGGTGACCTCTCTGATCATAAAACCTACGTTATAGCAGGCGATGGCTGTTTGATGGAAGGTATATCGCAGGAAGCTATATCTCTTGCCGGACATTTAAAACTTAACAAGCTTATCGTACTTTGGGATGATAACCAGATTTCTATTGATGGCCCTATCTCCCTTTCTTCATCAGAAGATCAGATAAAGCGTTTTGAAGCTGCCGGCTGGAATGTATCCGCGGTTGATGGACATAATTTTGATGAGATACGCAACGCATTAAACGCCGCACAAAATTCTGACAGGCCGGTAATGATAGCCTGCCGCACAACTATTGCTAAGGGCGCACCTACCAAAGCTGGCACTTCCAGCTCGCATGGCTCTCCGCTTGGCAAAACTGAAATAGAAGGCACGCGTAGCAATATAAACTGGCCGCATGAGCCTTTCTTCATTCCGGAAAATATTCTGAATGCGTGGAGAGAAGCAGGTGCAAAAGGCACCAAAACCTATAATGCGTGGAAGAATAAACTTAAAAGCTCTGAGCAGAAAAAAGAGTTCGAACGCGTTATGGCGCACAAGCTTCCTGCAAATTTAAATGAAGCTATCGCTAAACAGAAGCAGGCTTTTGCCGCTTCCAGCAAAATGGCGACAAGAAAATCCTCAGGTGAATCCCTAAAAGCCCTTACGGCAGTAATGCCAGAGCTTATCGGCGGTTCGGCCGATCTTACAGGTTCTAACCTGACCAAAAACGACATGAAGCCGATAACGGCAGATAATTTTGCCGGCAGCTATGTTTATTACGGCATACGTGAACACGGCATGGCCGCTGCGATGAACGGCATGGCTCTGCATGGGGGCTTTAGGCCTTATGGCGGTACTTTCTTTGTATTCACAGATTACTGCAAGCCTTCTATTCGCCTTGCGGCGCTGATGAACCAGCCTGCGGTTTTTGTTATGACGCATGATTCTATAGGCTTAGGTGAAGATGGCCCAACCCACCAGCCGGTTGAACACCTTGCTTCCATGCGCGCTATACCAAACCTTCTGGTACTGCGCCCTGCCGATGCCACAGAAACCCTTGAATGCTGGGAAATTGCCCTGAAGAACCTGAACGGCCCTTCTATGCTTGTGCTTACCCGTCAGGATGTGCCTAATCTGCGCCCTGAATATGTGGAAGAGAACAAATGCGAAAAAGGCGCGTATCTGCTTAAAAAACATGAAAACCCTGCGGTAACCCTGCTTGCCACAGGCTCAGAAGTCGGCCTTGCGATGCAGGCGGCTGATAAGTTAGCGGCTGAAGGCATTATGGTAAATGTTGCCTCTTTCCCTTCATGGGAGCTGTTCGAGAAGCAGAAGAAAAAATACAAAAAAGAGATACTCGGCAATGCCTCTCACCCTAAAATTGCAATTGAAGCTGGCAGCAAATTCGGCTGGGAACGCTATATCGGCACAAAAGGCGGTTTTGTAGGCATGACAGGCTTTGGTGCTTCCGCTCCGGCTGAAAAACTATATGAGCATTTCGGCATTACCGTAGATGCGGTAGTTGCAAAAGCTAAAGAATTAGCTAAATAGAAGGCAGAATTTCTAAAAAGGTAGTGTTATGGCAGTTAAAGTTGCATTGAATGGTATGGGCAGAATAGGTCGTTGTATCCTGCGTCACTGGATAGAATCCGGCCGCGATGACATCGATATCGTAGCAGTGAATGCGCCGGGCGATATAAAGCGCCACGTACACCTGCTTAAGTATGATTCTATCCACGGCGTGCTGGATGCTGACATACAGGGCGGCGATGATTTCTTTTCCGTTAACGGCAAGAAAATGGTTCGCTTTAACGAGCGCGACCCTGCAAAAATAGATTGGGATGATATTGGCGGCGCCGAGATAGTTCTGGAATGCACAGGCCATTTCCGCACTAAAGATGAGGCTGAAAAATACCGCGCGATAAGCAACGTAAAAGTTATAATCTCTGCCCCAAGCCCGGATGCTGATGCCTGCATAGTCCACGGTGTTAATGATGCAGATCTTAAGCCTGAACACCGCATTATATCCATCGGCTCTTGCACTACAAACTGCCTTGCTCCGGTAGCTAAAATCCTTAACGATGCAATAGGTATCGAGAAGGGTTTTGTAACTACGGTTCACGCTTATACCAACGACCAGAACCTTACTGACGGCGCACACGATGATCTTCGCCGCGCAAGAGCTGCTGCGCTTTCTATCATTCCTGCTACTACTGGCGCTGCAAAGGCAATTTCTCAGGTTATACCGGAACTTAAAGGCAAGCTTGATGGCACTGCAGTTCGCGTACCTACTCCAAATGTATCAATGGTAGATTTTAAGGCGGTGGTTTCCCGCAATACTTCCGTTAATGAGATCAACGACCTGATGAAAGCAGCTTCCGAAGGTAAAATGAAAGGCGTTCTTGGCTTTACCACAGAACCTCTTGTTTCCATCGATTACAACGGCAACCCTAACTCTTCTACTTTCGATGCTACGGGTACGTTCGTTATCGGGGGTAATTTTATCCGTGTGCTTTCATGGTATGATAACGAGATGGGCTTCTCGGTCAGAATGCTCGATGTTGCTGCACGCTTCGGTAAAATGTAGAACGAAAGAAAGGCTTACTTAGGCCTTTTTCTTTACCACCAGCCTTCTTACAGCACGCGCATCTGCGTCTGTAACTTCCAGCTCAATGTTATCGTTAAAGGTTATTATCTCGCCCTTAACAGGTATGCGGCCAAGTAGATATGTAACCAGCCCGCCTATTGTATCAAACTGCGCCTCAGCATCTTTCACGGTAATATCTATACCGCTTTTAGTGATAAATTCTTCAATGCGCATGCGTGAACTTGTTTCAAAAATATCATCGCTTATCTTGCGGCAAAGCGTGTTGCGTTCGTCCTCATCATGCTCATCTTCAATATTGCCCACTATCTGTTCAACAATATCTTCCAGCGTAACAAGTCCTTCTGTTCCGCCGTATTCATCTATTACCATTGCAATATGCACACGGCTTTGCTGCATACGTATAAGCAGGTTACTCACCTTCATAGAAGGCGGAACAAACAGACATTTACGTAATATCTTTTCTATATGCAGCGCTTCTTTTTTGAAGAACACGCGACCGATATCTTTTATGTGTATAAAGCCCAGTATCTCGTCCACGTTGTTCTTATATACGGGTATACGGGTATAGGTTTTGTCCGCCAGTTTGCGCTGAAGTTCGTCAAATTCTATATCCTCAGGAATAGAGAATATATCCGCACGCGGTATCATCACATCTTCCACCAGCAGCGCTTTAAATTCGAGTACATTCTTAAGAATAGCCTTTTCGCCGGCATCCAAAGGCTTATCCTGCCCGCTGCCGTTTTCCAGTATCTCTTCTATAGATTCCTGCAATACAGATTTTTTTGGTGCAGGAAATATGCTGCGTATGAGCTCTAACAGCTTGAAACTTGTACTTTCCGGTCCTTGCGAACTTCCTGGTTCCGGGTCAGGTTTGCCCTTTTCCTGGGCATTGCTACTAGACATATTACTCGTGTATTCGTTGATACGGCATCAATTATATTGATTCCTCAGCAGAAAATCTATATTAATTTTCTGTAATTGAAATCAAATTTTTTACTGATGGCATCTCTCACTACTTTGTTATTTACCGCCATGTTCGGCAAAAAGGTCGGGCAGGATGAATTCGGCAACCGTTATTACTGCACAAAGTTTTTCAGTAAACAGGTTGGCAGGTACGGCAAAGAAAGGCGCTGGGTGATTTTCAACGGTAAGGCAGAGCCTTCCAAAATACCGCCGCTATGGCATGGCTGGATGCACTACACGCTAGATACCATTCCTACCGGAAAAGAAGCTTCGGCAGACTGGCAGAAGCCTCACCTTCCCAATCTTACCGGTACAGAATTTTCTTACCTTCCTTCTGGCCATACCGATAGCGGTGGTAAGAGGGATAAAGCGACCGGAGATTATACTCCGTGGCAACCATAATAACGTTAAAGGAATAGATATGAGCAGAAATGGTTTTGAAACGATGGTAGGATTTCTGGTTATTACAATAGCCGTTGGATTTCTGTATTACGCACTTGGCGCTGCACAAATAGGTGGTAGCAAAACCAGCGCATACGCCGTAAACGTTAACTTCGACCGCATGGATGGCCTTAACGTAGGCGGTGATGTAAAAATAAGTGGATTGAAGGTTGGTACAGTAGCTTCTGCAGAAATAGACCCTGATACTTATCAGGCTAGAGTAAAAATGAACATAAACAATTCTGTTAAACTTCCTGATGATTCCGCAGCTGAAATAATCAGCGCTGGTCTTCTGGGTGATAAATACATCGCTATAGTTCCTGGTGGTTCTGAAGATTACCTTAAGGATAACGGCAGGATAAAATTCTCACAGTCTTCCGTAAGCCTTGAAGCTCTGATAGGTAAATTCATGTTCGGATCTTCTGATGAAGAGAAGAAGGAAGAAAAAGAATCCACCTTCTAATAACATAAAAATATATGGCAAGGGCATTACAGAACCCGCGAGAGAAGGAAGAACTTCTCCATCACAGTGAAAACCTGGCCCTGCTTGAAAAGATAGTCAGAAGCGGAAATATCCATCACGCGTTCTTATTCTCCGGCCCAAAAGGTATAGGAAAATCTACCAGTGCATATGTTTTTGCAAGAATGCTGCTTAGCATTGGCGTTGAGAAAAAAGATGTTAATGAAGTTGATCTTTTTGGAAACAGCGAGCCTGCCGGAATAATAGATAAATCCGTATCTGAAAAAGTAGCGAAAGCTATTCATTCAGATATCTATGTTTTGCAGCGCAAAGATGAAGATTCAAAAAACATAAGTGCTGATGAGGTGAGGGATCTTTCTAAATTCTTATCCCTTACTCCTTCAGAGGCAAAATACAGGGTAGCGATAATAGATGCTGCAGGTGATCTTAATATAACCTCTGCAAATGCATTACTTAAAAACCTTGAAGAACCAACAAAAAATACGGTTCTTGTAATAATAAATCATAACGGAACTACGTTACTTCCAACTATACGCTCTCGCTGTCTTGAAATAAAATTCAGCCCTTTATCTAAAAAAGATTTCATCCTTCTTATGTCAGATCTTGGTCATGAAAATGAAAGTCTGGAAGATATCTATGATGCCTGTGAAGGCTCTCCCGGTACTGCGATTGAAATGATAACTAGTGGGGTTTATTCAACGCTGGATAAGTTTAACAAGATAGTTAAGGCCAAGAGTCCTAACATCACAGAAATATCATCCCTGGCTAAAGAGATTAAAGATAAAGACTCATGGAAGATATTCGGCAATATGTTCCTTAAACAATATTCTCAGAAAATTAGATCATCTCCTGATGAAAAGAACATATCCAGATTCATGGAAATAAGCAGGCTTATAACAATGTCTGAATTTCAGAACATGGATATACAAGATACCCTGAAAAAATTACTTTCTTATCTTAAATAAAATAAATTCTTTAATATATAGGTTATATATTTAGTAGAGGGTGTTTTTATCTTTCAAAAGAAGTTATGCACATAACTATCCACAGAGATATTTATGTAATCACATGATATATAATAACAAAAAATTAATCTTAGTTAATATATAATACTTACGAACATGTGTATAAAACTGTTAAAATAAATTGAGAAATCCTGTTTTCCTGACAGGCAATACATATACACAAACTTATCAACAGGGTTTTTAAGTAAGGCTGTTAATAACTATGATGATACTCGGTCACAGAGGTATAAGACAGCCGGAAAAGCCGGAGCTACCCTACCAGAACAGCTTGGAAGCAATATCATACGCTATCGATAAAGGTGCAGATGGCACCGAGCTGGATGTATTTGTAAGCAGCGATGGTGTGTGCCACGTTATACATGATGATGATACATCCCTACATGGCGGCGGCGGCCTTATTACCGCAATGGATTCCAGCCAGATAAGTGCGGTAAAAATTAATGGCGGCTACCGCATACCAAAACTCTCTGATGTACTCAGCCTTTTCAAAGAGCGAGATAAATTCCTCAATATAGAAATGAAGCAGCACGGTATCGCTGAATTTGTAGAAAAAACGGTCAGAGTATCCGGAATAAAATCAGAGCAGGTTTTGATATCCTCCTTTAATCACCACGATCTCATGGAAATGCGAGAACTTAACAAAAGCCTTACCATCGGTTTATTATTCGGGCGTGAATCAAAAAAGAACGAGATATTCGAGCAATATGTAACCGCTCTTGCAGAAAAACTTGCCCCAAGCGCATACTGCATGGAAAAAAGCCTTACCTATCTTTCTGTTCTGGAAAGCCGCCTGCAGAAATACTTCTGGACGATAACAGAAGATGATGTGAAAAACCTGCGCGTTGAAGGCCTTATGATGTATGAGAATGTAAACCTCATAACAGATTATCCGGAAGAACTTATCAACGGGCTCAGGGCAAAGTAGCAATAATATGGCCGCATCTTTTGAAATGGTTTTAGATGCCTCCTCACGCCTTAGCCTTACGGGTGCGCTTACCGTCCGCCAACTTGCAGATGCCATAAAAAAAGCAGAATCCTTAGGTCTGCAAAGTAAAAAAATAACAGAGATAGACCTCTCAAACTTACAGGAAATAGATACCGCAGGCGCTTTGTTAATAAAAGAATGGCAAAGCAAAGCCGCAATTAAATACGGCAGCGATTCTCAGCGTAGCACGGTAGAAATGGTTTCTGAGCTCAATACACAGGCTCCGCAGAAGCAGGTGGCTCTACCGTATTTTTCTGCACTCATGGTTTCATGGGGTAGCTGGGCGTCAGATATGTCGCGCGAATCCCATAACATAATATCTTTTATGGGCAGGGCAGTGGTGCTTCTGCTGCGTGCACTGCTCAACCCCAAAAGGCTGCGCCTGCCAGAGATTGCCCGCCATATAGAGCATATCGGTATGAACGCCATGCCGATAATCGGGCTCATCTCATTCCTTATCGCGGTGGTGCTGGCGTATCAGTCTGTTGCGCAGCTACGGCCATATGGTGGCGAGCAGTTCATGGTAGATCTCATCGCCATATCCATCTTGCGAGAAATGGGCGTGCTGTTAACTGCCATAATGGTTGCCGGACGTTCTGGTAGCGCCTTCACGGCAGAGATAGGCGTAATGAAATCCCGTGAGGAAGTTGATGCCCTCAAAGTAATGGGTTTTGATCCCTTCGATATGCTGGTTGTACCGCGTCTGGTAGCAATAATAATAGCACTGCCACTGCTTACATTCTTCGCAAACATGATGGGGTTACTAGGCGGCTACCTCATATCCATGTCGCTGGTGGATATCACTTTGTCCCTCTATCTCGAGCGCGTTCACTACGCAATTGATGCCGCAGATCTCTTCGTGGGAATGGTTAAAGCTCCGGTCTTTGCCTTCTTCATCGGCATAGTTGGCTGCATGCATGGGCTCAGGGTAAAAAGCTCGGCAGAAAGCATCGGGCGCGAAACAACAACAGCGGTGGTAAAAGCCATTTTCCTTGTACTGGTGCTGGATGCCATGTTCTCCATATTCTTCCAGAAGGTAGGTATATAGATGAACCAGCCACTCATAAAAGTAAGCCATGTAAAGAACCAGTTCGGCAAACAGGTAGTGCATGAAGATGTAGATTTCGAGGTCAGAAAAGGCGAGATACTCGGCGTGGTTGGCGGCTCGGGTTCAGGCAAATCCGTGCTCCTCCGTACCATGACAGGCCTGCACAACCCAACATCAGGCGGCGTTACCATTCAAGGCAAAAAAGTATCCGAACTGCAACCGCAGGAAGTAGCCGGCCTGTTCGGTGTGCTGTTCCAGCAGGGTGCGTTATTCTCATCCCTCACTGTTGCTCAAAACATCATGATGCCACTGGCAGAACATACAAAAATACCCGCCGCCATGCAGGAAAAGATAGCGGTAATGAAAATGGCGCTTTCAGAACTCAAGCCGGAGGCGGGCGGTAAATTCCCGTCAGAACTCTCAGGCGGCATGGTAAAGCGTGCAGCCCTTGCGCGCGCACTCGCCATGGATCCGCAGATATTATTCCTCGATGAACCCACGGCAGGGCTGGACCCCCTAACCGCCGCCGCGTTCGACCAGCTGATAATAAAGCTCAACCGCAATCTGGGCATAACGGTTGTTATGGTTACACACGATCTTGATTCTTTATTTACATTATGCCACCGTGTAGCCGTATTGGTTGACCGCAAGGTAGTTATTGATACCCTACCGGCATTGATGGAAAGCAACCATCCGTGGATACAGGAATATTTCCACGGACCAAGAGCGCGATCGGCAGAAACAGCAACAGGGCAGGCACATGGAAACAGATAAGCATTACTTCAGGGTGGGTCTGTATCTTGCCGGGCTTACCCTGGCGGCGGCCTTATTTACCATCTGGCTGATAAATAACGGCAGTAATTCAGATGAAAGATACCGCATATTCTTTTCCGAATCCGTCAGCGGTCTAAGCGAGGGCAATCAGGTAAAGTACCGCGGTGTTAACGTCGGCACGGTAGAAGCAATCAGCATACATGAAAAAGATACCCGCCTGATACAGGTAGATGTACGCATAAGGGCAGATGCCCCAATAAAGGCAGATACGGTAGCCGCACTTAAAATGCAGGGTATAACAGGCTCTGTGTTCATAGAACTCTCCTCGGAAGATGACCCGAATACAGCAGAGCTGAAAGACTTTACTAAAAAAGGTGAAGTGCCAATAATCCCTTCACGCCCAAGCAGCATAACCGCAATAATGAACCAGCTGCCGCAGATAATGGACAGGCTTGCCGTATTCGGTGAGCAGATAAACAAACTCGCTAGTGATGAGAACATCGCAAGCCTTAAACAGGCCATGGATAATATCGCCTCATCTAGCAACGAGATAAACATGATATTAAAAGATACGCGTGGTAATATAATAGATTCCACCGAGCAGGTTAACAGCACCATGCATAATATGCGCCGCGCATCACATAACATAAACATAGTAACCGAACGCGTGAAGGACGAGCCATCTTCACTGCTGTTCCCCTCGAAAGAAGGAGGCATAGAAGCGCCATGAGAAACATTTTTCTTTTAGTTATCTGTATAACAGTCCTTAGCGCCTGCGCGCAGCGCAAAGCGCCTAAAATATATACACTAAAGCCTGTCGCCGCTGCAAAAACATCAGGCTGTAAATTAAACAGCAGCATTAAAATACTGGAGCCCAACGCCGCACCGGGCATGGAAGGTGCAGCAATAGTAGTATTGCAAGATGGCACCCAAACCCGCTTCCGTGGCGTAGCTTGGAACGGCACTGCGCCGCGTGTTATTCAGGCGTATTTTGCAGATGCTTTCGAGGCTTCTGGTAAGTTCCCTAATGTCAGCACAGATAACGACAGGATAAAATCCTCCCAGCTGCTGGAAACCCGTTTGCGCGGAATATTTGTGGACAGGTCAGCAGGTAAGAACGATGCCGTGATACAGCTTACCGTAGCCCTTCTGGATGCAGGTGACCGTAAAACCATCACCAGCCTTCCGCTAGAGCGTCGTACTGATGTTAGCGGTAAAAAGATGGAAGAGGTGGCTGGAGTTTTCAATGAACAGATGGCAAGCATCTCGGCAGAGGTGCTCTCTCACCTTACAAAAACTACGGTTTGCAGGAAATAGATTGGTTTGGCTGGGGCGCCAGGGATCGAACCTGGGAATGCCGGTACCAAAAACCGGTGCCTTACCGCTTGGCTACGCCCCATTAAAATACCGGAAACCGGTGGCGCCTATTAAGCGCAACAGCCTGTATAATGCAAGAGTTTTTTAGTTTCAAGATAAAAGCCAATATCAGCTCGTTCACCCTCTAATAAAGCTAAATATCGAAAAAACTGATATTTTCTGTTGAAAAAGAGCAAATTATTCTTATACAAGGGCTACCCCGAGGCAATTTTCTAAGGGTTTTTAAGGGCTGATCCCGTAGCTCAGCCGGTAGAGCAACTGACTTTTAATCAGTGGGTCACAGGTTCAAATCCTGTCGGGATCACCATAAACAAAGGGGCATCAGCCCCTTTTTTTACGACCAATCTGTTGTGGCTGCCCCCCGTTACCTTCTTATGGTAATGTGCGTTCCCACATCCACCATCGAATATATTTCCACCATATCTTTATCACTTACCGCTATGCAACCGGCTGTCCAGTCTCGGTACTGGTTCTTAAAGCGCTCCATCCATTTAATATCGTTGGGCTGGCCATGTATCATAATTGCATTACCCGGTTTTTTGCCCTGTTCTTTGGCATAAGCAACATCGTTAGCATTCGGGTACGATACCAGCAGAGAAAGGAAGAACTTGCTGTTCGGGTTTTTGTGACTGATGAAATATTTTCCTTCCGGTGTTTTGCCGTCGCCTTCAAAGCGCTTATGTCCTTCAGGCGTAAAGCCCATGCGCATATCGTACTCTTTCAGTATCTTTTTGCCGCGCAGCAGAACAACCTTTCTGTCGCTTTTATCAACTATTATCTCATCGGCTTTTATCTTCGATTCATAGATAAGCTTCGGCACTTTGCCGCTGCAAGAGGCCAGTACCATAAGCATAAAAGCGTATATAAAACATTTCGACATGAGCGGAAGATACGGCCAACACTAAAAGCAAGTCAACCGGATAATTTATTTGCCGTCTCGAAGGCACTTATAATTCTTTTCGTGTCTACCTTGGTGTATCGTTGTGTGGTAGAAAGCGATGCATGTCCGAGCAGCTCCTGTATGGTACGAAGGTCGCCGCTATTCTCCAGCAGATGCGTTGCAAAAGAATGTCGGAAGGTGTGTGGCGTGGTGGTATCAGGCAGGCCAAGGCTTATGCGCACGGTTCTCACGGCACGCTGGAACACAGCCGGGTTAAGCTTTTTGCCCTGTGTGCCGTAAAATATAAATGCTGCTTTGCTATCACAGAACGGGCATGCTTCCACAAGTTTAGAAAGCGAATCACGTATCGATTCCAGCAGGGGTACCATACGTTCTTTGCCGCCCTTGCCTTTTATTTTCAGCTGTCCGTGTTCAATGTCGCCAACTTTAAGCTCCAGCGCTTCAGATATACGCAGCCCGCAACCATATATAAGCTGTAGCAATGCAGCATCACGCAAGCCCACCCACCCCTGCGCGGCGGTTATTTCAGCGGCGGTTTCTATAGCGCCTGCAGTATCTGATGTGTTCAGCGCTTTAGGCAATGGCTTTGGCAGCTTGGCGCTTTTAACAAGGAATATATCCTCGTTCTTTAATATGCCGTTACGCTCGCAGTAGCGGTAAAAACTCCTCACCGAAGAAATGGTTCGCGCGCGAGAAGTGGCGGTTCTGCGCGCACTTATATTTGCAAAAAAACTCCTGAAGTCGCTCAGGCGCAGGCTCTCCAGCATAGCTTTATCAGCTGTTCGGCCGCGATGCTCGGTAATAAAGCTGAGGAAAACCAGCATATCGTTCAAATATGCATCAAGGGTATTTTGTGAAAAACGTTTTTCGTCTTTGAGATATTGTTCCCAGCCTGCTATGATACTATATAAATGCAGGTCGGTTTTAAGTTTTATGCTTTCTGAAATATCCATTCTGAAAAAGATTCTCGGTATTATGGCACTTGTTTCTGTGCTCATGATACCAGATTTATCTCTGTATGCAAAGGCGGCAGAAAAAAGGCCTATATCACTCATCCGCGATGATGAGATGGAAGCCTTCCTGAAAGAAATATCCCACCCGATATTCGAGGCCGCCGGGCTCGACCCGGATTCCATAAGCATGATAGTCATAAGCGATCCATCCATAAACGCATTTGTCACCAGCGGACAAAAGCTGTTCATGCATACCGGGCTGATGATCCAGTCGGAAGATGCTGCAGGATTGATGGGTGTTATCGCGCATGAAACAGGCCATATAAAAGGCGCGCATATAATCCAGAAAGGCTCCAACCTGCGCGATGCCAGCATTGGCTCTATAGCCGGATATGTTCTGGGTCTTGGCAGCGTTCTTGCAGGTGCTCCGCCGGAAGCCGGTATGGCAATAGGCACAGCTGGTCAGAACATCGCCACGCGTAACTTTCTGGCATATTCACGCGACTACGAGAATGCGGCAGATACGGTTGCCCTTAACGTGCTAAAAAAAATAGGTATCAGCCCGAAGGGTCTGGAAGGTATATTAACGCAGCTGATGCAGAAGCAGAAGCTGGCGGGAGATCTGTATGATGAGTATCTGCTTACACACCCTGTTTCTGAAGCGCGTATAAACTACGTACTTAACTTCATAAAGCAAAACCCGGGCGTAGATAAGCCCACACCACAAGCGCTGGAAAGAAAGTTCCGTATGGTTAAAGCAAAGCTTAAAGGGTTTCTGGAGCAGCCAGATGCCGTTCGTCTTTTCTACCAGAACCGCGAAACACCTGATGCAGTATATGCACGCGCAATAGCGCTGCACAGAGAAGGAAAGTTCCAAGACTCTATGGCGCTGTTGGAGCAGCTGATAAATTCCGATCCATCCAACCAGTACTATTCAGAGCTTAAAGCGCAGTTCTTGTTTGAGCGCGGCAGTATAGAAGAAAGTATAACCCAGTACAGAAAAGTGCTGAATGTTATGGGCAGCTCTGCACTGATACGCCTTAAGCTTGCGGAAGCATATCTTGCTACAAATAAAAAAGAAAACTGGCGCGCAGCAATAGGTCAGTTAAAAGCTGGCCTTATAAGTGAGCCGCGCAACGTGGGTGTTATAGAAAAGCTTGGCATCGCATACGGTAAATTGGACGAACTTGGTCAGTCATATCTCTATCTTGCTGAAAGTGCGATAATATCCGGTAATAAAATGAATGCGAGAAGGTACATAGTGTTTGCAGAGCAGAAGCTTGGAAAGAACTCGCCCGATGCATCGCGTTTGAAAGAGCTTAAAAAGGAGCTTGACCGATTAAAAGATAAATAATAATCGTTGATGCGCGTCTTATAAAATAATCTGGAGATCACATGGCCACTAGGGTACTAATAGTAGTATTATTCGTTCTTTCCGTACTTACATCATCTGCGGTTACATACCTGCTTATATCAAAATCAGGCGTTGCAGCAGGCGGCGATATCGGCAAGAGCGTAGCAGAATTCATCGAGAATAATCCGGAAGTTATAATTCAGGGTCTGCGCAAGGCGCAAATGGCACGTGCCGAGAAAGAATCGCGCGATTCAGACCAGAAAGCGCAAGAACTTCGCCCTCAGCTTGAACAAAGCAAAACAGATCCTCAGCACGGTAATGCAGATGCAGATGTAACAATCGTATCTTTCCACGATCATAACTGTGGTTACTGCCGCAGGTCTATACCAGATGTTGAAAAACTTATAACAGAAGATAAGGGTGTAAGACTTGTGATGAAAGATTTCCCGATACTCGGACCTCTTTCAGTTGAAAAGGCTAAAGCTTCTCTCGCAGTTTCAAAACTTGCACCGCAAAAATGGAATGATTTCTATGTGGCGCTTGGTTCCAGCAATACACAAACTGTAGAGCAGGTTATAGATCTTGCCGTTGAAAAAACAGGCGTGAATGCAAACCTTCTTCGCAGCGAAATGGAAAGCCGCGAAACAACCAACAAAATCTCCGAGAACCGCGCACTGGGCGAACAGCTTGGTATAACAGGTACTCCGGTATTTGTTATCAACGGCGTAATGGTTCGCGGTGCTGCAGGCTACGAAGCCTTCAAAGCAACTGTTTCTCAGGTAAGGGCAGGGAGCTAATAAGTGGCAAAGATAGCTGTAATCAATGGTCCGAATCTTAATCTTTTAGGGCAGCGCCAGCCGGAAATTTACGGCAGCGTTACCCTGAAAGATATAGAATCCATCTGCCATGAAGAATCGAAGAAGCTGGGTCTGGAGGTAGAATTCATTCAGAGCAATAACGAATCTGATATAATAAACGCCATACAGGCCGCTCCTAAATCTGCGCAGGCCATAATAATAAATGCGGCGGCATTCACCCACACATCGGTTGCGATACTGGATGCTCTGCTTGCAAGCACATTACCAGTGGTAGAAGTTCACCTTTCAAATATCTTTAAAAGGGAAGAGTTCCGTCATAAATCTTTTGTTTCTCCGGCTGCTGCGGGCGTAATATGCGGCTTCGGTGCAGAAAGCTATCGCCTTGGTATTCAGGCGGTAAGCAAGCTTCTAAAATAACCCGCTTCTTTTCTTTATCTCCGCGGCAATATCAGATGCTGAGTTAAGCGGTTTATCCGCACGATTGCGCTCGGCTATACCCATATCCTTTATATCTTTTATCGCATCATTTGTAAGTGGGCTGGCATAACCTGCCTCATACAAAGCTTGGTGGTAAGCCTGATGCTTCTCCGATGAATTTCCCTCAGGTGCAAATACATATACCGGCTTACCCGTAGAGCATGATTCGCTGCACATAGAGATAGAGTCGCCGGTAACAATAACCATATCTGCCAGCTGTAAGAACGCGTAGAACGGATTGGCCTTATTCTTATGAAAATCATGAAAGTGCAGGTAACGGCCTATTCTGCGTTTAAGTTCATCTTCCATGTAAGATGCCACATCAGGCGCCGTTCTTCTGCTGGTGGTTACCAGCACCGCTGCTTTAAGTGTCGCCGAAAGCCCAACAACCTGCTCGCACAGCATTTTTGCGTGCATATTTGTAAATGCTGTCTTGCGGGAATCGCCGCCTATTAAAACCGCAATACGCGGGTTAGGCAGCTCACCTATTGTGCGCGCCCATATCCTGTATTCATTAAGCAGAAATTCTTTGGTTATTCTGTTCGGCGCACCTACAAAGCGATATATCTTCTTGCTGGATGAATACGGCCATACCAGTGCATCATGTGCTGGCGTCGCAATTATGTCAAAACTTCCCTCCGGTGTTCCCGGCCATAATATATGGGTGGCAAAGCTTTTCTTGCCACTTTTTCTTGCGCGTTTTTTAATGGATCGCGCTACGCTCGCAGCCTTTCTCCCGCACGAAACTATTACATCGGGCCACGGCTCGCCTATCAGGTCAGATGACCGGCGGTCTATGGTAGCTAAACCATCAAGCTTTAAAAAATTAGGTGTTCCGGCCTTGTCATTATAAACTATTTTCTTTTTAGAGAACTGCACGCCCAAAGCTTCAACCACGCCCAGTACCTGTGCATCATGCCCGCTTGTGCCATCCAGTAGTGCCCATACTTCCGGGCTATTTATCTGTTTTTCTGTCATTGTTCTATCAAACTAGCCAAAACACGGGTTGATTTAAAGCAAAACCTAATATAATAACCTGCGAGGCAGAAATTATTAACAGTAGCGTTGTAATGGAAGAGAAAAATCTCATAACAGGCAGCACGGGAAAGTGGGAGGTCGTTATCGGCCTGGAAGTACACGCCCAGATAAAATCTGCGTCTAAATTATTTTCAGGCAGCAGCACCGGCTTCGGTGCAGAACCAAACACACAAGTATCGTTCGTAGATAGCGCAATGCCGGGAATGCTTCCGGTAATAAATCCGTTCTGCGTAGAGCAGGGCATACGTTCCGGTATAGCTATTGGTGCAACGGTTAATCCACGTTCCGTTTTTGACCGCAAGAATTACTTCTATGCAGATCTTCCTCAGGGGTACCAGATATCCCAGTTCCGTCACCCGATAGTTTCGGAGGGCGAGATCTTCATAGATATGCCATATGGCAGAAAGCGCATCGGCGTTGAACGTATCCACCTCGAGCAGGATGCCGGCAAATCCATGCACGATCAATCCCCGACAGAAAGCTTCATCGATCTTAACCGTTCCGGTGTTGGCTTGATGGAAATAGTTTCCAAGCCAGATCTAAGCTCTGCGGATGAGGCTGGCGAGTACATTAAAAAGCTGCGTCAGATACTACGTTATATCGGCGCATGCGATGGCGATATGGAAAAAGGCAGCCTGCGTTGTGATGCTAACGTATCTGTCCGCCGTGTGGGCGAAGAAAAACTCGGCACGCGTAACGAGATAAAAAACCTTAACTCCATCCGTTTCATTATCGCTGCAATTAACTACGAGGCGGCCCGCCAGATAGAACTTATTGAAGGCGGCGGAGTAGTAGAGCAGGCCACAAGGCTATACGATACAGATAGCGGCGTAACAAAAGTTATGCGCACGAAGGAAGATGCGCATGATTACCGTTACTTCCCGGATCCGGATCTTTATCCGCTGGTGATAGAGCAAAGCAGGATAGATGAGATAAGGGCCTCTATGCCGGAACTGCCGGATGTGAAACTTGCACGCTATACGGGTCAGCTCGGCTTAAGCGCGTATGACGCAGAAGTGCTAACGGCAGAGCGCGACATATCGGATTTCTTTGAAGAAGTATTCGCCGCATGTAAAGATGCCAAGCTGGCAAGCAACTGGCTTTCAGCAGAACTCTTCGGCAGGCTAAATAAAGCTGGGTTAGATGTAACCTCGTCACCTGTTTCAGCAAAAAATCTTGCAGCACTTATTCTGCTGATAAAAGATGATACCATCTCCGGCAAGATAGCTAAAGATGTGCTGGATGAAATGTTCGCATCAGGCAAAGCGCCAGATGCCATTGTAGAAGAAAAAGGATTGAAACAGGTAACAGATACATCTGAGATAGAGCGTATAATAGATGGCATATTGGCTGATAACCAGCCTTCCGTGGCGGAATACAAGTCCGGTAAGACCAAGCTTTTCGGCTTTTTTGTAGGTCAGGTGATGAAATTATCGGCTGGCAAGGCAAATCCTAATATTGTCAATGACTTACTGCGCAAAAAACTAGACTAAAAGCCTCGGTTTTTGTGGTATATGCGCAACAAAAACCCAAAAAGGCCACTTTTATATATATATAGAAAATAAACGCTTGATTTCTGCCCCTAGGGTATGCCATATACTTTCCCAAGATTGTGTAATCATCCTAATTGCTATTTAGATGGTCGCATTATTTATTATTATTAACTAAACTAAAAGGTACTAAGATGAAAAAATTCTTATTAGGTACAACAGCTCTGATCAGCCTTTCTGCTGCTTCAGCTGCAATGGCTGGTGGCTCACACGCTCCTGCTGCTGCTGCTCCTGCAAACACTGGCGGTCTAACTGTGATGATCGGTGGTAACTTCAACTTCCAGGCTGCTTCAGTTAACGAAGAAAACAACGTTGGCGCTGGTGCTGCTAAAAGAGACGAGACTTTCGTTAACGATACTAGCCTTAACATAACTGCAGCGGGTTCTTCTGAAGATTTCGACTACGGTGCTGTTATAGAGCTGGAAGCTGATACTTCTGTTAACAAAGCTAACCTTCTGTTCCTAGCGGGCGGTGGTGCTGCTCCTGCAAACCAACAGAACAACGCTGATAAAACATTCCTATACGTAGAGAATGATTCTTTCGGTCGTATCGAAGCTGGTGCTAACTCTGGCGTTTCTGAGACTATGGAAGTTGACGCTTCTAACATAGCTCGCGCGACAGGCGGTATAGCTGGTGATTACAGGTTCCACCTGACTCCTGCTACTGCTGCTCCTTTCATCCTGACTCCTAACCTAGTTGTTGCTGGTCAAGATGAACTTGTTTCTGATACAAACAAGATCTCTTACTACACTCCTCGTTTCAGCGGTTTCCAAGCTGGTGTTTCTTACACTCCAGATACTGGTAACACTGGTACAGCAGGTGCTGTTTCTCTGAACAACAACGGTGACTTCGAGAACGTATTCTCTGGTGGTCTTGGTTTCCAAGGCGATGTAGCTGATGGCGTTGGCCTTTCTGCTTCACTAGTTGGTGAATTCGGTGATGCTGAAGTTGCTGCAACTAACGATCTATCTGCATACTCTGCAGGTCTAGCTCTTGACTTCGCTGGCTTCTCTGTAGCTGGTAACTGGGCTGATCTAGGTGATTCTGGCCTTGGTGCTGGTTTCGGTGATTCCAAATACTGGACACTTGGTGCAGCTTACGAAAATGGCCCATATGGCGTTTCTGTAACTTACCTTAACGGTGAAGTTGGCCAGGCAGCTGGTGCAAACAACGAAGGTACAAACCTTGTTGTTGGCGCTGACTACCAAATGGCTCCAGGCCTGACTCCATACGTAGAAGTTTCCTTCTTCGAATTCGAAACTGCAGCTGGTGCTACAGTTAACGAAGGTAACGTAGTTCTACTTGGTGCTCAAGTTTCCTTCTAATAAGGTTACTTGACGTCTAGTCAAAAACTAAGGGCGGCCAATTGGTCGCCCTTTTTTTATGCCCGCTACTAAGGAAAAGTAGCATAATTTTGTTTCTGCTTAGCATGCATACAACTATCATTGACAGAATATCCGCCTTCACTATTATCACAGCATCTCAACAAGAACTGGTTTCTATAAATATGAAAAAAATATTTGCCCTTATACTATGTTTTGCCGTGGTTTCCTGCGGTGGTGATAACAAACCAAATAAAATTCACCAGCGTGGCCTGGATAAAGAATACCCAATGGCTATAAAAGATGGCCGCGAACTTAAAAGAGGCCGTCTAACCGGCGATGATGGTATAGCGCTTGTAGGTGGCAATGCGTCATCACTTAATCGCGGCTTTGGCAGCGGTTTCGGTGGAGATAGCATCTCCCGTGGCGTTAACGCATATCTGTGGCAGGCTTCCCTTGATACAATCTCCTTCATGCCTATAGCAACTGTAGATGCTACTGGTGGTGTTATAATAACCGATTGGTATGAAGATCCGGCTTCACGCGGTGAAAAAATTAAAGCTAACGTTGTTATCAGCTCTGATGAACTGCGTGCAAGCGGTGTTAAAGTGTCGCTGTTCCGCCAGGTTGGTGGCAAAAGCGCTCCTGCAAGCGACGAGCTTGCCCGCTCTCTGGAAGATAAGATCCTAATTCGTGCGCGCCAGCTTCGCATAGATGATAACAGACTGTAATCATGTCTTCATCGCCGGCTAAATACACGCATGAACAGATAGAACAAAAATGGCAGAAATTCTGGGATAATGGCGGCTATTTCAAGTCCGGCACCGTTTCAGACAAGCCAAAATACTATGTTCTGGAAATGTTCCCATACCCTTCGGGTAAAATCCACATGGGGCATCTGCGTAATTATTCCATTGGCGATGTTGTGGCCCGCTTTTTCAAGGCGCGCGGTTATGATGTTCTGCACCCAATGGGCTGGGATGCCTTTGGCCTTCCTGCAGAAAACGCCGCAATAAAGAACAATTCCCACCCGGGCAAATGGACGTATGAAAACATAGATTTCATGCGCGGCCAGCTGCAATCTATCGGCCTTTCCTATGATTGGGAGAGGGAGGTAGCAACCTGCTCGCCGGAATATTACAAGCACGAACAGAAGATGTTCCTCGATTTTTACAAGACCGGCCTTGCTTACCGCAAGGAATCCAGCGTCAACTGGGACCCGGTAGACCAGACTGTTCTGGCCAACGAACAGGTAATAGATGGCAAGGGCTGGCGCAGCGGCGCTCCGGTAGAGATAAAAAAACTTAACCAGTGGTTCCTGAAGATATCAGATTTCGCTGAAGAACTTCTGCAGGGCATTGATACACTCGATAAATGGCCGGATAAAGTGCGCCTTATGCAGCGTAACTGGATAGGCAAGTCAGAAGGTGCATCCATAAAATTCAATGTAGAAGGCTCAGCAGATAGCATAGAGGTATTCACTACCCGCCCGGATACTATCTTCGGTGCATCTTTCATCGGCATCGCGGCAGAACACCCCCTCAGCCTTAAACTGGCAGAAAAAAATAAAGAACTTGCGGCCTTTGTAGAAGAATGCCGCCTGCTTGGCGTTACCGCAGAAGCTATAGATAAAGCCGAGAAGAAAGGTTTTGATACGGGCTTAAAAGTTGCCCATCCTTTCATTAAGGGCAAAACAATACCTGTATATATCGCCAACTTTGTACTTATGGGTTACGGTACGGGCGCAGTTTTTGCCTGCCCTGCGCATGACCAGCGCGATCTTGATTTCGCCCGTAAATATAACCTGGAAGTAACCACCGTTGTCTCTCCGGAAGGTGATGATTTCCGCGTGGAAGATAAGGCCTATACGGAAACCGGCAAAATGATCAATTCTGAGTTCCTGAACGGAATGGATACAGATGCAGCCCGCAGCGAGATAATAAAGCGCCTTGAGGCCATAAAACAGGGTGAGGGCAAGGTTACCTACCGCCTGCGTGATTGGGGTGTTTCCCGCCAGCGTTACTGGGGTTGCCCAATACCAATGATATACTGCGATAAGTGTGGTACGGTTCCCGTGCCGGAAAGCGATCTGCCAGTAAAACTGCCTGAAGATGTGGTTTTTGATGGCAAGGGCAGTCCTATAGCAAACCACCCTACTTGGAAGCATGTAAAATGCCCTTCCTGCGATGCCGATGCTACAAGGGAAACAGATACTTTCGATACCTTCTTTGAATCATCTTGGTATTTTCTGCGCTTTGTAAACCCGCAGCTGGAAGGCGCGGCCTTCAATAAGGCAGATGTCAATAAATGGCTTCCGGTAGACCAGTATATTGGCGGTATTGAGCACGCGATACTGCACCTGCTTTACGCGCGTTTCTTCACCCGTGCGCTTAAAAAATGCGGCTACCATAATGTTGACGAGCCTTTCAAGGCGCTACTTACACAAGGCATGGTTAACCACGAAACCTACCAGAGCGAAGCAGGAGAGTGGCTATATCCGGAAGATGTGGATAAGACCAAAGAAGGCTATATTGAAAGAGCGAACGGCAAGAAAGTTAAGGTCGGCGCTTCTATCAAAATGAGCAAATCCAAAAGTAACACGGTAGATCCTGCCGGCATCATCACGCGCTTTGGCGCTGATACTGCGCGCCTGTTCATGCTGTCAGATTCCCCTCCGGAGCGCGACCTGGAATGGAGCGATGCCGGTGTAGAAGCCTGCCATAAATACCTTGCCCGCCTCTGGAAGCTGGCTTCCGAGCTGGAATACAGCGAGGGCATGGATGGTGCTCACTGGCTGCACGGCATAGCGGGTGATCTGCTGTCGGTGCGTCGTCTTACTCATAAAACCATTCATAGCGTCACTAAAGATTTTGAGGAATTCCACCTCAACAAAGCGGTTGCCCGCCTGCGCGAACTTACCAATGCGCTGGAGAAAATGAACAAAGGTTCACATGCCGCAAAAGCAGTTTTCATGGAAGGTATATGTGCTGCCCTGTGCCTGTTCAATCCTATAATACCGCATGTAACGGAAGAGTTGTGGCAGATGCTGGGCAATAAAGCTCCAATAATAGAAACCCCATGGCCGCAGGCAGATAAAGAATTGCTGGTGGAAGAAAGCGCTACCATAGCTGTACAGGTTAACGGCAAGCTGCGCGCTACTATAGAAGTTCCGAAAGACCTCTCGAAAGAAGAGGTAGAAAAGCTTGCATTTAACGATCCAAAAGTGAATACTGGCCTCAGCGGAAAAGAAGTTAAAAAGGTTATCTATGTTCCTAACCGGATCCTCAATGTCGTTGTCGCTTAGAGCGCTTTCATTAGTTGCAGTAGTTGTGCTTGTATCCTCATGCGGGTTCAAGCCGCTTTATGCACAAAAGGGCCGTGATGGCACCCGCTCATGCAGTAACTTCAAGGTAGAGAAAGCCAAAAACCCAACTCTTGGCGCACAAAGGCTGCAATACCGCCTGCAAGACTCCCTTAACCTTGCCTGTATCAACACAGATAAGAACTACAAGGTGATAGTCAATGTATCGCGTGAGCGTGAAGCGATAGCGATCCAGAAAGACAGGGAGATAACCCGTTACAACCTGAATCTGGTTGGTAGCTATACAGTGGTGGATACCACAACCAACAAGCCGGTTGATACCGGTACCAGCATAATGGTCGGCGGTTTTGATGCCGTATTCTCTGATTACGGTACTTACGCCCTTGAGCACGATACAGAGAAAAAGCTGTATGAAGAAATGGCGAATGATCTCAGCCTGAAAATATCCTCAAGGCTGCTTGGTAAAAAATAATGAAGATAGCCCCTGCACGTGTAGAAGGTTTTATTTCCACGCTTGAAAGCGCAGGTGTGTGCTCTGTGCTTATCTACGGGCCGGATTCCGGCGGTGTATCGAATCTTGCAAACCGCATTGCCGCTAAAATAGTAGCAGACCCGTCAGACCCGTTCTCCGCCAGCACGGTAGATAACGAGCGCGTATCTAACGAGCCTTCGGTAATTTACGATGAAATGTCTGCCATAAGTATGTTCGGCGGTCGCAAGCTGGTAATGTTCCGTCACGCAGATGGCGGTAAAGATAACGCCGCAGCTATAGAATCCTGCGTGGAAGGTATTCCCGCAGATGCAAAAAAAGGCAGCTTTCTGCTGGTAACCGCAGGTGATCTTCCGCCAACCTCTGCGCTACGAAAATTGTACGAGAACGGTAAAGATGTCGCGGCACTTGCCTGCTATGTGGAAGATGAGAAAGATCTTTCGGCAAAGGTCATGCGCCTTTTCTCTGCTCGTGGTATGCGTGCAGTTGAGCGCGGTGTGGTAGAATATCTAGCAGCCTCCTGCAAGGGCGACAGCAAAATAGTAGAATCCGAAGTGGAAAAACTTGATCTCTACATGGGTGAGGTGAAAGAAGTACGTCTTGAAGATGTTCTGGAGACCACTGGTAACACTACAGAAACACAGCTATCTGACATCGCCGCACTGGTATGCACTGGCAAAAAGGCTGAGGCAGAAATAGCCCTGCGCCGTGCGTTAGAAGCGGGAACCGCGCCTATTGCCATAATCCGTTCACTGCAACGCTACATGGAAAAACTTCACTTCTGTGCCGCGCAGATACAGGGCGAAGGTAAAACCGCAGAAGCTGCAATGGCAGCGTTAAGGCCGCCACTATTCTTCAAGCAGGTGCCGGCTTTCAGGTTGCATCTTAACCATATGCTTAAAAAACCGGCTAACGATATCTGGCGTAGCTATAACGTTCTTTATGATGCTGAATCCAGCCTGAAAGAATCCGGCGCCGAGCCAGAGCTTATAACAAGCCGCGCACTGGCACAGCTATGAAGCGTCCCGTTAAAGTAAAAAATAAGAAGGTACTTTTTCTCTGCACCGGCAATTCTGCGCGCAGCATAATGGCAGAAGCTATTCTTAATCATTTAGGTTGTGAAAAATATCAGGCCTATAGCGCAGGCTCCAGACCCTTCAAAAAAATTGATGCCATGACTATAAGATCGCTGGAAGCACACAGCATCCCTACCACAAAACTGCGCAGCAAATCATGGGATGAATATGCCGGTAAAGATTTCGACATCATTGTAACCGTGTGCAATAACGCCGCTCAGGAAGGCTGCCCGGTGTTTCCGGCGCAGTTCAGCAAGCTTCACTGGGATATTCCGGAGCCGGGCAAGGGCAAGAAAAAAGAGCTCGAAAAGCTGGCGGATTTTTTCCGCACTTACCGCATGATTAACCGTCTTATAAAAGCCCATTTTCTGGGACAGCACAGATAGCTTCTGTCAACAGAAAAAGTGTTAAAAAAACCGCTATTTTCATTTGCATAAAGGCCAAATAGCCTTAGTATCTTTTTCTGTTATAACCATTCCTAAAAGGGGTTCAAAAATGTCTTCGAACATTGCAGAAATAATACCTATTTCCATTGAGAAAGAGATGGAGAACAGCTACCTCGATTACGCGATGAGCGTTATCGTTAGCCGTGCCATACCAGATGCGCGCGATGGCTTAAAGCCGGTTCACCGCCGTATCATCTTCTCCATGAACGAGAACTCGGTTCACTCAAACCGTCCTTACCGTAAATCAGCCCGTATCGTGGGTGATGTAATGGGTAAATACCACCCGCATGGTGATTCTGCGATCTACGATTCATTGGTGCGTATGGCGCAAGGTTTCTCCATGAGCCTGCCATTGGTAGATGGTCAGGGTAACTTCGGCTCGGTAGATGGTGATTCTCCGGCAGCAATGCGTTACACCGAATCACGTATGGCAAAAGCTGCTCACGCCCTTGTGGAAGATATCGACAAGGAAACGGTTGAATGGCACGATAACTACGACGGCACGGAAAAAGAACCAGCGGTTCTTCCTGCAAAATTCCCGAACCTGCTGGTCAATGGTTCCAGCGGTATCGCAGTTGGTATGGCAACCAACATTCCTCCGCACAATCTGGGTGAGGTATGCGATGCAGCATGCGCGCTGATAGATAATCCGGATGTTACTATGGATGAACTTACTGCAATAGTTCCGGGTCCAGATTTTCCTACGGGCGGTTTAATACTTGGTAAAACGCCGGCGATGGTTGCTCTGCAAACAGGTCGCGGTTCTGTTATGATGCGCGGCAAAGCCGAGATACAGGATATCCAGGGCGGTAAACAGGCCATTATCATCACGGAAATTCCGTACATGGTGAACAAGGCGCATATGGTAGAAAAAATTGCTCTGCTTGTGCGTGAGAAAAAAATAGAGGGTATAACAGATCTTCGCGATGAATCTGATAAATCAGGTATCCGCGTGGTGGTAGAAACAAGGCGTGATGCAGTAGCTTCTGTTATTCTTAACCAGCTTTACAAATTCACTCCGCTGCAAACCAGCTTTGGTGTGAACATGCTGGCACTTGATTACGGTCGCCCGCGTCAGATGAACCTGCGCGACATGCTGGAAGTATTCATTACCTTCCGCCGTGAGGTTGTTACGCGCCGTATCGGTTTTGAGCTTCGCAAAGCCCGCGAAAGAGCCCACACACTTATTGGTCTAACGCTTGCTGTAGATAATATCGATGAAGTTATAAGCATCATTCGTGGTTCAGCAGATGTCAGCATTGCAAAAGAAAGGCTGATGGAAAGAAGCTGGCCTGCTGCCGGTGTAGAGCCGCTTATAAAACTTGTGGAAGATGAACACAACGTTGTTGTAAAAGGCAAATGTAAATTCACAGAAGCGCAGGCGAAAGCCATTCTGGAAATGAGGCTATCCCGCCTTACAGGCCTTGAGCGCGACAAGATAACTGAAGAGCTTGCAGGCCTGGCAGAGAATATCAAGGAATTCCTGTCCATTCTTGCTGACGATACAAAAGTAATGGCGATAATTCGCAATGAGCTTGTGGAAGTTAGAACGCAGTTTGCTGTTCCTCGCCGCACAACTATAGAACTTCAAGGTCTGGAAGAAGATA
>JAMHZE010000146.1:0-1590 GCA_035909535.1 Rickettsiales bacterium | reverse complement strand
TGGCTTAGTAGGGATATTTTTTAATACCTGGTTGGCGGGGGAATTTTGTACCTGCTTGTCCATTTCCATAAGCGTTACCGGTTCTACCGTAGCTAGCTGTTGGTTTTCTTGGGACTCTTTTGAGGCTGGCATATTTTTTCCCAGGTATGCCACCTGGATACGCTTTTTTATAGAATCGGCCATTTTAAGCCCGGGGTCGTTAAGCAGGGCAAGGCTGGCTTCCTTGTCCAGTTCTACTGTAACCTTTGCAGTGCCTCTGCCATGGAAGCCAAGGCGTTTTGCTGCTGCTTCAGAAACATCTATTATCCTGCCGCGAGAGAACGGTCCGCGGTCATTTACCAGCAGTTTCATGCTCTTGCCGTTTTCGTGGTTGGTTACCCTTACTACGCTAGGCAGGGGCAGGGTTTTGTGGGCTGCGGTAAACTGGTTCTTGTCAAAAATATCGCCATTGGCTGTGCGGCGGTTATGGAACTTGCTGCCATACCACGATGCGCTGCCGGTCTCTTTATAGTTAGGTTGAATTTTAGGCTGGTAGGTATTGCCGTTAATGGCATAGGCCTGTCCTATTTGCAGGCGCGGCTCTGGGGCTGGTGCGCAGCTGAACTGTAATGTGGTCGTGCTGAAAACTGCTGATACCAGCAGCATTTTTACAAATTTTTTCATGCCCATCTTATTTAGTTAAAGACTACCTGATGGCATCTGCCAAAAGGCCGATGCTGGTGGCGAAGTAATTGGAGCGATTCCATTCCTTCAGGCGTTCAAAGTTCTCAGTTACCATATAAACTTCTTGCCGGCTGCCTTGGTCCCCATCAGGGTCGACGAGGGATACCATATAATTAAGTGATTGTACAGGGTTTCCGTCACTATATTTTACGCCAATTTGGCGTAATTCCGCCATTGTAACCTTGTGCCCCTTCGAAAAATACTTAGGATTCAAATTGTTAGGTATAATAACTCTTTTTCCCCAGCCCATATCCTTCTGCCAACCTATCTTTTTCAAATAGTTAGCGCCAGATGCAAGTGCGTCACCCTTGTTTTTCCACATATCTTTACGACCATCGCCGTCAAAATCATATGCGTGGTTATGGAAGGTAGATGGCATAAATTGAACCTGTCCGAAGGCGCCAGCCCACGAACCTTTAAAATCTGCCTTAGCTATATGTCCTTCATCCAGTATCTTAAGTGCGTTCATCAGCTCGCGATGAAAGAACTCCCTGCGCCTGCCTTCATAAGAAAGGCTGGCCAGCGAGTTTATAATGTCAAAATTACCCATATAGCTGCCAAAGTTGCTTTCCACTCCCCATAGTGCTACCAGATATTCTTTTTCCACGCCGAATTTATCTTCTATCTGTTGCAGCAGTGCATTATGCTCTGCCAGCAGCTTCTTGCCGCGGCTTATACGGTCCTGAGAAACGGTTCTGGTCTTGTAGTCATTCCATACCGGGCCGGCTTTTCTTTCCGGCTGCTTCTTATCCAGATCTACAACTTTAAAATTAAACTTCGCATCGCGGAATGCAGCGCGCAGCGTACTTTCTTTTATGCCCTGCTGACGTGCCTGAGCCTCAACATAGTTGATGAATTTTTTGAACC
>JAMHZE010000145.1:0-16466 GCA_035909535.1 Rickettsiales bacterium | reverse complement strand
TACAGATGTAGGCCGCAAAATAGCAGAACTGGCAGGGCGCAATCTTAAAAAATGCGTTATGGAGCTGGGCGGTAACGATGCATATATAGTACTCTCCGATGCAGATGTTAAAAAAGCTGCAAAACTTTGCGCTGCCAGCAGGCTTATCAATGCAGGTCAAAGCTGTATCTCGGCCAAGCGCTTTATCGTATCTTCTTCTGCCTACAGCCAATTCATCAAAGAATTCAGTGGCATAATGCAGTCATCAAGCTTCGGTGATCCGTATTCCATAAAAAACATCATCGGCTCACTTGTTTCCACTGAAGCGCGGGATGAGATACATGCAACGGTCAAAAAATATACCAACTCAGGCGCTGCCAAACTTATTTGCGGCGGCTACGTACCGCAACAGGCGGGTGCTTTCTATCCTCCTACGGTCTTAGAGGTCAAAAAACCAGACCTGATTGAAGATAAAGAGATATTCGGGCCGGTAGCGTTGGTGTTCCGTGCCAAGAACGATAAAGATGCCATTGATATAGCCAATAACAGCAACTTTGGTCTTGGTGCCGCTATCTTCAGCCGAAGTAGGGCCAAGGCTCTGCAACTGGCAAAGCATAAGGTCGATGCCGGCAGCATATTCATAAACGATTTCGTTAAGTCAGATCCTGCCCTGCCTTTCGGCGGCATAAAGGAAAGCGGTTACGGCCGCGAGATGTCTGAGTTCGGCATCCGCGAATTCACCAATATCAAAACTATAGTTTTGTAGAACAGTGCTTTAGGCAACTACGCTATCAACCCATTCATACAGGGCAGATTTAGGCAGCGCGCCAACTTTCGTAGCAATAGCCTGGCCATCTTTGAACACAATAAGTGTAGGTATACCGCGAATACCATGTTTTGTAGGTATTTCAGGGTTCTTATCAATGTTGATCTTGAACACTTCCAGCTTGTCGCCTTTATCTTTGGAAAGTTCATCTATTATAGGTGCCAGCTGGCGGCAAGGGCCACACCATTCTGCCCAGAAATCAACCAGAACAGGTTTGCCGGAGCCAAGTACATCAGTTTCGAAAGACTGATCAGTAGTTTCTTTTGCCATATACACCTCAAATTATTACTTTATGTTATTTAAGAACTGATACCAGAATATTCAATAGATATGAGTTTGGAAGCAAAAATACGGTCAGAGATAGAAAAAAACGGCCATATTACTATGCGGAGATTCATGGAGGCCGCGCTGTTCGATAGTGAGCATGGGTACTATATCACAAAAAACCCCATAGGTGTTAATAGTGATTTTATAACATCACCGGAAATAACAGTGCTGTTCGGAGAGATGATAGGTCTGTTTACCGTTCAGCAGATAAAGCAGAACCTTTCCGCTTATGATAAAATCAACCTTATAGAATGTGGTGCAGGCAAAGGCACCATGATGAAAGATGTTTTAGACTGTATCAGCGGCTTTAACGATATATATCAAAAGATTAAAGTATATATTCTAGAAATTAACCCGGTACTGGTAGAAATTCAAAAGAAAACACTTTCTAAACATATAGATAAAGTTGAATGGATAGGTTCTTTTACAGAAATATCCGGAAATTCGCCGCATATATATATAAGTAACGAATTCTTTGATGCCCTGCCGGTAAGCCAATATGTTAAAAGGGGTGGTGGTTTTAAGGAGCGGGTGGTTACCCTTGATGCCTTCAAAAGCCTTGAAATTACTGAAGTAGAGCCTGTAGAGGCCATTCCTGATATGATAATACAGGATGCAGAAGATTATGAAGAAGGGGCGGTGGTGGAATATAGCCCGGAAGCCATACGCTATATGCGGGAGATATCAGATAATATATTAAAATATAAAGGTTTTTCTTTTGTGATAGATTACGGTTATACCGGCTTTGTATCGGGCGATACGGTGCAATCTGTCTATCTTCACGAATACAATAATATATTCAAAAACATAGGTGCGGCAGATATCACTGCGCATGTAAATTTCCGTATGCTCTATCTAGTTGCAATGCAACAGGGAATAAAACAACTCTACATAAAAGATCAGGGAGATTTTTTCAGGGAGATGGGCATCGTGCAGCGAGCACACATGCTTGCTGAAAAACTTTCAGGCGCAGAAAAAAATGATTTCCTTATGCGAGTAAATCGGATACATAATTCAGAACAAATGGGCACTTTATTCAAGTGCTTTATCGCCGAGGCATTTTAGTCGGCTTTGTAATTTATTATGACCACATATTCCGGTTTGTTTTTATGAGAAAGTTAATAATCTTCCTGTATTTCGTTTTTCTGTTCAAACTTGCTTTCGCAGAAAGTTTTCCTTCTATACCGGGTCTGAATTCTCTTAACGAGATAGAACCTGCAGCGGGCATGCAGCTTGCACAGAATCAGGTGCCTGAACTTGAAGAGGAAGATGGTCTTGCTCTCCCTCCGGAGTTCGATACGCCGGTTGTTCAACTTCCAGGCATAGAAGCTCCTAGTTTACAGGCTCCGCAAGCAGCGGTGGTTCCTCCGGCCATTGAAGTTCCTGATGAGTTCAGCGCGCCGCAAATGCCTGAATCACCTGAAACTGGTGGGGTAGTTACTTTGCAGGATGCAGAAGTATCGGATCTTCCTAGCCTTGAAGTTGATGCGGCTCCGGCAGCACCTCAGGATAATATAGAAAGGGCTCTGTCAGATGAATCTGGTCGTGACCAGTTTCCTGAAACACCTGATCTTGGTTTCGAGAACCGCAGGCAGGAAAAAGGCATAGAAAGCTCAGAAGCAGCTCATGAACTTTCTCCTGAAGATAGGGAAAAAGAAGTTGATAGCCTTCTCAATCAGGTATTCGACAAAGAAAAAACGCCTGAGCAACTCGCTCAGGATCGCGAACAAGAAGCTGCAGATTTGCTGGAAGGTAGAAAAGCCAGGGCTACAAAAACAGATAACGCTCCTCTGCTTGAAACTTTGGTGGATGTTAATGAAAAATCTGTAAGGCCGATAGATGATCTGAGAACAGATGATGATGAGCTGTTCCCACTTGCAGAGATGCCTGCTTCTTTACAGGATGATTCAAGCCCGTTCAACAATACTGGTCAGGGGGGGCGTAATGTTTACACATCCAGCACTTATTCTGAACAACAGCTTGCAGGTATGCTTGTTAGTGCTGCTATGCGCGGAGACAGAGATGCAGTAATAAATCTTATCCATTCTGGTAGAAGCCCTAATGTACAGAACATACATGGCGAATCACCTCTGATGGGTGCTGTATATGCTAACAATAATGATGTTGTAGAACTGCTTCTGGCTGAAGGTGCAGATGTCAACATTACTGACAACAAAGGCAATACGCCGCTTATAGTTGGTGCGGCGCGCAACAACCTTCAGGCTGTTCAGCAGCTTATACGTAACGGCGCTGATATAGACCTTGCAAATAATTCAAGCGACACGGCGCTTATGGTGGCGGTGCTTAATGGTAACGTACAGGTTGTTGATATGCTTGTGCGCCAGGGTGCTGATATAAACAAGCCGAATGCAGATGGCCTTACGGCTCTGCACATAGCAGCGTATAACGGTAATGCGGGCATGGTACAATATCTGCTTGGTGTTGGTGCCAATACAGAAGTGGTGGCACGCGGTGGTCAGAAACCTTATGATCTTGCAATGATGAGAAGCCCACAGGTTGCACAACTTCTGTCCAATCATTCTGCAAGCAGGCAGAAGACGGTAGAGGCAAGCAACTTAGCACGTGAGATAAAACTCCGTAATGAGCTTCCTGCGGCACCTGTTGTTGCAGCTGAAAATGACAAGCAATATGCAATGTTCCCTAGCGCATATTCAGAAAAACCAGCACCTGTTGCTCCACAACTTCCGCGTAATGACTGGTGGTGGGCAGCACAAGATGTGCCTGATGAAGCTGCTAAGCAAAAGCAAACAGCGGCGGCTCCTGCTTCACTGCAAAAGGCAGATTACTCTTCTATGGAACAAGGTACAAAACCTGCTCCGGCAAGCCTTGCACACTCTACTCCTGTGGAAGATAAAAAATGGACGAAGCTGACATCAGATAGCAAGCCTGTAGCAACAACTACGGTAAATAACGATGCCGATCTTCAAAAGCGTCTTGAGCAGCAATTCATATCTTCAAACTTTGAACAAGCTACTCCTGCGGTTCAAAGCCATGCTGTAAAAGCAGTATACGATAACAACGGCAATCTTATAAACCAGCAGCCTGTAGCAGCGCCCAAAGCAGTTGCACAGCAACCTGTTGTAACTCCTATAGTTGTTCCTGCTCAAACTGCTCAGGCGGCAATGCCTCTCAGCATGAGGTCTGGCTTAGCGGCAAGGCCTACTGCTTCAGTGATACCGCAACAAGCAGCTCCTGTACAAGTGCAAGCACAAACACCTGCTCCTGTAGTGGTACAAAACCATATACCTAATCGTGCAGCTCCAACTCAGCCAGTGCAGCAACTGCAGGTACAGCATTCGGCAGTTAAGTCAGCTCCGGCTGTAGCGCAGGCTCCAGTAAGGGCAGCTCCGGTTCCGGTTTACGTTCCGGCACCTGTAGCAGCTCCAGTTGTTGCTCAACGCGCCCCTGTGCCAGTTCAGCCGGTGCAGGTAGCAGCACCTATAAGCAATTCTGTTAACCTTAACATTCCTCGTTATGCAGAACTAGAACCTGCAAAACAGGCAGTGTGGGATATGAAGCTTGAAGAATGGGTAAGAAATTCCGCACGCACTGAAAGATCTGTTTGGATGCAGCAGCAAAGCGTGTTCCAAGCGGTTTATCAGGAGCAGTTCAATAGCAAGGTAAGTAACATCAAGCGCAGAATGTCGCCAGATGTATTCAGCCCTTCTTCTGCTTCCGGCCAGGCTGGTAAAGCCACGGTAGAATCAAGGCCGGTAAGGTTTGGTTCTATGGCTGCCGCACCTTTAGTTAACATGAACGCAGCACCTGCTGCTAATTAAATACAATGTCAGAATTCGATAAAAGCAAGCTGCCTTCCAGGCATGTATCTGTAGGGCCGGAGCGCGCGCCGCACCGCTCCTATTATTACGCAATGGGTCTTACACCTCAGCAGATAGCGCAACCTCTTGTAGGCGTTGTTTCCACATGGAACGAAGCTGCGCCGTGTAACATCGCGCTTCAGCGTCAGGCACAGGCTGCTAAAAAAGGTGTATGGGCTGCGGGCGGCACTCCGCGGGAATTCACAACCATCACCGTTACAGATGGCATAGCAATGGGTCATCAGGGTATGAAGTCATCCCTCGTATCGCGAGAGGTGATAGCAGATTCTGTTGAACTTACCGTGCGCGGTCACTGTTATGATGCGCTGGTTGGTCTTGCCGGCTGCGATAAATCCCTACCGGGCCTGATGATGGCAATGGTGCGCCTTAACATACCTTCAGTATTCATGTATGGCGGCTCTATAATGCCGGGCAAATACAAGGGTAAAGATGTTACCGTGGTAGATGTATTCGAAGGTGTTGGTAAGTATGAAGCCGGCAGCATGGAAGAATCTGAGCTGAACGAGCTGGAGGCGGTTGCCTGCCCTTCAGAAGGTTCATGCGGCGGCCAGTTCACAGCTAATACAATGGCCTGCGTAAGTGAGGCTATCGGCCTTGCCCTGCCTGGTTCTGCAGGCGCGCCTGCACCGTATAAAAATCGTGATGAATTCGCATTCGCATCAGGCGAGGCAGTAATGCTTGCGCTGAAGAACGGCATACGCCCTCGTGATATAGTTACAAAACAATCGCTGGAAAATGCTGCGCGTGTAATATCCGCAACCGGTGGTTCTACCAATGGCGCTCTGCACCTTCCTGCTATTGCGCATGAGGCTGGCATAGATTTTGATATGCATGATGTCGGCAGGATATTCCGCGAGACTCCGTACATAGCAGATATGAAGCCGGGCGGTAAATATGTAGCACTGGATATGTACAATATCGGCGGCATACAGGTGGTGATGAAAGAACTCTACGAGAACGGCCTGATGCACGGAGACTGCATAACGGTAAACGGCCGAACAATAGCCGAGAACCTTAAAGATGTTGTATTCCCGGAAGGTCAGGATGTTGTGCGCAGGGTTAAAACCCCGCTGCGCTCTACCGGCGGTGTTGTAACATTAAAAGGTAATCTTGCGCCGGAAGGCTGCATAGTAAAGGTTGCCGGCCTTAAGCACCTTGTTCACAAAGGCCCGGCTCGCGTGTTCGACCGCGAGGAAGATGCGTTCGAAGCGGTTAAGAAGCGCAATTACAAAGAAGGTGATGTGATCGTTATCCGTTACGAAGGCCCAACAGGCGGCCCTGGTATGCGTGAAATGCTTTCTACAACAGCAGCACTTTACGGTCAGGGCGTTGAAAATATCGCGCTTATAACAGATGGTCGTTTCAGCGGCGGCACACGCGGTCTTTGCATAGGCCACGTTTGTCCTGAGGCAGCAAAAGGCGGTCCGATAGGCCTGATAAAAGATGGTGATATCATCACTATAGATGCAGATAAAGGCACTATAGATGTAGAACTTTCTGATGCCGAGCTGGAAGCGCGCCGCAAGAACTGGAAGCCTCGTGAGAACTCATACACCTCCGGCACTCTGTGGAAATACGCTCAAACCGTAGGTTCTGCGAAAGATGGCGCGGTCACGCATCCGGGCGGCAAGGCTGAAAAAATGCCGTACTGGAAGATATAGGTCAGGGAAACTTCCCCATGCAGCACAATATATCCGAGAATAAGCTCATATTAATATTGGGGCTTATCATTTTCATGGTCATCGTAGATTTCATGATGGTAATGCCGCTCGGTCCAGATTTCGCCATAGCGCTGGGAATCTCAACACATAACATCGGCCTTATTGCAGGCAGCTACACGCTCGCCGCTGCCGTAACGGGCTTACTTGCATCTTTCGTTATAGATAGGTTCGATAGAAGAAAGGCCATATTATTCTGCTTCACCGGCCTTATCATCGCAACCGCTGTAGCCGCCCTTTCATGGGATATCAATTCCATGGTAGCGGCGCGCCTGCTTGCCGGCATGTTCGGCGGGCCGCTTCACGCCCTTGGCAACGCTATGATAACAGATGTCGTGCCTGCCCATCGTCGCGGAGCTGCAATGGGTAAATTCGCGGGCGCTTTCGCTGCGGCTTCCGTTCTTGGTGTTCCGTTCGGCCTGGAACTTGCCTCGCGCTTCAGTTGGCACACTCCGTTCGTGGCGCTTTCCATCTGCGGTGTCATTATTTCATTCTTTGCATGGCGCTACCTGCCGCATCACAGTAACCAGCTGCAAAAACTGCCGTTCAAGCGCTCACTCGTAAGGTTCATTACCAACCTTAAAAGCCGTGATACCATCACCTCTTACGCATTTATGTGCTGCATTGTATTCAGCGCTTTCATGATGATACCTAACATATCATCTCACGTGCAGATGAATATGGGCTATCCCCGCGCAGATCTTGGCATATTGTATTTCTTCGGTGGTTCGGTAAGTTTCTTCACCATGCGTGCTATTGGCCGTATTGTAGATACAAAAGGTGCAACCTATGCAAGCATTATAGGTACAAGCCTGTTCATATTTGCGCTGCTTAGCGGTTTCATATTCTATAACCACGGCGTTGTACCGGTGCTGGTGATTTTCGTAATATTCATGGTTGGCACTACAACCCGCTATGTCAGCGGACAAACCCTTTCTTCCAAAGTTCCTCCTCCAACAGAACGCGGCTCATATAACGCGGTGCAGAACTCGCTTATCAGCCTGTTCCAGACCATCGGTGCCTTCCTTTCTTCACGTGTGCTGGTAGATATGCCAGATGGTACACTGGCAGGAGTGCCAGTAATCGCATCAATTGCGCTGGTGGTTTCACTATTTGTGCCTGTACTGTTTTACATTACCGAAAAATCGGTTAAAACTAGGTTAACCAATAGCCAGTCATGAGAAAATATAACTCTACAGAAACCATACTTGTAGAAAAGCTCCGTCAGCTTCCGGGCGGAATACTCACTATCACTTTCGCCTTGTTCATGATCGGCGTAATAGTTCTTTTCTCTGCGGCCAAAGGCAATTTCAATCCTTGGGCTTCCCGCCAGATAGCAAACGCGCTCGTTGCCATGCCTATATGCATAGCGATCATGCTTACCGATATCCGTTACTGGTTCCGTGTATCATATAAGGCTTACATGGTTGGTATCGGCTTGCTGGTGGCGGTGATCATATTCGGTCAGGTAGGCGGTCTTGGGGCGCAAAGGTGGCTCAAGCTTGGGCCTATTCAGTTCCAGCCTTCCGAGCTGATGAAAGTATTTCTGGTGATGGGTCTCGCACGTTACTATCACCTGCTGCATTATAATAACCTGCATCGTCTTACCAGCCTTGTTTTTCCTGTCATTCTAATAGGTGTGGCCGCGGCGCTGGTGCTTATACAGCCTAACCTAGGTACGGCGGCTATCATCTGCCTTGTTGGCGGGTTCATGATGTTCGGCACAGGTATAAGCTGGAAGAAAATAATCTTTGTTGTCATATGCGTTCTGGTTGCCCTTCCGGTGCTGTGGAGCCATATGCATGATTACCAGAAGCGCCGTGTATACACCTTCCTTAATCCGGAGGAAGATCCTCTCGGTTCCGGCTATAACATAATACAAAGTAAAATAGCCGTAGGTTCCGGCGGTGTATTCGGCAAAGGTTTCCTCAACGGCAGCCAAACTCAGCTTAACTTTGTGCCGGAACAACAAACAGATTTCATCTTCTCTATTCTGGCGGAAGAATTCGGCTTTGCCGGTTCGGTTATAATCCTGCTGCTTTATGCCGCGCTTTTTGTTATGGCCAGAAGTATACTTGCCGGGTGCAGCAGTGTTTATGCACGGGCAATGGCGGTAGGTATGAGCTCGATAATCTTCGTGCACGTATTCATCAATATCGGCATGGTAACAGGTATGTTGCCTGTTGTGGGAGTGCCGTTGCCGCTTGTATCATATGGTGGCAGTAGCCTTATAAGCAGCTTTATCGCAGTAGCATTCATCGTCAACGCGCATATACATCGCAATGTGCATATTTATATAAATGAAGATGATGAGAGGGTTCTGAAAGGATATTAGGCTTTTGTCCTAAACATCGTATTCTTTCAGTATGCGCTTGGTGAACTTCACCACATCCTTTCGGATAGATTCTATATTCATGGCAAATTCAATATTGGCTTCCACAAAACCTCTGCGGCTACCGCAGTCAAAACGCTTGGCCTCTATAATATAGGCAGATGTCTGCTTGCCTTCCAGCGCCATGGTATTAAGGCTGTCTGTCAGCTGTATCTCACCACCTGTACCGCTCTGCTGTTTTTCCAGATAATCAAATATCTCAGGGCCTAAAATATACCTGCCGCTCACCGTCAGGTTAGAAGGTGCCTTTTCAGGTGCCGGCTTCTCTACGAGTGATCTTACTTTCACCACATTATTTTTGGTTTCGCCTTCCGGAGTTATAACGCCGTAGCTGCTAACCTTCTCTATCTCAATAGCCTGAACACCAACCATGTTACCGCCATCATAGCTTTCAGCCATACTTTGCAGCACCGCTTTTTTAGAAAGGAATAATTCATCAGCCAGTAATACTGCAAAAGGTTCGTTCACAAACTTCTTCGCGCAGAGCACGGCATGGCCAAGGCCAAGCGGCTCACGCTGACGGATGAACGATATGCTGCTTGCTTCAGGCAGCCAGTCTTTTGCTAAGGCCAGCACTTCCTGCTTCTGTTTTTCTTCCAGTGTTTTCTGAAGTTCAAAAGCGTGGTCAAAGTGGTCTTCTATAATGTTCTTGTTACGTCCGGTAATGAATATAAACTTCTCAACGCCTGCGGCAACCGCCTCTTCAAAGGCGTATTGTATAAGTGGTTTATCCACTATCGGCATCATTTCCTTTGGCATGGCTTTGGTGGCGGGCAGAAACCTTGTACCAAGACCGCCGATAGGAAATACTGCTGTTTTAACTTTTGCCATTTTCTAATTCCGTTGATATGTAGTTAGTATAATTCAAAACCATGAAAATCAATAAATTAAAATTAGCCAACTTCCGTAACCACGAAGAATTCTCCATTGATGTTGAAAGCAGCATAGTGGCGATAACCGGCAAGAACGGCACTGGTAAAACCAACATACTGGAAGCCTTATCGCTGTTAGTGCCGGGCAAGGGCCTGCGCCGTGCTGCTCTGGCAGAGTTGCAGAATCAGTCCATCGCGCGCGAAAATCCTTGGAGCATCTATGCCGAGGTGGAGAACGAAGGTGATGTAACAAAAATAGGTACGGGTTTTGATGCCGCCAAATTCTTAGAGACAGGCAAAGAAAAACGCCTCGTCCGCATCAACGGAGAAACCGCCCGCGGCCTTAACGCTCTGGCAGAACATGTAAGCATGATATGGCTTACCCCCGTGCATGATCTCACTTTCCAGTCCGGCACACTTTCGCGCGGCTTCCTCGATGATATATGCAGCCTGTTTTATCCAGATTACACATCACAGCTTGCGGTATATAACAATGCGCGTTCACAGCGCCGTAAATTATTGTCGCAAAACCGCATGGATGATAAATGGCTCTCTGCGCTGGAGGCACAAATGGTGCAAAAGGCCATGGCTTTAACCTCTGCTCGTATGGAGGTGCTGGAACGTGTGAATAATTCTATGGCGCTTTCTGTAAGCTCAGGCTTTCCTGCGGCGCGTGCATCGGTTCACGGCAAGCTGGAGGATATGTTCTTAACCACTACTGCGCTAGAGGCCGAGAATAACTATCTTGCAATGCTCTCATCTTCACGCGCTGCAGATGCCATAACAGGCAAGACCGCGCACGGTCCACACCGCACTCATTTAGAGGTCATTCACCTTGATAAAAAACAGGTGGCATCGCTCTGTTCCACGGGTGAACAGAAGGCCATGCTGCTTTCTATCACCCTTGCAGCAGCAGCGGCAAAACGCGGCTTTAGCGGAATAACGCCTATAGTGGTGTTGGATGAGGTGATAGCGCATTTAGACAGCGAAAGGCGCATTCAGCTGGTCAATTTCCTTTGCGATATAAACGCGCAGATATGGTCTTCCGGCGTAGATTTTGCAGACTTCGCCGCCACAGGCAGAAAGGTGCAGAACATAGCCCTGTAAAATGGGTAACTTCCCCCTGAAATTGCAACATAAAAATTAAGAAAAAAACTTAAAAAATAAGGTGCTTTTATCTTGCTCGGGTCTATAGTTCAGACTGTATTTTTAACAATAGTCATCCTTTATACATAGGGGTTTGTAATGGCAGTGAAAAAAATGAAAGAAGAAGCAGTAAATCAGGTAGAAGAAACATCACAGCAAGGCGACCAATCTTACGATTCCAGTTCCATTAAGGTTCTTAAAGGCCTTGAGGCCGTACGCAAGCGCCCGGGAATGTATATCGGTGATACAGATGATGGCTCTGGCCTGCACCACATGGTGTATGAAGTTCTTGATAACGCGATAGACGAAGCTCTTGCCGGTCACTGCGACAGGGTAGATATCATCATCAATGAAGATGGCTCATGCTCCGTACAGGATAACGGCCGTGGTATTCCGGTTGATATCCATAAAGGCGAAGGCATATCAGCTGCAGAAGTTATCATGACGCAACTTCACGCCGGCGGTAAGTTCGACCAGAACTCTTATAAAGTATCCGGTGGTTTGCACGGTGTTGGTGTTTCGGTAGTTAATGCACTTTCAACTTGGCTTAAGCTGGATATCTGGCGCGAAGGCAACCACCACTTCATGGAATTCGCTCACGGTGATTCTGTTGCTCCGCTTAAAAAAATGGGCAAGGCAGATGGCATGAAGGGTACAAAAGTTACCTTCCTTCCTTCCACAGAAACTTTTAAAAATAACAATGAATTCGATTTTGATACCCTTGTTCACCGCGTGCGTGAACTTGCTTTCCTTAACTCCGGCGTTCGCATTTATATAACTGATAAGCGTCTCAGCGCCCTTAACGAGAATGGTGAGGCCAAGCAGGAAGAGCTTTTCTACGAAGGTGGTGTAAAAAGCTTCGTTGAATATCTAGACCGCTCTAAAAAAGCGATGCACGAATGTATATATGTAAAAGGTGAATCTGAAGGTATAACAGTAGAAGTTGGCGTAGAATGGAATGATTCTTACCACGAGAACATGCTGTGCTTCACTAACAACATCCGTCAGCGTGATGGTGGTACACATCTTGTAGGCTTCCGCTCTGCACTTACCCGCCAGATAAACAATTACCTGGAATCCATGGGTCTGAGCAAAAAGCAGAAGATAACCCTTTCCGGTGAAGATGTACGTGAGGGTCTTACCTGCGTACTTTCAGTAAAAGTGCCTGATCCTAAATTCAGCTCACAAACAAAAGATAAACTCGTTTCGTCAGAAGTGCGCCCGGCTGTAGAGCAGGTAGTGAACGAAAAACTCGGCACCTGGTTCGAGGAACATCCGGCTGAAACACGCCTGATAATCTCTAAAGCGATAGAAGCCGCAACCGCTCGTGAAGCCGCGCGCAAGGCGCGCGAGCTTACCCGCCGTAAAGGTGCGCTTGATATCTCTTCCCTGCCGGGCAAACTGGCAGATTGTCAGGAGAAAGATCCTTCACTCTCTGAACTATTCATTGTAGAGGGTGATTCCGCAGGTGGTTCTGCCAAGCAGGGCCGTACCCGTACAACTCAGGCCGTACTTCCGCTTAAGGGTAAAATCCTCAACGTAGAAAAAGCGCGCTTCGATAAAATGCTAGGCTCGCAAGAGGTGGGTACACTTATCACTGCTCTTGGCACCAGCATCGGTGAAGAATTCAATGTAGAAAAACTTCGTTACCACAAAATCATAATCATGACGGATGCGGACGTAGATGGTTCCCACATACGAACCCTGCTGCTTACATTCTTCTTCCGCCAGATGCCTCAGATAATCGAGAAGGGATACTTATATATAGCACAGCCTCCGCTTTACCGCGTTAAAAAAGGCGGCAGTGAAGTATACCTGAAAGATGATGAAGCAATGAACAACTTCCTGCTTTCCAACATTGCAGAATCCGCCGTTCTTAAACTTTCTACCGGTTCCCAGATAGCCGGTGCAGATCTTATGGACAGGGTTCGTAAAATAATCCGCTTCACTACTATTATAAATAACATGAAGCGCCATTGTGATCCTGTAGCGATAGAAGCAGCCGCACTTTCCGGTGCGCTTGCAAAATCCAAGCCGGAAGATATCTCTAAAACAACCCTTGCGCACCTAAACCGCAACCTGCCGGAAAACAGGCAGTGGGGCGTGGAGGGTGACGATGCAGCCGTTGGTTTCAGCCGCATGGTAAAGGGCGTAAAAGAAAAGGTGATGATACCTCACACCGTACTCGCCAGCCCGGAAAGCAAAAAGCTTGCTGAAATATCGAAAGACCTGCAAGACCTCATCGCCGGTGATAACGAGCTTTGCTACAAAGATGATGCCGTGAAAGTATCCGGCATGCTTGATCTCTACAGCAAAGTGCTGGAAATGGGCAAAAAAGGCTGCACAATAAGCCGCTTCAAGGGTCTGGGTGAAATGAACGCAGAGCAGCTTTGGGAAACCACGCTTGATCCTCAGGCTCGTACACTGCTTCAGGTAAAAGTTGAACAGGCGGAAGAGGCCGACCAGATATTCTCAACGCTAATGGGTGATGTGGTAGAACCACGCCGTGATTTCATCCAGAAGAACGCGCTGAACGTATCCAATCTGGACGCTTAATCAGTAACAAATATATACTGTCGCCCTGTTATTTAAGGGCGATGGTTTTTTGCGCGTAATTTTCTAAATTTTCATTATTTTCAGGCAGTAAAGCTATAAACGGCAAACAATGTTTTGCTGGTAAAACATATAAAGGCAAAAACAATTGCGAAATCATTTTATATGCTTATAAGCTCAAGTCGTATTTGCATTAAGTTAATGATAATCATTATCAATTAGAAGATGCCTAAGGTTACAGTAAATGGTCAGGAAATTGAAGTAGCAGCGGGTAAAACCGTGCTGCAAGCTTGCGAACAGGCTGGAGAGGAAATCCCGCGCTTCTGTTACCATGATCGTCTTAAAATAGCCGGCAATTGCCGTATGTGTCTGGTAGAAGTTCAGCCGGGCCCGCCAAAACCAGCTGCAAGCTGCGCTATGCCAGCCGCAGAGGGCATGAAGATATTCACCAACACGCCAATGGTCAAAAAAGCGCGTGAAGGTGTAATGGAATTCCTCCTCATCAACCACCCGCTAGATTGCCCTATATGCGATCAGGCCGGTGAGTGCGACCTGCAGGATCAATCCATGGCATATGGCCGTGGCTCCAGCCGTTATGATGAACACAAGCGCACGGTGAAAGATAAGTACATGGGTCCTATCGTTAAAACCGCTATGACTCGCTGCATACAATGCACACGCTGCATCCGCTTTATGGATGAGGTCGCAGGTGTGCCGGAACTCGGTGCTACTTCCCGCGGTGAGCATATGGAAGTCGGTACATATATAGAAAAGGGTCTTTCCTCGGAACTCTCCGGTAATATCATAGATCTATGCCCGGTTGGTGCGCTTACATCAAAACCATATGCATATAAGGCACGCCCTTGGGAGCTCGCAAAAACAGAAACCATAGATGTGCTGGATGCCGTAGGCAGCAGCATTCGCGTAGATGCGCGTGGTAACGAGGTTCTGCGTATCCTCCCGCGCCTGAATGAAGAGATAAACGAAGAGTGGATATCCGACAAGACCCGCTACGCTTTTGAAGGTCTTAAATTCCAGCGCCTTGATAGGCCATATATCCGTAAAGATGGCAAACTTCAGCCTGCAAGCTGGGGCGAAGCGCTAACTGCAGTGGCAGATGTGATCTCCCGCACCGTGCCGGAAAAAGTAGCTGCCATTTCGGGCGATCTCGCAGATGTTGAATCCATGTATGTCCTCAAAAACCTGCTCGATTCCCTCGGTGTAAAGTCTTACGATTGCCGTCAGGATGATACAAATTACAACGCTAATGACCGTGCTTCTTACATATTCAATACCGGCATCGCTAACATAGAACAGGCAGATGCAGTGCTTATAATAGGTGCAGATACACGTTACGAAGCTCCGCTTATAAACACGCGTATCCGCAAAACATGGATGAACAACAAAATGCCGATAGGCGTTATCGGTTCTGATGTTGATCTTACCTACCCAACCACTTACCTCGGCGCAGATGCAAGCATAGTGGAAGATGTGGCAGTAGGCAGGCACCCGTTCTCCGCTAAGCTCGAAGCCGCGAAGAACCCGCTTATAATAATCGGTAACTCGGTATTCAAGCGCCCGGATGCCTATGCAATATACGGTGCTGCTCTTCGTCTTGCCAAAAAATATAATGCGATAAGGGAAGACTGGTCTGGCCTTTCTACCCTGCAAAAAGCTGCTGCGCGTACAGGCGGTCTGGATGTCGGTTTCGTTCCGGCAAAAGGTGGTCGTGGCGTTAGTGAAGTTCTTGCAGCCAGCGCAAATGGTGATGTTGAAGTTGTATACCTGCTCGGTGCAGATGAAATAGATATGAAGGCTCTGGAAAAACCATTTGTTATTTATCAAGGCCATCATGGTGATGCAGGCGCGCATGTTGCAGATGTAATTCTGCCGGGCGCAGCCTATACCGAAAAATCTGCTACTTATGTTAATACAGAAGGCCGTGCGCAACGTACAGAAAGAGCCGTGTTCCCGGTGGGTGATGCGAGAGAAGACTGGACGATAGTTAATGAGCTTGCCGCTACTCTCGGTAAAAAGAAGTATAATAATGTAGAAGAACTTCGTGCTGAACTCGCTACGGTAAAACCATGCTTCGCTGAACTTGATACTCTGCACAGGGCAGAATACACCGATCCTAAAGAAGGCAAAGTTGCCAACAAGCCTATAGAGGCAGAAAATTTCAACTTCTACTATACCGATCCAATCTCGCGCATCAGCAAAACAATGAATGCGTGCAACAAGGAATTCGGTGAGCAGAAGGGCTTTATCAAAATGAAATCGGAAGTTGCCTGATGCCGCCACTGGCAGAAATAACAGAGTGTATAAAAGCACTTCCTGCTTGTCAGCCGGAACTGTGGATATTGCTGCGCATACTTGCCTATATAGTGCCGCTGCTTGTATGTGTTGCATACCTTACTCTTGCAGAGCGTAAAGTTATCGCGGCAATGCAGCTGCGCAAAGGCCCTAACGTAGCCGGTCCGTTCGGCCTGCTTCAGCCTTTAATAGATGGTGTAAAACTTTTCCTGAAAGAAACCATAGTACCTGCGCGTTCGAATAAAAAGCTATTCATCGCCGCGCCTATGTTAACCTTCGTGCTGGCAATGGTGGGCTGGGCGGTTGTTCCTGTGTCTGAAGGTTGGCAGCTTGCTAACGTCAACGTCGGTATATTATATCTGTTCGCCATCTCTTCGCTTGGTGTTTACGGTATCATCATCGCGGGCTGGGCATCCAACTCACAATATTCATTCCTTGGCGCTATACGCTCTTCCGCGCAAATGGTCTCTTACGAGGTCT
>JAMHZE010000144.1:0-13407 GCA_035909535.1 Rickettsiales bacterium | reverse complement strand
AGGAAGAAGTTGGCAGAACCGAACTGGTTGAGTTCCTTGAACCAGTCATGCAGCTTATCCCAGCCTATGTCAGAGAGCTTTTTAGCCTTCCAGCTTATTACGCGGTTAAGGATTATGCAGAAGGCCAGTTCAGAATCTGTATTGCCAAGTGGCTCGTACAGGTTATCGGAGTACTGGTTGTGTTTTTTTCGCAGCTTTGTGATATCAAGCGAGCCCTGATGCATCCAGAGCCAGTCCTTCTTGCCGATGCTACGTGTGTAAGGCTCGGTATCCTGCGGGGTTGGATTCCATGCCGCACCGTTAAGATGCATAAGGAAAGTGGTAGAGTTAAAACTGCTTTTATCGTCCATCACCTTCGGGCGGCCAAGATCTGCAAATGAACGCGGGTCTTTTATCACCGTAGCGGCGTTGCCATCTTCCGGATACCACGCAAGCCCCGCACCGCTTATTTTGCGCCCCTGATACGCCACAGAAACATTGAACGGGAATTCCACATACGGGTGGGATGGGACATCTATTGAGGCAGCGTAAAGAAAGTTCTTCATATCAGCTTGTTGCTATATAATATTCATTTAGCTATAAACATAGGTGGAGTTATATAAAATGACAATCACAGTCGGCCTAACGCACATCACCCACTACAAATATGACAGGCCTGTTTCATTAAGCCCACAGACAGTACGACTGCGCCCAAGCCCTCATAACAAGGTGCCAATTACCGCCTACAGCTTTAAGGTTAAGCCGGATGGGCATTTTTTGAACTGGTATCAGGATATTTTTGGCAATTACGTGGCCAATATAGTTTTCAACGAACGCGTGACCGAGTTTAAAATAGAAGTGGATTTAAAAGCCGAGATACGCACCACAAACCCCTTCGACTTTTTTATTACCGGCAGGCATGAAGAATGGCCTTTTACCTACGATGACCTGACCGCGAAGGAGCTGGGTAATTATCTGGAGATATCTGAGAGCGGCCCGCTGCTGCTGAAATGGATAGAACAGAACATAGACCGCAGCAAAAAACACAAGACCATAGACCTGATGGTGGATGTAAACCGTAGGATGAATGAGTCGCTTGGCTATATTATCCGCATGGATGCAGGGGTTTATTCACCTGAAGAATTATTTACCGAAGGCAAAGGGTCATGCCGCGATTTTGCATGGACGATGTGCCAGATATTCAGACATTTAGGGTTCGCAAGCAGGTTTGTTTCCGGTTACTCGATACAGCTTAAAACAGATATTAAGCCTCTTACCGGCCCCGCAGGCGTTGAAGAAGACGTGGTAGACCTGCATGCATGGTGCGAGGTTTACGTTCCGGGCGCAGGATGGGTTGGCATGGATGCGACATCCGGATTGTTATGCGGCGAAGGGCATATTCCGCTTTCGGCGAGCCCGTTACCGTTCCAGTCTGCTCCGGTGGAGGGCGCGGTTGACCAATGCAACGTAACAATGAAACACAAGATGAAACTGCTTCGCGTGCATGAGCAGGTTCGCGTTACCAAGCCTTTCAGCGAGTCGCAATGGCATGATATTGAGAAGCTGGCACGCAAGGTAGATAAGCAGCTTGAAGCAGGCGACATTCGTCTTACCATAGGTGGTGAACCGACTTTTGTTTCTACCGAGAATCGTGATGCACCGGAATGGAATACAAAGGCGCTCGGCAAGGAAAAACGTGAGAAGGCCGTTGAGCTGCTGTTTCGCCTGAAAGAAAGATTTGCGCCGGAAGGCAGCATACATTTTGGTCAGGGCAAATGGTATGGCGGCGAGGTACTACCGCGCTGGGCCTTAGGCTGCTTCAGCCGCAGGGACGGTGAGCCGGTATGGAAGGATGCGGGGCTGATAGCCGGAGAGGACAGGAAGCACAAAACAAAGGCCGGCAAGGACAAGGAATTGCTGATAGCGCTGGCCGCAAACTTAAGCGTGCAGGCTGAGATACAGCCAGCAAAAGATGGCACGAAGGTAAAAGGCTACGCCCTGCCGCTGATATACAGCATTACCCGCAAAAAATGGATAACCAATAGTTGGAAATTTGATGGCGGAATGAAGCTTGTGCCGGGGGATTCTCCGCTTGGCTACAGGCTGCCACTTGGCGCAGTTCCACAGGTTAAGGCGGGCGGCGACGAAGTACCGCCGCAGCGCAGTAATTTTGATAAGCTACCCGCCCTACCCGCTTACGGCAAGCTGGCTGAAGATTTAAAGAAGAGAGCCAAAAAAGCAGCCTCGAAAGATAAAGAAAAATTCGGCTATGTTCGTACTGCGATATGCACCGAGATACGCGATGGCAGGCTGTTCGTGTTCATGCCGCCAACATATTACGCCGAGCATTACCTGGAACTGGTGGCAGCGGTTGAACTGGCCGCAGCGAATATTGGTGTGGCAGTAGCACTGGAAGGTTACGAGCCTCCGCACGATCTGCGCATGATGGACTTTAGAGTTACCCCCGACCCGGGCGTGATAGAGGTGAATGTTCAGCCCGCAAAGAACTGGAAGGAGCTGAAAGAGATAAATGAAGCGGTTTATGAAGAGACGTTCAAAACCAGCCTGACCGCCGAGAAATTTATGGTGGATGGCCGCAGAACAGGCACAGGTGGCGGCAACCATATAATTGCCGGTGGCGCGACACCTGCTGACAGCCCATTCCTGAGGCGTCCCGACCTACTGAAAAGCGCAATAAGCTACTGGCAGAACCATCCGGGATTATCTTATTTGTTCTCGACCGTGTTCATTGGCCCGACATCTCAGGCACCAAGAGTTGATGAGGCGCGGAATGACAGCCTTTACGAGCTGGAAATTGCACTGGCGCAGATAGAGGATAAAAAGAAGATGCCGCTATGGTTGGTGGACAGGCTGCTGCGGAATATTCTGGTTGATATAACGGGCAATACGCATCGCAGCGAGATATGCATTGATAAGCTTTACGCACCCGAAGGCGAACGCGGCAGGCTTGGGCTTGTGGAGTTCCGCGGATTTGAGATGACACCGCATGCCCGCATGAATTTATTGCAGATATTGCTGCTGCGCGCGCTGATAGCAATGTTCTGGGACAAGCCGTATAAGGGGCGATTAAAGCGCTGGGGCACTTCTCTGCACGATAAATTTATGCTGCCGGAATATGTGTGGCAGGATTTTAAAGAGGTGCTTGCCGACTTAAGCGAGCATGGGTTTGATTTCAAGGAAGAATGGTTTTTGCCGCAGCTTAACTTCCGCTTTCCGGTTTACGGGGTGCAGAAACTGGGCAATGTAGAGCTGGAACTACGCATGGCGCTTGAGCCTTGGCCGGTTTTGGGCGAGGAAGTGAGCGCCATAGGCACAAGCCGCGGCGTGGATACCGCATTAGAGAGATTGCAGGTTAAGGTAAAAGGACTGGATACGGAAAGATACAGGCTGGCCTGCAATAAATATGAGGTTGAACTGCATAAGGGCACGGAAAAAGACAGCCTTGTAGCAGGGATAAAGTTCAAGGCGTGGGATCCGCCATTTACGCTTCACCCGAATTTGAAGATAGATTCCCCATTGGTATTTGATGTTTACGATATGGAGAACCGAACATCTATCGGCGGTTGTAAGTATCACGTTTTCCACCCAGGCGGAAGGAACTACGACACCAGCCCGGTGAATGTGAACGAAGCCGAAGGCAGAATTATAAACCGCTTTGAACACATTGGGCATTCAAAGGGGAAATTTGATTTAAAAACTATTGATTACAATAGCGATTTCCCTTACACTACCGACCTGCGAAGAAAGTAATATCCGGGGGGACAAATGAGCAGCATAAGTGAATATACAGGCAAAGGCGTAGCAATCGCATCTACCCTGCTGGGCATGGAAGCCGGCACATCTCTATTCCGCATACCATTCACACAGAACGGACGCGAACTGATAAAAACCCTGAAATGCACAAAATGGGGAATGGCGCGGATAGATGACATTCTTGATGCCGATGCACCCGAGATTATCAGCGATTTCAAAAAACTAGGCACAACAGATGGCGGCACTGAGATCTCGCCTGCGCTGAATATGGTGTTGGGAAGGTTAGAGCAGGAATATGGTGATAATAAATTTATCCAGAAATTTCTGCAACTTACCAAAGATGATAAAGAGCTTTCGCCATCTATGGTGGCGTTCGGCAATATGTTCTGCCACCTGTTTAAAAGCGAACTGATCAGCAAATTAGCAGGTGACAGACAGGAGGCTGCCCGTAAACATATTGATATATCAGGTGTTTATGGCGGCATGATGTCGCACCTTATCAAGCATTATCAGGGTAAAAAGATAGATGTTACGAAACTGGATTCTGAAGCAGTAAGGCAAAGATATCCGCGTGCATATACTACGGTTGCAGTAATGCAAGCTCTTGACGATATTTACGATTCTGCCCTTGATGCATCTCAGGAAAAAAATAGCGGAGTAGTATCTTCTAACTACTGGCTGGCTGCGCTATCAAAAAACGGCCTGGCGGATAAGTTCATTAAACAATATGGAGATGTTTCTAAAATAACTGATCCGATACGACCTGATAGCCTTGGCAAAGAATATACAAAAACCTTAAGGAAGTGCTTTGACGAATTAAAACACGATTGCAGAAGCCTTCCTTTCGCCGCAAGAATGACCATGGATATATACATAAACAAATTTGTTGATGGCAATTTAAACTACGGAAGTACAATTAGATAGCTTGTATATCTAAAGTAAAATATAAGATTTTGTTGGTTAGATTTTTGACTAACTGAACGATAGCAGGAAGAAGTCGCTATAGATCTGAGCGCCGATATTATTGAGGCGGGTCTGGATAGAATCTATATATTCGTGCAGCCCCTGCTGGGTGATATCGGACACTTGTATAACATCCAGCTCTTGATTCAAGTTACTTAGCATTGCCAGAGATTTACTACCCTGAGACATATCTATCTGGTTAAGCATCTCGAATGCGCGGTTAACGCTGTACTTAACAGAGCGCGGGAAGTTCTTTTCGGTTATCAGGAATTCGATGATGCGGTCGTACTCTATAGTATTGTATTTACGGCGATAAGGCTCGAACGCGGAGGCAGATTTAAGTAACGCCGCCCATTGAATATCATCCAGCGGGGTGTTAACGTAACCCACTGAAGGAAGAAGTAAAAAGTATTTAACATCGAGAATACGGGTTATTTTATCGGCACGTTCCAGCATTCGGCCTAGCCTGATAAAACACCAGCCCTCATCCTGCAGCATTGTACGCTCGGTAAGACCGATGAGAAGATGGCTGAATTTTACCACCGCATCGTAGATCTTTTCCATCGATTCAGTTGTATGCTTTTTCTCGCGCGCTACATTAAGTTTGTGGTATATATCATTGATCTCCTGAAACATTTCAGGCGATATACTTTCACGAACCGAGCGGGCGTTATGGCGCGCATCACTAATGCAGCTCCATATAGAATTTGGATTTGCCTCATCAAAAGTAAGGAAGAAAAGGACATCTTTTTCAGTATAGTTTTTATAACGGGAAAGATAATCTTCCTCGTCACCCAGAGTTACAACCAGAGGTTCCCATTGCGCCTTTGCCGATGAGCTGGCAGAATCAAGCCCAAGGTTGTAATTTACATCTATGATACGTGCGACATTTTCCGCACGTTCTGCATAACGACCTAACCAGTAAAGTGATTCTGCGACGCGGCTTAACATTATGATAGCACCCATGTATCTTTTGAACCGCCGCCCTGCGACGAGTTGACCACCAGAGAACCCTTACGCAGCGCAACGCGCGTTAAGCCTCCCGGTAGCACGAAAATTTCCTTGCCGTAAAGTATGTACGGGCGAAGATCGAGATGGCGCGCCTCTATACCATCATCAGTTATTGTTGGCGCGGTAGAAAGCGAAACGACCGGCTGCGCGATATGCGTTGCAGGGCTTTTCTTTATACGGTCTGCCGCCTGTTTGAGTTCTTTTTTGCTGGCATGAGGGCCTACAACCACACCGTAACCGCCAGACATATTAGTTGGCTTGACCACCAGTTTATCAATGTTATCAAGAACATATTTCATGTCGGTTTTATCGATGCACTTATATGTTGGCACGTTGTTGAGAATAGGTTCTTCATTCAGGTAATATTTGATTATCTGCGGCACATAAGGGTAAATTCCTTTATCGTCGGAGATGCCGACACCCGGAGCGTTAACTATTACCACATTCCCTGCCCTGTAGGCATCTATGATACCCGGCACGCCGAGCATAGAAGTTTTATTGAAATATTTCGGGTCGAGGAAGTCATCATCAATGCGGCGGTAGATTACATCTACCTGCTTAAGACCCTGCGTGGTCTTCATGAAGACCTTGTTATCATCTACCACAAGGTCGCGGCCTTCCACCAGTTCAACGCCCATTTGCTGCGCAAGGAAAGTATGCTCGAAATATGCGGAATTGTACACGCCCGGAGTAAGCACGGCTATGCACGGGTTATCTTTACCGGACTGATAGCGCAGGGTTTCAAACAACTGGCTTGGGTAATTACTTACAGGACGCACAGGAAGCTGGCCGAAAATGCTCGGCAGCGTGCGCTTCAGCACATCGCGGTTCTCCAGAACATAGGAAATGCCGGATGGGCAACGCAGGTTATCTTCCAGAACGTAGAAATCTCCCTTGCGGTCTCGCACGATATCTATGCCGGAGATGTGAGTATAAATGCCGTGCCTCGGCTTGAAACCGTACATAAGATCGAGGTAGAAGCCCGTGCCTTTGACCAGCGCTTCCGAGATTATGCCATCTTTGAATATCTTCTGGCCAGAGTAGCAATCTGCAATGAAAAGGTTAAGCGCATGAACGCGCTGCTTAAGGCCACGCTCTATTTTATCCCAGTCACTGGCTTCAACAATGCGGGGAATGATATCGAACGGCATGATTTTTTCAGTCGAGCGTGTATCGGAGTATACGGTGAAGGTAACACCTGCCTGCATCAGTATGGATTCTGCAGCGTGCTGGCGCGCACGAAGTTCATCCAGACCCAGCTGCTCGAGGCCATCTACAACGCTTTTGCTGGCTGCTCGCGCAGAACCATCATCCTGCAGCAGCTCGTCGTAAAAAGCTTCTGACCTGTAAGAAATTTTGCTCGAAATTTTATCCATCTGGAGGATAATACTAATTTATTTACATATTTCAAAATTAATTATATTTTGCGCGCAGATTTCATAACAACACCATCACAAGCATAACATGAGAAAGATAAAAAGAGCCCTGATATCCGTTTCCGACAAGAGCGGCATCGTTGAATTTGCCAAGTTTCTGCAACAGCACGGCACAGAGATAATCTCTACCGGCGGAACATCTAAAGCGCTGCGCGACGGCGGCGTTACCGTGCGAGATATTTCTAACCTGACGGGCTTTCCGGAGATAATGGACGGACGCGTAAAGACCCTGCACCCGCTTGTACATGGCGGCCTGCTTGCTGTGCGCGATAATAAATCTCACATGGACCAGATGCTTGAGAACGGCATTGGCGAAATAGATATGGTGGTAGTGAATCTGTATCCGTTTGAAGAGACCGTTGCTAAAGGCGGTTCTCAGGAAGATATTATTGAGAATATTGATATTGGCGGCCCTGCAATGATACGCTCTGCCGCGAAGAACTTTAAATATGTTACGGTGATAGTAAACCCGCAGCGCTACGAAGAAGTAATGGCCGAAATGAAAGAGAATAGCGGCCAGACCTCTCTGATACTGCGCCAGAAACTATGTGCGGAAGCATATACACGCACCGCATGCTACGATAGCGCGATATCTAACTGGTTCCACGGGCAGCACAATAACCTGTTCCCGGAATTTGCAAGCGTTACCGGCAAGCGTAAGGCGATTCTGCGCTACGGCGAAAATGCCCATCAGCAGGCGGCGCTTTACATAAATGACGAGCAGATAAACTCTGCCGCGAATGCGAAGATAATTCAGGGCAAGGAACTAAGCTACAATAACATTCTGGATGCAGACAGCGCCTTTGACCTTGTTTGCGAGTTCAATACGCCTTCTGTGGTGGTGGTTAAGCACAATAATCCGTGCGGCGTTGCCAGCAATGAAAGCCAGAAAGAAGCTTACCTAAGGGCGCTGGCATGCGACCCTGTGAGCGCATTTGGCGGAATTTTTGCCTTCAATACCGAGCTGAAGGAAGAGACCGCGAAAGAGATAGTAAAGCTATTCGCGGAAGTTGTGATAGCGCCAAGCTTTGAAAAAGGCGCGCTGGATGTTTTAGCCGAGAAGAAGAACCTGCGCGTGCTGGAAACTGGCACAGCCCATTTCGACCATGAGCGCAAGGATACCGTGCGCAGCATCAATGGCGGCTTTTTAGTACAGGATAAGGATAGCATGGTGGTTAACCACGCTGACCTTAAGGTGGTGACGAAACGCCAGCCTTCCGAGAAGGAAATGAGCGACATGCTGTTTGCATTCACGGTTTGCAAGCACGTGAAATCGAACGCGATAGTTTATGTGAAAGACGGCGCTACAGTTGGCGTTGGCGCAGGCCAGATGAGCCGCGTGGATAGTGCCCGCATAGGCGCGTGGAAAGCGAAAGAGGCGTTTAAGGATTCAGGCGCGCAAGGCAGCGTACTTGCGAGTGATGCCTTCTTCCCGTTCGCAGATGGCCTGGAAGCAGCGATAAAAGAAGGCTGCACCGCTGTTATACAGCCGGGTGGTTCTGTGCGCGATGCGGAAGTTATTGAGGCTGCGGATAAGGCCGGGCTTGCAATGGTATTCACCGGCGTAAGGCATTTCAGGCATTAATTATGAAAATAACCCTGGCACAGATGAATTTTACGGTCGGTGATTTTGCCGGTAATACCGCCAAGATAATAGAGACCATTACCAAAGTGCAGAACAAGACAGACCTTGTTGTGTTCCCGGAGCTGTGCATTAGCGGCTACCCGCCGGAAGACCTTGTACTGCGCGAGGAGTTCATCAACGCTTCGATGAAATACACCAAAAAGATAATAGAGTTTTCGGCCAAGTGTAAATGCGACATTCTGATAAACACGCCAACCAAGGAAGATGACGGCGGGCTGTATAACACTGCCCTGCTTATTTCCGGCGGTAAGGTGCTGCACAAGCAGTATAAGTATGACCTGCCGAATTACGGTGTGTTTGATGAAAAGCGCGTGTTCAGCGCAGGGCCGATACCGAAACCATTCACCTATAAAAAACGTAAAGTGGGCCTGCTGATATGCGAGGACACATGGAACGTGAAAGCCGCAGCAAACCTGAAAGGTGTTGAGTTTGTGATTTCTGTGAATGCATCACCTTACGAGCGCAAGAAACAGAAAATGAGGCTTAAAGTTGTTGCCGATGCAACAAAGGCAGCCAATGCCCCCCTGCTCTATTTGAATCAGGTTACGGGACATGACGACCTTGTTTTTGACGGCGGAAGTATGGCCGTTGGCAAGAACGGCAAGATTTTCGAGCAGATGAAATTTTTCGAAGAAGATGTGGTTACCTTTGATGTGGACAAGCTGATAAAAGCGAAACCGACCAAGCTTACCAAGACCGACCAGCACGAGCATATGTATCGCGCGATGTGCTTTGGCCTGAAGGAATATGTTGAGAAGAACGGCTTTCCGGGCGTGGTTATTGGCATGAGCGGCGGCATGGATAGCGCGCTTTCTGCGGTGTGCGCGGTAGATGCGCTTGGCCGTGACCGCGTGAAGCTGGTGATACTTCCGACCAAATATACATCTAAGGAAAGCTTTAAGGATGCTGAAGCTTTATGCAAAAATATTGGCGTGAAGCTTGAGGAAATAGATATTCAGCCGCTTGTGGATATATTTATTATGGCGCTGAAACCTTTCTTCAGCGGAACGAAAACCGGTATTGCGGAAGAGAATATACAATCGCGCATACGCGGTGTGCTGCTGATGGCGATAAGCAACAAACTTGGCCATATGGTGCTTTCTACCGGCAATAAAAGCGAGATAGCGACAGGCTACGCAACGCTATACGGCGATATGTGCGGCGGTTACAACGTGCTGAAAGACCTATACAAGACCAAAGTTTATGAGGTTGCCGACTGGCGCAACGAGAATATTCCATCTGACGCGGAGATACGCAAAAGCGCCCTGATACCGAAGAATATTTTTAAGAAGGCTCCGAGCGCAGAACTAAGACCTGACCAGAAAGACGAAGATACTCTGCCGCCATATGAAGATCTGGACAAGGTGCTGTACAACCTTATTGAGCTGCAGAAATCTTCCCAGGATATAATTAAGATGGGGCTTGGCAGCAAATATATGGTGAACGAAGTTGAACGCATGCTTTATGCTTCTGAGTATAAACGCAGGCAATCTGCCCCGGGTGTGAAAATTTCCAGCAAGCCTTTTGGCCGCGACAGAAGATACCCGATAACGAATAAGTTCAGCGAATATTAAGCTTAGCCTTTGATGAAACGGCGCTGCATAAGGTAACGATTGTTTACCAGAGCGTGGTTGATATTATCTATTATCACTTCGGCGCTTTCGCCTTTTACTATGTAGCCGCCCGCACCGTGAAGAACGGATTGCTCTATCACCCTTTTATCAGAAAGTGCGCTGCATATTATTATAGGAACAGGGCAGCTTTTTGAGAAAGTTTGTAAAGTGGCAATGCCTTTTGAATCATCTACGTTGAGATCTAGCAGAACTATATCGTAACGGCGGTCATCACGCGTGACCTCGCTTATAGCAGCACCGAGAGAAGTTACTCGCTCTATCTCTGCTTCGTTACCGTAATATTTTGTGATTATCGCTTTGAGGAGCCTGTAATCAAGCTGATTATCTTCTACAATGAGAAAGTTTATGGTCTTCATCATTACTCCGCTACCCCCGTAAAGATAGTGTACCACAAATCAACTCATGGTTAAACCGAAAATTTGGCTAAATTATCTGAGTGTTTTTATATGAAATATATTAAAACTATATATTTCATGCGGATAATGGACATCCTACTGATTTTTATCAAGATAAAATCTTTTAACCAGCAGAATCGTCCACAGGGTGATGAGCGCGCCGAAAGTAACATCGGAAAGCCAGTGCTTACCCTGCCAGATACGGCATGCAGAAGCGATAAAACCGTAGCTGAGGGTGATGACCAGCACCGTATTACGCCTGCTTTGGCGCACCATAAAGGCCAGCGCCACCAGCGCGAATGACATAGAGGCATGACCGGAAGCGAAAGCTTTACCATCTTGCCCTGCGAGTATCTGCCAGAAATCGGTGAATATATATTGTCCGCCGAATTCCTCTACGTTAACAGGACGGGCACGCTGCCATAGCGGCTTCATGATCCAGTGGACGATTATGCCGGGAGTGATGACGATGACCAGGAACAGGTAGGTTACCTGCGCTTTGCTGAATACGATAAGACGGCGGATGCGCGCCAGCAGACCACATATAAAGCCTTCGCTTTTGCCGTTACAAACCCTGTCGTAAACAAGGGCGAACAGACAGCTGACAGCAGTTAATATACACAGGTAACGCACTGAGTAATAAAGAAATATAGAGAATGGATGGCGCTCGTACGGAAAGCGCTGACCTTCTACATAGAACAGGGACGATACCTGCATATCGAGATCTGGAAAGAGCAGAAATGCTGCAAGAGCAATTATTGTAATTATGGAAAGTATACGCATAGCAAAAGCCTGTATTGAAATTTACCCATTTTCATATACAACGGCATCATCTGTAATTAAACCTATAAATATCATGACACAAAAAATCATCGGCTTTCTTTTTACATACGTAATGGTGTTCTGGGTTGTGATATTCTGCGTGCTGCCGGTAGGCGTTAAGCGCGAAGATAGCCCCCTGCCCGGCAATGACCACGGCGCTCCTAAAAATGCCAATATGAAAAAGAAATTCATCTATACGGCGCTGATAACTTTGGTACTGGTAGGCACGTATACCGCTTTGCGCGAGTATGGAATAATAGATCTGGGCGCGATGATAGAACAGTCCGATAACAACCAATAGTTGTTTTTCATTTTGCAATTCCAATCATTGGTTGTTAAGCGCCTGAAAAAGTTGGATTTTTTAGTTTTTAAAGCTGTATTTTCTGCAACCTTACCGCTAAACTCTGCCCATGAAAGCAATCATTCTGGCAGGTGGATTCGGCACAAGAATAAAGCATGTTCTGGGCAGCGTGCCAAAACCCCTTGCTACCGTGAATGGCAAGCCAGTGATGGAATATATGCTTGATGAGCTTGCCGAGGCAGGTATCAGCGAGACCATTATTTCCGTACATCACCGCAAAGAAGCGATAATGAATTATTTTGGCGCTACGCATAAAGGCATGAAACTGCGCTATGCAGCCGAGAAAAAACCGCTGGGAACAGGCGGCGCAATAATGAACGCCATGAATAACAGCACAGATGATACGTTTTTGGTGATGAACGGAGATTCCCTGCGCAGCTTTGATATAAAGCAGTTTAAGGCTACACATAATGGCAGATGCACGCTGCTGCTGCATAAGGCTGAGGATACTTTACGCTATGGTCGCGTTGAGGTGAGCAAGATGAGCGTGACATCATTCCGCGAAAAAGGGATATCAGGCAAAGGATTGATAAGCGCGGGTTGTTACATTTTAAGCCGCAAATGGCTGGAAGATATGGACCTTCCTGAGTGCTTTTCTATCGAGCGGGATGTGTTCTGCAAAAAGGCGGAAAGCCGCGAAATGGGCTATATGATGGATAATGGCCTGTTCATTGATATAGGCACGGAAAGTGACCTTATACGCGCACAAAGCCATATAGCCACAACAGCAATAAAAGCTGCTTAAAAATCAGCAATTTTCTTGCATCTTGAGGCACTTGTTATATAGATTCTGGCGATGGAAAATACCGTAAATAACGAAGTTCCTAAGCTGAAGCTGTTAGGTAGAATAATAAAAGAGGTTCTGCTGCCATACTGGCCTGTGCTGTTGGCAAGCATAGGGCTGATGGTGATAGTTGCGGCGACCAATGCCGGACAGGCATTTCTTATCCAGCCCGCGGTTGATGAAACGCTGTTCAGCGAAGGCGCAGATAATTCCATGCTGTACCAGATACCCCTACTGATAATTATTGTGAGCCTTGCCAAGGCCATAGCCACCTACTACCAGCAGCTTATAAGCACTACGCTTAACATTCGCATGATAAACGACCTGAGACTGAGGCTTTATACCAAGTTCCTCGGCTCGGACATGAAGTTCTTCAATGAGGTTTCGTCGTCGCGCATGCTTTCTAACGTATATAACGATATTGGCGGCATGATAAGCGGCGTTAGCGTGCTGATGACAGGGCTGTTCCGCAACCTGCTTTCGGTGATATTCCTGTTCATGGTTATGCTGTATCAGAACCCGATGCTGACACTGATGGCGTTTGTTGGCTTTCCGCTGGCGATATACCCGATATATCTGGTGTTCAAGAAAGTTCACAAATAC
>JAMHZE010000143.1:0-4335 GCA_035909535.1 Rickettsiales bacterium | reverse complement strand
ACCGCTTTCTATAACGGTATGCAGCATGTGGCCTGAGCCAAGTATATGTGACTGGCCGATAACTTCTTCCATGTTTTGTGGGCGCAGCCTGTCTGCCAGCGGGGCAGCCACTTCCAGCCCGTGCTCGAATAATGATGGTGTCATCTGCTTTTTAGCCATGAATGTAAGGATACAGCATCTTTAAAAAGATTAAAGGCTGATATTATCTGCTGATATTACTTCGCTTCTTCCGCAGGAGCTTCTGCCGGTTTTGGCGCAGGGAAAGCAACCTTAGTGCCGGTATTGGCGTTCAGGTAAACTATCATCGCCGCAAGTTCTTCCGGCTTTCTCAGGCCAGCGAAGGACATTTTTGTACCTTTCATGTCACCAGCAGGGCTGTTGAGGAATTTCCAGATATTCTCTGCATTCCATTTTTCAGAAGCGCGGGCCTTCATAGCATCGGAGTACTGGAAGCCTGCAACATGCGCGTGAGGACCGCCAAGTACACCGTACAGGTTAGGACCAACTTTATTTGCACCGCCTTTATCGAAAGTATGGCATGCAACACATTTTTTAGCGACATTAGCGCCCTGCTCTACCGTTGCGGCAGCAAGATATGTGCCCATATCAACTTCTTTCTGTTCACCGCCGGCAGCCGCTTCTTCAGCGCCTTCTATAACATAGCCGCGAACTTCTTCGTGGTGGTGGGAATAACCGCCCATTATGCCTTTTGCGATAGTACCTGAAAACATGGCAATAACGCCAGCAAGCAGTACTGCACCTGCAATTTTATTGAATTCTAGATTATGATTATTGTTACTCATACACAAGCCGACTGAATTTTGATTACTCTTATAAGGCTATGTTTGCGCAAGGCAATAATAATTTTTGACCTCGTGCAAATTCGCAATAAAAAACCCCGCAATGTGGCGGGGTTTTCCATAAAAGCCGAAAGGCAGATACTACCAACGGAAGTGAGAGAACGCTTTGTTCGCCTCTGCCATTTTGTGGGTATCTTCACGCTTTTTAACAGCAGTACCTTTTCTGTTAAGAGCATCCAGAAGCTCGCCTGCAAGGCGCTCCTGCATTGTTTTTTCTTTACGCTTACGAGCTGCATCTATTATCCAGCGCAGTGCAAGTGCAAGTGAACGGGAAGAACGAACTTCAACCGGAACCTGATAAGTAGCACCACCAACGCGGCGTGAACGAACTTCTACTGAAGGTTTTACGTTCTCAAGCGCATCCATGAATGTTTTTATAGGATCGTTTTTTGTTTGTTTAGCTAGGATATCTAGCATGCCGTAGATGATCTTCTCTGCAACGGATTTCTTACCTGATTCCATTACATAGTTCATGAATTTGGAGATAACCAGATCACCATATTTTGCATCTGGAAGAACTTTTCTTTGTGCGGCGGAGTGACGACGTGACATTTTACTTTCCTTTTTCTTCAGCCCGGGAAATCCGAACTTACTAATTACAACCTGTAATATTTTCAGGCCTTTTTCTAAATTCACTTTCAAACTAGTTTGAAAGTGGTTCAGCTTGTAAAAACAAAATCTTGGGAGCGACCCTGTGATTTTGTTTTAATTTTTTTAATCTGAATTTTTCCGACGAGCCGTTCTCTAGGAAAAATTTTCTTTATTTACCAGTTATAAGCAAGCTTATAACTGAAATAGTTATTTAGGACGTTTAGCACCGTATAGTGAACGAGACTGCTTACGGTCTTTAACGCCTTGGGTATCAAGAGTACCACGGATGATGTGGTAACGAACACCCGGAAGATCTTTTACCCTTCCGCCGCGGATCATAACCACGGAGTGTTCCTGAAGGTTGTGGCCTTCACCTGGAATGTATGCAGTAACTTCAAAACCGTTAGAAAGACGAACACGCGCTACTTTACGAAGTGCAGAGTTAGGCTTTTTAGGAGTAGTTGTATAAACACGCGTGCAAACGCCACGTTTTTGTGGGCAAGCCTTAAGCGCAGGAACTTTGTTCCTTGATGTTTGTTTTACTCTTGGCTTTCTAACCAATTGATTTATCGTAGGCATTTTTTTCCTTAATCATTAATATGGAGTGGCGAAAATATACAAGTTTTCTGGGGTGTCAAGGGGTTTTTAGCTATTAGCCGAATGAATTTGAACACGACTATTATATACAGCCCCGCAACGCCGCCTGCAAGCCATAAATACATACAGAAATTCTCTCTATAGACAATAGGTTAGCAGGGCTTTATTCTGCCGCGTTATGCGGCTTATAACAAAACATTTGGAAAATGCCTTTGGCTTTATGCTCGAGAGAGAGCGTCAGAGCCTTTACCTGCTTGCCCCGATTGCGCTTGGTTGCGGGGTACTTACCTTTTTTAAGCTGGAAAATGACCCCGGACTGATATGGCCCAGCCTATTATTTATACTTACGACCGCTGGAGCAATTGCTGCCTTTAAATATAGAAGGATGTTTTTGACCGCGATGGCACTATGCCTATTCTGCGGCGGGATATTTTTCGGCAGTCTGAGGGCAGAGCTTGCCGATACGATAACCCTTAAGCCGATAGATAAGGTATTATGGGTGCGCGCAGATGTAGAAAGACTGGAGCGCCGAGAGGATTCGGTAATGCTGCTGCTTAAGAATGTTGACCTGTGGCGACCCGAAACAAAAAGCATGGCCGCGTGGGATACGCCTCAGAAGATACGCGTGACGGCAAGGACGAAAGTAGATGAAAATATAAGGGCCGGTGACCGCGTAGCGTTTAAGGCAATGCTTAATGCTCCCGCACAGAAGCCGGTTTATCCCGGTGGTTATGATTTTGCGCGCATCGCCTATTTTCAGAATATCGGAGCAGTGGGCTATTCCGTTACGCCCGTAAAACTGTTCAAAGAGAAAAAGGCCGGATGGGTGGACAGGTTTCAGGACCATTTTTACGAGACAGTAAATAAACACGTAAAAGATAAAGACACGGCGGGTATAATAGTATCGCAGATAACGGCGGACAGGGTTGAGCTTTCCCGCGAGGTGAAGAAGTACATGCAGAATGCGGGCTTAAGCCACCTGATTGCAATTTCCGGCATGAATATGAGTGTGGCGATGCTGTGGGTGCTGCTGATGGCAAGGTTTGCGCTGGCGGCCTTCCCTGCCCTTGCGCTTCGCTACGATACTAAAAAGATAAGCTGCGTTGTGGCGATATTCTTCGGCATTGCCTATCTGCTGGTAACGGGCATGCCTGTTTCTGCGGTGCGTGCATTTTTAATGGTGCTGCTGTTTTTTATTGCGGTGCTTTCTGACCGCTTTTCGATATCGCTGCACCCCGTTGCCTTTGCCGCGATGGTGATACTGGTGATAAGGCCGGAGAATATAATATCGCCGGGATTCCAACTTTCTTTCGCGGCAGTGATAGTGCTGATAGGTATTTACGAAATATACGAGCAGTATTTGAAACGCGAGCGCAGCCGCGACAGCGGCTTTATTCGCAGGTGGCTGATGGCATTCGCAGGCATTACTGTTTCGACATTCTTTATTGGGCTGGTAACTGCGCCTTTCGGCATTCTGCATTTCGGCACCTTCCAGAATTACGGGGTATTTGCCAATATGGTGGGAATACCGGCAGCAAGCGGTGTGGTGCTGCCATTCGCGTTCCTTTCTATCGCGGCGATGCCGCTGGGGCTGGAAAAACCGTTTTTGATAGTGGCAAGTATCGGCGCAGAAGTAATAAAGACCATAAGTATATATATAGGCAGCAAACCCGGCAGCATTAGTTACACGGCAGATATTCCGCAGGGTTTTATATATTTTGTGACGGCAGGGTTTTTGATTTTCTTTATGTTCAAAACAAAGCTGCGGCTGGCGGGAGTGCCGCTTATAATTGCCGGATATTTGATGATAATATTTGCGCAGCCGGACCTACCGGATGTGGTGGTAAATGAAAGCGGCAGCCTTGTGGCACTGAAGACCGATGATGGATATAAATACATAGGCAGCAGACGCGACAGTTTTGCGCAGTATCAGTTTAACAGCAAGCTGGGCGTTGAGCAGCCGGATTTTGTAAATAACAAAGAATGTAACCGCAAAAAATGCGTGCATGGCAATGTAGCCATAGGGCGGGAATGGAGCGAGAGCGAATGCGGGAAATATGAATATATGGTGAATTTAGGTAGCGAGGACTTGGCTTGCGACAAGGCGATTGTGATAAACAAGGCCACGCTGAAGGAAAAAGGCACGCATTTGATATATGCGGAGAAAGGCGAAGTTATCAGCGCTGCTGACGGCACGGGCAAAAGGGTTTGGAACCGCAGGTAAAAAATACTGGCAGATTATATTTAATCTGGCTATAAAGCCTTCGATTCAATTACCCGAATATCG
>JAMHZE010000142.1:0-20470 GCA_035909535.1 Rickettsiales bacterium | reverse complement strand
AGTATTCTTGCTGCTCTCCATTCTTCACCACAGACCTTACTGTGTTATCTATCGGCGGAATGGTATATTGACTGTAAGAATCCCTCTTCTTGCTGTAATCTACAGGATGTGAGACCTGAGCAGCAACCTCGAATATGCCTTTTGGTGTTTTGGTCCAGCTACCAAAACCTGCATTAAGGCCTGTGAATTCCCCGAACCTTTCATCACTGGCTATGATATGGGAAAACTGTTCAGCAAACGGTTTGAACAGAGCATCATATGAAGAAGCAGGCCTTTCAAAACAATCCAGCACCACTTTATTATCTTCCGCTGCGAATGCCCAGCTTGATGCCACTATAGGGTCATTCTCAGTTATTTTTCCGCCGGTCTTTTTCTTCCATATATACATTGCTCCGTTCTCAGAACTGAATGCGTGCAAAGCACCGCCTTCACCATCACCATCAAGGCGCAGGCAGCATTGCACTATCTGCCCCATAACCAGTGCCCTTGGATCATCTATACCAAGTTTAGTAAAATAATAATTTGGATGGCCAATATCAGCTCCATCAATGAATACTTCAGGAAGCCTGTCGCCTTTTTTCCTATTGTTGGAAATTATATCAAGGCCTCTTTCAAAATTATCGTTACTCTCACCATAGGTAAAACAGAGCTTTGCCCAATGTGGATGCTCTTTTGCCCGCGCATATGCAATAGATGAGGCAGCATCTTTGAAATCACCAAGTGTTTTAGGCGCTTCGATCTCGCCATTATTCACCTTGACCTGAATTTCAGCAGCAAGCGGTATCATTGGGAACATATTCACAGTGTGCTTCACGAGCAAGGGTTTAATGCGAGATATATCCCACTCGCCTTCCCTTGGCAGTTCAAAATTGCAGAACCTGTCCATGAAATTAGTTTTAAAACCTTTCTTGACCGGTAGATTCAATCCGGACATGGATTCATCTATATATTTACGCACCTCTGCTTCATTCCCGAAAACGGTCGCAAGCAATTTAGCATTCTTGTTCACATTATATTTTGCGCCGTGGTTATAAAGATTGTGATATTCAAGCAGTGACGCTGTTTCCATTATTGGCTTTATACTTGCGAACAGGTCTTTATCAAAACCATGGATATCTGTTCGGTGTGCATAAGGATCGTTCTGAATATCGAATACTGCTCCGCTTACAATACCATCTTTCTGGATCTTTAACTTCATAAGATTCTCTTCACGAGTATTCTCAGAAAGCTTAAGATATGTTTCCAGTTGTCCTGCCCGCTCGAACAGAACTACTGTGTAAGGATTATCCAGCATATCCTTATCCTGCAGTAGTTTTATCTCCTTATCATTCAGCGGCTGCTTTTGCGATAATTTCTGTAATACCCTAAAGTACATCATTCACCTTCAGGGTAAGTTCGGTTATATCTTTATCCTGCCAGAGGTCCTGAAGCAGGTTCGGGTCGTTAAGCGCGCGATCTATAAGTTTTTCAATATTATCCCTGTTAGGGTGCTTTTCCAGCTTTACCGGATGCAGCATCGGCACCTGCGTTTTAGGCCATACCAGATAATTGCCCAGCTCGTCAGCGAGCAGCCTGCGGAAGTTACCTTCGTACTGGTATACGTACATTTTCATAGCCTTTATCATACCACATAAAGGTTAATAATGTATTAACTGAACTTAATAGATATAATTCTGAAATATCAGCAAGTTAGCTTACTTCAGCTTTTCAGCGAGGTCTGTGCGTTCCCAGCTGAAATGGCCTTCTGCCGTAGGCTTACGGCCAAAGTGGCCATAGGCTGCCGTTGGCAGGTAAATTGCCTTATTAAGCTGAAGATGCTGCCTGATACCATATGGTGTACGGTCAACGTTCTCATTTATCTTTTGAATGATATGATCTTCAACACCGTTCTCACCTGTGCCGTGTACGTTAACATACAGCGCCAGAGGTTTTGCAACGCCTATCGCGTAAGCAAGCTGAATGGTGCAGGAATTGGCAAGACCAGCCGCGATAACGTTTTTAGCAAGGTAACGCGCCATATATGCAGCAGATCTATCTACCTTGGTAGGATCTTTACCGGAGAAAGCACCGCCACCATGAGGAGCCGCGCCACCGTATGTATCTACGATTATTTTACGGCCGGTAAGACCGGTATCGGATTGAGGACCGCCAACGATAAAGCTGCCAGTAGGGTTAACATAGAATTCCTCTTCCGGCACTGTCCAGCCTTCAGGGAAGGTTTTTGCAATATACGGACGGATGATATCGCGCAGCTGTGCCTGCGTGTATGATGGGTCATGCTGGATGGAAACAACCAGGTTATGTATGCCTACAGGATCATTACCGCGATAGATGAGCGATACCTGAGATTTTGCATCCGGGCCAAGACCTTTTAGTTTACCGGCCTTCACATCTTCAAATATCAGGCGCAGTATTTTATGAGAATAATATATTGCAGCAGGCATCAGGTCTTCCGATTCGCGGCAGGCATAACCGAACATTATACCCTGGTCACCCGCGCCTTCCTGCTTAGGATCTTTTCTATCAACGCCCTGCGCTATCTCTGGCGACTGAGCGTGTATTTTGTTGAATATCTGAACTGTTTTGTAGTTAAAGCCTTCATGCTCGTAACCTATTTCTTTTATCTGGTTGCGAACAATGTTCTCTATGTCTTTTTTAACCTTATCAGAACCAGTGCACTCACCCGCGATGAAAACGGTATCTGTAGTAACAAGCGTTTCTACCGCTACGCGCGCAAGAGGATCTTCCCTTAGATATGCATCAAGTATCGCATCGGATATCTGGTCTGATACTTTATCTGGGTGGCCGTGAGAAACGGATTCCGACGTGAAGAAATATTCACGGGTATCGTAATAACGTATATATTTTGCCTTTGGTGTTGCTGATTCCATGGTTGCCTTTAAGTGTGATTTTTAATTACTGCCCGGCTGCTGTATAGAGCTTGGGCCACGGTTCTGGCGTCCTGTTGGGCTGAACTTACCCAGGTTACCAAGAAGCTGCTGCATGAAAGTGACCTCGTTACCGGAGGTTCTGGTGAAATCTTCCGATACTTCCACATCATTCATAGCGGTCTGGTCTTTCAGCGTAATGTTCTTAACAACATTGCCATTAAAAGTTATCTCATAGGCGGTGTAGCTTTTAAGCTCCGGCTCAAAGAAGGTCTCTTTCGTCTCTTCCTTACCTATATAGTACCAGGTTTCTGTGCCAAACATAGAGGTAGTGGTTGGAGAACCAAGGTCTCTCACAACATCCTGCTTGGTACTAACACCAGGCTTAACTTTTGAAAAATCAGAGAATTTTGATATGTAGCCACGATTCTCTACATCATTACTGCAACCAGTCGCAGACATCGCCAGAAGCCCTGAAACCAGCGCAAAACAGCAAAAACGGGTAAATCCTTTCATTTTTTACTAGATTTTAGGTTCAACTTGATTTATTAAGTGCCATCATTTGTAGATAAGCAATTTTGTGGAATATTAAGACCATAAAAATTTAATTTACAAGCTAATTTTTTGGAGAATAACGATGGCAGTACCTAAGAAGAAAACCAGCCCTTCCCGCAGGAACATGAGAAGATCTCATCTTGCGCTGTGCAAAACTACAGTAGTTGAGAACCAAACTACAGGCGAACAGTCTCTTCCGCACCACGTTTCTGCGGATGGTTACTACCGTGGCAGACAGATTTTCGTTCGTAAGAACAGAAACACAGCAGCAGAATAATCGGTTAAAGGCCTTTCTTAAGGCTTACCGGTAATTTACTCTCTCAACCCCGCAGAACCAATCCAATCCGATGTCAGCACTGGAACAGAAATCTTATTTTTCATCTGCTACAGCCGGAAAGGATAATATTACCATTGCGCTTGATGCTATGGGCGGTGATAACGCTCCTGATTCTGTTATTAAAGGCGCCCTGCTTGCAAAACAGCAGATACCGGGCATCCGCTTCCGCATATATGGTAACCGCAAAAAGCTTGAACATCTTCTGACAAAACACCCGCAGCTTACATCTTTCTGTGAATTCGTTCACGCTGAAGATGTTATTGAAGCTGACGAAAAGCCTTCTAATGCGCTGCGCAAAGGCCGCAATTCCAGCATGTATATGGCCATCAACGCTATAAAGAACGGTGAGGCGGATGCTATAGTTTCTTCCGGCAATACCGGCGCATTAATGGCAATAGCAAAGCTTGTACTGCGTACCCTGCCGGGTATAGACAGGCCTGCGATAGGCGGAATTCTACCGCATAGCAAAGGCTACTGCACCATGCTTGATATTGGTGCCAACGTGCATTGCGAAGCCGAGAACCTTTTTGAATTTGCGATAATGGGCAGGGCTTTTACCCGTGCCGTGCTTAATATTGAGAATCCATCTATTGGCCTGCTGAACGTAGGCGCTGAAAAGAACAAAGGCAGCGACACTGTAAAAGCAGCACTTGCGCTGATGCAGGAAAGCGGCCTTGACCTTAATATTCACGGCTTTGTTGAAGGCGATGATATTTCTGCCGGAACGACCGATATTATAGTTACCGATGGCTTTTCCGGCAATATTGCCCTGAAATCTATTGAAGGTCTGGCAAAGCTTTACACGCTTACGGTAAAAACAGAACTGAAGCGCGACCCGCTGGGCATGCTTGCAGCTTTGTTCGCCCTGCCCGCCTACAAGCGCATTAAAAGGCGCATGGACCCGCGCAACTATAACGGCGCAATGCTTCTTGGCCTGAACGGCATTGTTATAAAAAGCCATGGCGGCACAGATGATGTGGGCTTTGCTAATGCGGTAAAAACGGCATACAAGCTGGCAAGAAATAATATAAATGAACATATCACGCGCGAAATGATTTCATCTAACGATGTGCTGGATGCTATAGATGCTGATGAGGTTATAGATGGTTAGCAGTGTTATTACAGGTATCGGCGCGCATCTGCCGAAAAGGATACTTACCAATGCCGAGCTGGAGCAGATGGTTGAGACCAACGACCAGTGGATCGTGGAACGCACGGGCATTAAAGAACGCAGGATAGCCGCTGAAGGCGAGCTGACATCTGACCTCGCCACAAAAGCCGCAGAGAAAGCAATATTCCATGCCGGGCTTAAAGCAGAAGATATTGACCTGATAGTACTGGCTACTACCACGCCGGATAATACATTCCCTTCTACCGCGGTTACGGTGCAGAACAAGCTGGGTATAAAGAATTGTGCTGCGTTTGATGTTCAGGCGGTTTGTACGGGCTTTATCTATGCGCTTTCTGTGGCAGATAGCCTGATAAAAACAGGCGGATTCAAAAACGCGCTCGTTATTGGCGCAGAAACCATCTCGCGCATTATCGACTGGAGCGACAGGGGAACCTGCATATTATTTGGCGATGGCGCTGGTGCGGTTGTGCTGAGCGCGCAGGAAAATACCGACAGAGGCATATTAGCGTTCTCGCTGCATTCTGATAACTCCACCAAAGAGTTGCTTTATACCGATGGCGGCGTAAGCAGCACCCAAAGCGCGGGCTTACTACGCATGGCTGGACAGGAAGTGTTTAAGCACGCCGTAACAAAACTTGCAGATACTACCAAGATAAGCCTCGAAAAAGCGGGTATTTCTGCTGATGAAGTTACATGGGTAATACCGCATCAGGCTAATCAGCGCATACTTGATGCAACCATTAAAAAGCTGGGCGTATCACCTGACAAACTTATTTCTACCGTTGCTTTACACGGCAATACATCTGCGGCATCTATTCCGCTGGCGCTGGAAGTTGCAATGCAGCAGGGCAGACTGAAAAAAGGCGACATTCTTGCCGTGCAGGCTATAGGCGGCGGCCTGACCTGGGGCAGCGCCATCATCAGGTTTTAGTGATGAAATTCATTAAAGGCATTTCTGAAATAAAAGATAATTACGATAACTGTATAATAGACCTGTGGGGTGTGCTGCATGATGGGCATGAACCATATAAGGGCGCACCTGAAGCTTTACGCAAATTAAAGGATGCAGGCAAAGGCATAATTCTGCTTTCTAACGCGCCGCGCCGCGCAAGGGTTGCACGACAAACCCTCGAAAGGCTTGGCTTTACGCACGATATGTACGACCTGCTGCTGACATCCGGCGAGGTGACGTATCATTACGCGAAGGCGCATAAGAACGAGCTGGGCAGCAAATATGTTTACGTTGGCCCGGATAAAGACCGTACTCTGCTGGAAGGGCTGGGCATGACTGAAGTTGCAAGCGCCGCAGAAGCTGATTTTGCGATAGCTACAGGATTTGAAGGTTTTGGTTCTCGGTTTGAAGAAAAGAAGCATCAGCTGGATGATGCCTTAAAACATAACCTGCATTTGTTAGTAGCAAACCCGGATAAACTGGTAGTAAAGCAGACCGGTGAAGAGCAGATATGCGCAGGCGTAATGGGTATGTACTATCTGGAGCAAGGCGGTAAGCTAAGCTATTTTGGCAAGCCTCATAAGAATGCTTACGAGGAATGTTTAGAGTTTTTCGGCACAACAGATGCAAGCCGCATTATGTGCATTGGTGATTCTCTGCACACGGATGTTGCGGGGGCGAATCTGATAGGTGCTTCATCTGTGTTTGTGAGCGGCGGCATACATAAGCGCGATGTGCTTGAAGGCGGAAAACTGAATAACGGCAAGTTGCAGGAGCTGGTACTGAAAGAATTGCAGACACCTACATATATAATTGACGAATTCCGCTGGTAATTTTCTTTCTCAGTACAAATTTTTTTCAAGTTTTTTTCAGTGATTTTGCAAGAACAAGCTGCGAGGCCGATTTTACGCCTTATTTCAGTGCGTTATCGGCATGCAAAAAGGTTAACAGAAGGTTAACGGAATGTCGTTTTTGCTTGGGCATCACGCCATGCTGTGTTACAATATAAAAGCGTTAAATTTACTAAAGAAGACTTAGAGGAGGTTTATTATGTCAGTTATACACTCAATCGCTAAAGAAATTTTATCATCAAAAGGCTCTATCTCGACTATAGAGCAACTAAAGGCTGCTTATCCTGATGCAAATATTGCACAATTAAAAGAAGCTTTAGCTTTGGCAAGCAACACAAAAGAAGAACCTAGCATACCGGCTGAAGTGCTGGCAGCCGCTACGGTGAAAGCTGGACCAAAGGCTGAAGCAGGTGTTACACATGGCGAGACCGCGGCTCACCAGGAAGATAAGGAAGCCCATCTGACAGCACAACTTGAAAAGCTGGCTGAAGCATCTCGCAATGGCGAGCTTAATAAAGGTAAAGGCGTAGCCTAAGCTTACTTTTAATAAGAGTAATCAAGCCTTGCAGGCCTATGGTTTGCGGGGCTTTTTTATTGGCTTAATTTGGGGTTATAGAGGCTTTTTAAGCAAGTTCTTTAGGAAGACGGGTGATAAATTTTACATCGAACTTTGCCGAGGCTTCATCAAAAAGTTTTTTGGTGGATTTGCTTTGCGCTTCCAGCTCGAGCAGTTGCTCTTTCATTTTCAGGCCATAGGCATAGCCGGTAAGCTTGCCGTTGCTGCCGACAACACGATGGCACGGCACAGCAGGCGCATAAGGGTTTTTGTTGCAGGCATTGCCTACAGCGCGCGCGGCATTTGGCTTGCCTATCGCTTTTGCTATCTGCTTATATGTGCGCGTCTGACCGGCGGGTATCTTCAGCAGTTCTTTGTAAACCTTTATCTGGAACGGAGTTGGTTGTTTTGACTGCATGTTAACCTGCCTCTATTTTTTAGTTTTTGCTGCTGCTTTTTCCAGCTTTATACGAGAGTATAATTCTATCGCGCATAAAATTGCAAGCGCAAGAGTATAACCCTTGATAAGACAAATTATTGCCAGAATAATGCAGAATGTTCTTTCTAGTTGCCTGTACATAAAACCCCTTTATTGGCGGAAATCTGCCAATTTATAGAGAGTTTTCCTAGAAATGCAAGGGGTTTTTATAATTTTATACTAAGCTGTTTTTGTGAAAATAGACATGAATTCATATTTATTCTCAAATTCAATAATATGATTTCTAGGAGAATTTTCCTGATAATAGATTTTAAGTATGCTCCCTGTATCTATCTCACTACTATTGGTATTACGACTCTTTTTACTTATAGTAGCACCAGCTATATACTCTTTGCCGGTATTGTCATAATAAATATAGATCAGAGACTTACTAAAACCCCTTGTTTTAGCATCTGATACTCTGGCGGTTGTTTCAACAGGTTTTTAAAACACCATTTTTAGCTTAACGAACCTGAATAAAATATAAATAAAGAATATTGCCGGAATAAATATAGACCCCAGGTCTAGAGATTTTCTCGGCTCTGAACCGTATGGTAAAAAACAAACGACAATCGATATAAGGATCAGTAATGCAAGAAACTTAGGCCTCATGCCCATTATACGAAGTTTATCTTTATTGAGTTGAGTTGTCATTTACCCCTCCTGAGTTTTAAAAGTGTAGCGCCTTTTTATAAGCATCGAGTACAGATTCATGCATCATCTCGGAAAGGGTTGGATGCGGGAATATGGTGTGCATGAACTCGGCTTCGGTGAGTTCTGCGGTTTTACCGATCACATATCCCTGAATCATTTCAGTAACTTCCGCGCCTATCATATGCGCGCCGAGTAACTCTCCGCTATCTGCATTGAAGATGGTTTTAACAAGGCCATCCGGTTCACCCAGTGCAATTGCCTTACCATTTGCCATGAACGGGAAGCGGCCAACCTTAAGGTTGTAGCCGAGTTCTTTAGCTTTGGCTTCTGTAAGGCCAACGGAAGCAACCTGCGGGTGGGCATAGGTGCAGCCCGGGATATTTGTTTTATCCATAGGATGAGGCTTTTCAGAAATTACGCCTTCATCATAGGCTATCTTTTCAACGCAGATTACGCCTTCATGCGAAGCTTTATGCGCGAGCATTGGTGCTGATGCGACATCGCCTATTGCGTAGATGCCGGGTTCATCAGTTCTGTTGAATTCATCGGTTACTATGCAGCCTTTCTCCGTTTTAACGCGGGTGCCTTCCAGGCCAAGATTTTCTGAGTTGCCGACCACGCCCACTGCAAGTATCACCTTATCTACGGTTACGGTGCTTGAAGTGCCATCTTTATTGGTGAGGGTTACGGTGACATCTTTTTTGTTCTTTTGAATGGCGGCGGTGGTGTTGGTAAGAATTTTCAGACCCTGCTTCTCGAATGATTTTTGCGCGAGCTTTGAAATTTCCTCATCTTCCACCGGCATAATGCGCGGCATGACTTCTGCCACGGTGACATCTGCACCAAGCGTGTGATAGAAGGATGCGAATTCGATACCGATCGCGCCGGAGCCGATTACCACCAGCGATTTTGGCATTTCATCCGGCACCATTGCCTTGCGGTAGCTCCATACCAGTTGCTCGTCATGCTCTAGCCCCGGGAAGGTGCGGGCGCGGGCGCCTGTTGCGAAGATGATGTGGCGGGCTTCAATGTCAGCCAGTTTTTTAGAATCACGGTCGGCGGTCTCTCGCACGGAAACTTTGCCTGCGCCGTTTAGTTTGCCGTAGCCGGATATAACTTCTATTTTATTCTTCTTCATCAAATGAGCTATGCCCTGCGTAAGCTTTGAAGAAACATTGCGTGAACGCTCCACCACTTTTTTGAGATCGAATTTGATGTCCTTCACAGAGAGGCCGAACTCTTCCGCGTGCTTCATGAGGTGCATTACCTCGGCGCTGCGGAGAAGTGCTTTTGTTGGTATGCAACCCCAGTTTAGGCAGATGCCGCCAAGATGCTCTTTTTCTACCACGGCGGTTTTGTAACCAAGCTGCGCGGCGCGGATAGCGGCGACATAACCACCAGGGCCACCGCCTATTACAACGATATCGAATTGCTTAACTTCTGACATTTTTTACCTTTGATTTAGAACATGCCTTCAAATACATCCAGATAATACAGGATGAAAATTATAACGGCGATAAGAACGAAATGTATAGCTGCGAACATGGTTATTCCTTGTTTTGGTTATACGAAAAGAGTTATTGGGTTTTCGATATATTCCTTGAATTTTTGCAGGAACTGAGCACCGACAGAGCCATCTACCGAACGGTGATCGACCGACAGGGTAACGTTCATTATCTGCGAAACTTCTATGTTGCCTTTGTGAACAACGACCTTTTCTTCCGAAGCGCCAACTGCAAGTATGCAGCTTTGCGGCGGGTTGATGATTGCATTGAATTGCTTAACGCCGAACATACCAAGGTTAGAGATTGAGAAGCCACCGCCCTGGAATTGCTCAGGCTTAAGTTTGTTCTCGCGTGCAAGTTTTGCGAGCTCTTTCATTTCAGATGATATCTGCTGGCAGGATTTCTGGTCTGCATTGAAGATTATTGGCGTTATCAAACCGGAATCTGTTGCTACGGCAACGGAGATATCGACGTTGTTATACTGCACGATGGCATCATCATACCAGCTGGCATTTGCAGCAGGCACGGCTTTAAGCGCAAGCGCAGAAGCCTTGATGACCATATCGTTGACCGATATTTTATATGCACCGTTAGCAAGTTCGTTAACATGCGCGCGGGCTTCCAGCAGGGCATCTACATTGCAATCTACCGACAGGTAGAAATGTGGAATGTTCTGCTTCGCCTCGAGCAGGCGCTTTGCAATTACCTGACGGATGTTAGAGTTTTCTATCGTGATGAATTCATCTGCGTTGCGGGTAACAACATTTGTACCACCGCCTGTTCCACGCTTCATTGCATCTTCAACATCGGCCTTTACTATGCGACCTTTAGGGCCTGTGCCTTTAAGCTGCGCAAGCTGAACGTTAGCAAGATTAGCAACTTTTTTAGCAAGAGGAGAAGCTTTGATACCGCGATTAGCTTCTGCCACGGCAGCGGATGCCGGAGCGGAAGGAGCAGCTGCAACTGGCGCAGGAGCAGCCTTAGGAGCGGCAGCTTTTGGTGCTGCGCTTGGAGCTTTTGAAGCAGGCGCTTTAGAAGCCGGAGCTTTGGATTTGTTTTCGTTAGCGGTTTCTTTCGGAGCTTCCGGTTGCTTTATAACATAGGAATCCAGAGATTTTTTATCTTCGCCATCTTCCAGAAGCAGTGCGATAACAGAATTTACGGAAACGCCTTTAGTGCCTTCCGGTATAACTATTTTGCCAAGAGTGCCTTCATCAACGGCTTCAACTTCCATCGTGGCTTTGTCGGTTTCAATCTCAGCTATCACCTGACCGGCTTTAACTTTATCGCCTTCCTTTTTAACCCATTTGGCAAGATTGCCTTCTGTCATTGTTGGGGAAAGAGCCGGCATGGTAATTTCTATAGGCATAATTTTCTCAAGCTTTAAGTTGTATATATCTATGCAAAATACAGGAAAGTGCTGAATTCTCAAACACTAATTATCTGCCTTTATCCTTTTTAGGCAGGCGGTGAGTGATTGCTGCAATGGCGGGAATTGCAGGCCGAAGTGCTGCTGCAACAAGGCGGTGGAAAGGCGCGAATTGAGCGGACGAGCGGCTTTGGTTGGATACTGGGCGGTTGTAAGCGGCACAACGTTTTTTACCTTAACGGGAAAACCATGGCTGGTGGCTTCTGCCAGAATGGCATTGGTAAAATCGTACCAGCTGATCTGCTGTTGCGGTACAAAGTGATATATACCCTGCTGGCCATTGTATTTTTTAAGAAGTTGCAGGGTAAGGTTAGCCATATCATAGGCATAGGTTGGACTGCCAATTTGATCTGATACTACTTTCAACTCATCGCGTTCTGCTGCGAGTTTAAGCATGGTGAGGACAAAGTTTTTACCCGTATGATTATACACCCAGCTTGTACGCAGGATAAGATGCTTGCAGCCGCTTTGCGTTACAGCACGCTCTCCTGCCAGCTTGGTTTCCCCGTAGTAATTCACCGGTTGAAGGTTTTGCGTATCGCTTTCTGTAAAAGGTTTATCGCCACTGCCGTTGAAAACATAATCTGTAGAATAATGCACAAGCAGGGAGTTATTCTGCGCAGCGAATTTTGCGAGCTCTGCCACGGAAACATTGTTTATGTTATTACACATCTCGCGCTCATCTTCCGCCGCATCTACCGCCGTGTAGGCAGCGGCGTTGATGATGACATCTGGGCGGAGATTAAGGGATGTAAGTTTTTTAAGAACATCATGCGGGCGGTTGAGATCCAGCTCATCATGTCCAAGCGCAAGAAATTCAAAGGATTCATCTGCCATCAGCAGTTCTATAAGGTTTTCGGATAGCTGGCCACCCTTACCTATCAGGAGAATTTTTTTCATCCTATCTCGTTCAGAACGGTTTCAAGATATTTGTAGTAGTCTGAAGAAGGGCTGTAATTCTCCATCAGCTTGCGGAACTTCTGCTCATCTACAAAACCGCGACGGAGAGCAATCTCTTCAATACAGGCAATTTTTACGCCCTGACGTTTTTCTACTGTCTGTACGAATTGCGCTGAATCTATCAGAGAATCAGGCGTGCCGGCATCAAGCCATGCAAAGCCCCTGCCCATGCCTATTACCGTTAGCTGCCCCTGTTGCAGGTAAAGTCGGTTAACATCGGTTATCTCCAGCTCACCGCGACCAGATGGCTTAAGAGATTCTGCCTTGGAAACAACAGAGTTATCATAAAAATACAGGCCTGTAACTGCCCAGTTGGACTTTGGCTGCTTTGGCTTTTCTTCTATCGAGAGCGCCGTGCGGCCATCTTTAGCGAGCTCTACAACGCCGTAACGTTCCGGATCGGAAACACGGTAGGCAACTACTGAAGCACCCTTCTCCGCTATCAACGCTTTTGCTATTTGCGGATGCAGAGTATCTTCCGAGATATCTGAACCGTGGAAAATATTATCACCCAGAATGAGGCATACGGAATCTGATCCGATGAATTCCTTACCGATGGTAAATGCCTGCGCGATACCTTTCGGCTCCGGCTGAACCTTGTAAGAAAGCTTTACGCCCATGCCCTCACCGTTGCCGAGGAACTGCTCTATCAGCGGCAGATCACGAGGGGTGGATATTATAAGTATCTCCCTGATACCAAAGTTCATCAGCGTTGCGAGCGGGTAGTATATCATCGGCTTATCGTAAACAGGCAGAACCTGCTTGGACATGGCGTTCGTCATCGGCTGAAGCCTTGTGCCCGAACCGCCTGCAAGTATTATACCTTTCATAAGAACCTATTTGTTTTCTACAAACTTCAGAGTTTCCTCGTAGCTTAAGCAGTTCAGCCATCTTTCATAATGGTTGACGAGATCTGCATATTTCAAGCCAAGGAAATCTTTTGTGCCGATATCAAGACGGTTGGTATTGCCACGCTTTTTAATGATACCTACACCGTGATCTATCATGCTCAAGGCACAATCTATATTCGGCAGGGTTCGCATTTCAGCAAAGGCCTTCCAGACATCGCCGTTCCAATCTCCGCCCGGAGGGAACGGCAGCTGCGCCTTGAAGGTTAGCGGCAGGCAATCATGCACGAGTATAACGCCGCCATCGTTCAGGCTTTCAACCGCGTTTAGCATATCAAGGCGAACCTGCGCGTATTGGTGCAGGCCATCTATGAAAATAATGTCAAACTTTTGCGTATTCTCGGCGAAGAAGGCATCAGACGTCATGCGGTGAGTGCCGCCATGGAACGGATCAACGCCTATTTTATTAGGCACGCTTATGGCGCGGAAACAGTCATCTTTCGAGCAGCCAACTTCCAGATAGCTTTTATACGAATTGGTTTCAATAAGCTGGTTTATAAGATCATAACGGGTAGGCTTGCCTTCCCATACGGCGTTTATCCTTTTAGCGGAGTAATCTCCGCTGGTGATACCGCACAGCCTGTGCGCCACCACTTTTATATCGCGCTTTATCTTGCCGAGCTTTTTGCGCGCATAGCTTTTTTTCTTTACGTAAAATTGTGCGTTCTCTGCCTGCTGCATATTAATCTTTCCTTCCTTTTATGCGGTTCAGATGTTCCTCTATCAGCGCGGTATCATATTGCGGGTGCGCCTGCTTTACAAGCCCAATATAACGGAAGCCATGATAGCGGAAGTTGTTCTGTCCCTTGAGTAGTGACACTTTTATGAACGGCAGGCGGAAGTACTTTATCATAGAATACCAGCAGCTGTTCATCCCCGTTAGATAGGCATTGGCATCTGGTATGGTAAAGCCCAGATGGCGCTTTGCCTTTACTGAGAACAGAGCCTTTATTTTACGCCCTACGCTTTGCTTGGCCTTTGCTATGCGAACCATATCTTTTTTAAGCTGTATCAGCTCAGCGTCATCTGTCTGCGTCATCTCGAAAGCTATGGCATCTGAATTAGGGCAGAGCACGCCAAGCTTGAGTTCCTTACGCAGGAATTTGGCGGTTATGCCTTCCTCGTACTTGGCAACGACATCTTTTTTAGGCAGGTGGAAATTGTAGTTATTCGCCTCTTCATCCAATATCTTCAGCACCGGTGGCAGAGGATAGAACGCCCAGAAATATGATTGTATATGGTAGTGTTTGTAGAAGGCATCTGAGATGCCCCACATATCGAGGTTTTTAGCCTGCATTTCTGCGAACACATTACCAAGCGGATAGAACGGCCCAATGGCGCTATCATTCACGAATATGAAGTTTTTGTATTTATCGAGGATATTGCGGTGAAGCGCATAGCCCGTAAAATACGCTGCGAAATCATAGCCGATATTCTGGCGGATGATGATACGGTTGACCACTCCCTGAATTTTTGTGAGCTGGGTTTCATCGGGGTTGCTATTGGTGATGAATACCACATCGCAGGAGGCATCTTTAAGCGCCTTTAAATAATGTACAACGTAAGGAGCGATGATGTTATCGGCATCAAAATGGCAGAAAAATACGATATTGCCTGCCCCCGCACCTAGCGGTGAGCATTCTATGGTTTTTGTGATATATTGCTCAAAAGCCTGTTTCATTAGGGCTTTTTGTATCAATAATCTGTTGCTTCCGCAAGGATTTGTAATAGTTTACCCACATGAGAGTATTATTAGTTGGAAATGCGAATCAGAAACATCGCGGGCAGCGGTATTACGACCACGCCATGAAGCTGTATAATGGCTTGGTACGCAACGGCCATAACGTTATATTTATGAGCGACAGGGATGTTGCAAGACAAAGCAACCCTTTTGGCTTTAAGGCCATGGGCGAAAAATACTGCAACCAGTATTTTTTGGATATGTGCAGGAACTTTCAGCCAGAGTTTATTCTGCTGTGCCATGCGGATATTATAACCGCTGATTCTGTTGCGGAAGCAAAGAAGATGCTGGGCATGAAAGTTGCGCAGTTCAATGTTGACCCGATATTCCGCGAACATAACATGAAGATGATACGCAACAAGCTTGGCGTTGTTGACGGTACATTTATTACTACGGCTGGGCCGGAGCTGAAAAGATTTAGCGGCGGCAATGGATTTGCGGCGTTTACGCCAAACCCTGTGGACCCATCTATTGAATGGCCGAAATGCCATGAGAGAAGCGACCAAGGCGGCGATGCCTTCTGGGCACTAAGGCCAACCAAGACCGTGAATGAGGAAGACCCACGCATTGGTTACCCGCTTTATATTGAACGCAGCGGCAAAGCAGAGATAAGATATTATGGCATGAACGGCGCGCCGACACTGATGAACGCGGATTACTACAAGCGCATAAATGATTGCAAAATGGGACTGAACATTAGCGTTGTCGGCGAGCGCGGCGGCGTTGATTTTGCACGAAAAGAGGAATTATACCTGTATTCATCTGACCGTATTGCGCAGTATATGGGCAGCGGATTGCTGACCCTGACCACGCGTGATAATTCGCTGGAAGAGATATTCGCCGAGAACAAGGAGGCGGTGTTCTTTGAAGGCAAGGAAGAGCTGCTGGACAAGATCGTTTATTACAAGAAGAATGACGATGAACGCAGAAAGATAGCCGCAGCCGGTTATGAAAAAGCCCATAGCTTTTTGAATGAACGTTTGGTTGCGCAATACGTTGTGGATAGCACGCTGGGCAACAAGCTTGCCGGATATATCTGGCCAGTGGATAAGTATTAATAATTTTTAATTTAAATATTATGTTCAGAAGAAAAAGAAAGATACGTGATAAGGCACCACTTGACCCTGTGATGCTGGAGAATTTTGAAGGTAGCCATAACAACTCAGAACTGTTCCGTATATTCAGGGATCATAAAGGCAGGCTGGCTACCAAATGGATCCATTATTTTGAGATATATGAAGAGCACCTGAAGGAATTCAGGGGTAAGCCGGTAAATATTCTTGAGATCGGGGTACACAAGGGTGGCTCGCTTCAGACATGGAAGGAATATTTCGGCAGGGATGCAAATATTTTTGGCCTTGATATATTTCCGGAATGTAAAAAATTTGAGGAAGATAATATCAGGATATTCATAGGTGACCAGTCTGACCGCAGGTTTCTTAAAGACCTGACAACCAAGCTGCCCAAGATGGACATTATAATAGATGATGGCGGGCATATGTCTAAGCAGCAGATAGTAAGCTTTGAAGAGCTTTACCCGCATATGAGCGATAACGGCGTTTATATAGTTGAGGATACTCATACGAATTACTGGCGGAAATATCAGCGCGGCAGCAGGATGAGCTTTGTACGATATGCCCAGAAGCTGACCGATAAGCTGAATGCATGGCATTTTGACCAGGATGCAAGCCTTAGGCGCTTTTGCATTCCTCATGCAAAAAGAGAAGGCAGGATAGATACGCCGGAATTTACAAAGACCACCAGATCGGTAACCTTTTATGACAGCATGGTGGTATTTAAAAAAGCTAAGCTTGCTGAGCCGTATTACTGCTATTTTGGCAGCACAAAAAAATAACCCCATAACGAGATACAGATGTTTGCACGCAATATACATTATTTGAAGAACGCAAAGAGGATTAAGAAGCTTTATCCAAACCTTAATTCTTACAGCGCTGTGCTGGGATACTGGAAATTATGGCTGTGCTACAGGCTTTATTACAAGCCGCTTGGCATACAGGCAGCAAAAGTGCGCTTTATGGGAATGAGTGTTTCTACGCCATCAATAAAACATCTGCTGATTATAATTAAAGAGGTTTTTCTTGAATACTGCTACGCTACCGATGCAAAACGAAGTGACCCGGTGATATATGACCTTGGCGGCAATATAGGTATGGCCACATTGTTCTTTAAGAAAGTTTACCCGGAATGCAGCGTAGATATCTTTGAACCTAACCCTGATACGCTTGAACACCTGGAAGCAAACATAAAGAACAACAGCCTTGAAAAAGTAACTGTTCATGCGGCGGCAGTGGGTGATAAGGATGGCGAGCTTGGCATATTTATCTCTGGCAATGCATCTTCTTCCGGCGCAGCGAGCATCATAAAAAGCGGTGAGCGTATGCAGGAAATAAATGTACCCTGCGTGAAGATATCCGGCCTGCTTGATAAGCCCGTGGATATAATGAAGATAGATGTTGAGTGCTCGGAGAACATGATAGTTGAAGACCTTTACAATACAGGTAAGTTAAAACTGATAAAAACCATAGTAGCCGAGTACCACCATAATGTGCCGGGGCATGATGCAAAACTTGGCAGGATGCTTACACAGCTTGAAGATGCGGGGTTTAAATATCACCTGACAGGCGGCGCAAGGATACCTGTAAAAGGTGATGACGCGCAGATAATGATGCTGCATACAACACAGAACCAGTAGCCGTATTATATATATCTTCCCAGAAGAATTGAGGCATCGTAGATATTTTTAAGGCCTTCTGCATCGATATTTTTTTGCGGCAGGCGGCTAAGGCCCGGTATAATTTTTAAGGCCTTACGGCTGAGCTTTTTAACCCTGTATATCGGGCGGCCTGCTTTTACACGCCTTTCTATTCCTGCAAAATCAGCACCGTTAACCTCTGCAACTTTTTTGCAGTAATCTGATGTTTTGGCCAGTTTCTTTTTATTGGCATGCACCATGGCCAGCACCATCTGGTCTTCCAGCGTTACGCCCATATCATTCTTTCTCAAATGCTGCGATTGAAGATATGCATCATAAAAATATAGCTGGTGAGAACCGACACCGGCATTACCAGCCCTCTGGAGAATCGGGTGGTAACCGATACTGCTTTCTTTTACAAAAGCCAGCTTGTTAAGATCTTCCGGTTTTGTTTCCTTATGCTTACGACCCGTACTGTGTTTTGAGTTACCGGCTATCATCCATGGCTCGTAGCTGTATATGTATTTTTCAGTAACAGAGCATATTGCCATGCCCGAGTAAAGATCGGGGTTGATGCACATTATGAGCTTGTTACCTGGCGAGGCCGCCCTTATTTTTGCAATGACATCTGCATGGACAAAACCACCCGTATAGATGGTCGGCAATATTGTTGGAATACCAGACATTACCTTTGATATACCAGAAAGGCTACTTCTTACCTCATAACCATGGCTGCCTATTTTTGTAAGGCGGGCATCATCTGAATGCTCGTCTGTCGGCCAGCGGAACCAGCTATTGGCACAGGTTATTGCCTTGATATCCGGGTTTGCTTTTGCTACCGCAAGAAATCTTTCCACCGCATCCGGTATCAGCCCGTCATCATCACCCAGTATGGCCACCCATTCGCCGGTGGCGTGGCCGACAGCAAAATCATAATGTTCTGACATGCCAAGAACCTCAGTCGTGCGGATATAGCGCAGCCTTTCATCCTGCATGGAATCAAAAGCCTGTTTTACTTCCGGATCACTGAAATTATCGCTTATAAGTATTTCGATATTACGGTTGGGCTGCGCCATTACTGTACGCACTGCATGGACCAGCGTATCTGCCCTGTTGCGGGTTGGTATGATGACTGTAAGTACCGGCCTATTGCTCATGCTGGTCTACCAGTCTTACGGGGTTGCCGTATACAAGCGCATCTGCAGGGACATCTTTAGTGACCACCGAACCGGCACCAACTATCGCATTGCGGCCTATTTTTATTCGCGGAAGTACAACAGCACCGGCACCTATCATAACATTATCTTCCAGCTCGATGCAACCACACAGGATCGAGCCGGGGGCAAGATGGACACCGTTGCCAAGTATGCATTCGTGATCTACGGAACTACCATGATTGATGATGCAGGCCTCACCCAGCACAGCATCTGCAGCAACCGTAGCATTTGCAAGTATGTGGCTGCCGGCACCGATTTTAGCGGTAGCACAGACAGAAGCTTTTTGATGAATGACGGGTTCTACCCTTACACCATTTGCTGTAAAGATCTGCTGTATCTGCATACGCGCAACGCCATGAGCACCGCCTATTGCAACCAGACCATAAAATTCCGAGGGATCTTTTACGGTTTTCAGCCAGCTGTGAAAGCCCTTCTCACCGATAAATATTTCTACGTCTTTTATGACAGATACAGCTTCCGGATTATTATCGAACAGGGCAACAACCCTGCCTCCCTGCTGCATGATAAGGCTGTTGAGAACCTTGGCATGACCCAGACTACCCCAGATGATGTATTTTTTACCTGTCATTCAACAGACCTTTTATTACATTGATTACCCTGTCCTGCTGCTGATTTGTTATATCGTGGTAGCTTGGCAGGTTTATTGCACGAGTTGGGATATCCCACGCGATTGTATTCTGTGAACAGCCTGTGAACATATCAAGACTGGAAAGAGGCCAGAAAAAAACACGCGCATCTATGTTTTCCCTCGCATACGCATCCATCAGCATCTCGCGCGTAATGCCAAGGCTTTTATCGAACACCACGGTGGGCATCCACGCACCGTTAACTGTATCTTGCGGCTCCGGGTTAAGGCTTAGGCCAGGAATGCCGCTCAGGGCCTTTTTATAATAGTTGAGAATTTCGCGCTTACGGTTGGCAAGTTCTTCTATACGCTCAAGCTGACCACAACCGATTGCAGCCTGCACATTGGACATTTTGTATTTAAAGCCGACCATATCCGGCCAGAACTGTTTTTTCTGCCCGGCGGCGCGACCATGATTTGCAAGAGTTGAAACCTTGTTGAAGAGTGCTTTATCGTTCGTTACGAAGATGCCGCCCTCACCTGTTGTTATGGTTTTTGTGCCATGGAACGAAAATGCACCGAATGCACCCATACTACCGGCACGACGGCCTTTATACACAGAACCTATGGCCTCAGCGGCATCTTCTATTACCGCAATATTATGCTTTTTACCAATGGCCAACAGGGCATCCATATCACAGAGATTGCCGTATATATGCGTGGCGATTATTGCTTTTGTTTTTGGGGTTATTGCTGCTTCTGCCTTTGCAGGGTCTATGCACCAGCTATCTGAAAGAATATCTACGAATACAGGCTTTGCGCCAAGATGTACAACTGGTGAAACCGTTGCTATCCAGTTCGTATCAGCAAGTATCACCTCATCACCAACACCTATGCCGAGCGCATGCATGCCCATATGAAGAGCACCGGTGCAGCTTGATGTTGCAATGGCATATTCTGTGCCGAGGTGTTTTTTAAACCCATCTTCAAAACGGTAGATGTAGTCAT
>JAMHZE010000141.1:0-7913 GCA_035909535.1 Rickettsiales bacterium | reverse complement strand
CTGCGCGCAGGTGAATCCAGCGGTAAACTGACCACATTCCTCGAGAAGCTGGTGATACATCTTGAAAAGATAGAGAAGATAAGGCGTAAAGTTAAAGGCGCAATGATGTACCCCATCATACTTCTATGCGTAGCTATTGGTGTGATAATGCTGATGATGATAAAGGTTGTACCTGTATTCCAGCAGATGTTCTCTAACATGGGACATGATCTTCCCGGCCCAACCAAGCTTATAATCAGCATAAGTGAATTCATCCGTGACCCTGCGGGCGGCGGTGTATTACTACTGATTATTATAGGCATTACCTTTACGGTAAAAAAACTGAAGAAGACCAGCCCAAAATTCAAAGAGTTATGGGATAAAAAGCTGCTTAAGCTACCACTGGTGGGCGATGTTATCATAAAATCCACACTTTCTAAGGTTGCAATGGTATCTTCCAATCTTTCTGCAGCTGGTGTTTCTGTAGTGCAAACATTAGACATTGTTGCAAAAAGTGTACAAAACACAGTTTTTCTGCAGGCTTTCGATGGTATCAAAAAAGGTATAACAGAAGGTAAGAATCTTTCTCAGCTCTATGCTGAACATGAAGTGTTTCCGCCAACCTTCTGGCAGATGATAGCAGTTGGCGAAGAAACAGGACGCATAGATGAGATGTTAAACGCTGTTGCAAATTACTACGAAGAGGAGTTTGATTTAGTTGTGGATAGGCTTACTGAGCTTCTTGAACCTATCATGATAGTGTTCATGGGTGTTACCGTAGGTTTCATCATAGTAGCGATGTATATGCCTATATTCCAGATTGGCAATGTTGTAACGGGCGCGGAATAAGCTGTCATTTAACTGATACCGGTAGTTATATGATAGTTGATTTCGTTTTAACTTAAAATTGAAGGTAAATATCTTTAATTTTAAGATAAAATTGAAATTTAACTTAAAATTCAATAAGTTAATTCTTGACAAGCAATATGGCCTCTGGTACACTCAATGTTAATAACTAACTGGAGGAACTGTCAATGAACCGCACTATAAAACAAAAACAATCGGGCTTTACTCTTATCGAGTTGCTGATCGTTGTCGCAATACTTGGTCTACTTGCTGCAATAGGTATACCACAATATCAAGGCTACCAAGCGCAAGCTAGGGTTAACTCTGCAAGAGCACTTCACACATCTATGGTTAAACTGATGGGTGCTGAGTTCGCAAAATGTACCTCAGGCGCTGTAAACATACTTGAAGCTGCCGGCGGTACTGCTGTTGCCTGCTCCGCTTCTGCAACGGATGTGATAGCGCGCTTTGTTGCTTATGGTAACTCTACCAGCGATAACCCTTATGATGCTGGCACAGAGCCGTACCTGACTACTGGTACACCTGCTGATGGCCAGACTACCGTAACGGAAGCTGCAGGACTTTACACTATTACAACTGATGTTGGCGGCACTGGTGCCAACATGACAGCTACTGTAAGAAGAGAGTAATAGCGGGATATTGCTTAAGTACTGTGGAGCCCTCGGGTTCCACAGAAACCCGCAAAGAAAATCTTAAAAACCCTTTGTGGGCATATGTCTCACAAAGGGTTTTTTTTCGGCAGAAATTTTTCCGGCTGACCGGTGGAGCAAAAATGAATAAGGGATTTACATTATTAGAACTGCTTATAGTGCTTGGCATATTGGGTATAATAGCCGCTATAGGTGTTCCACAGTATATTGGCTATGCAGATAGTTCGCGGCTTACAACGGTAAGGAACAACCTGCGCAATATACATATGCAGCAGCAGGAATTCTATCACCGCAATAATGCATATTATTCTACTGGTGCAGTATGCGCTAACAATACGGCTGCAATAAATACAAATCTGTTCGGCGGACAGAACATAATAGTAAATGATCGATTCACCTATTGCATAACCCAGACAACAGTTGATAACTTTACTGCCAGGGCAACAGAAGATGTTCCTACATCGCCGAGAACAATTACAATAAACCAATTGAACCAGACAACCGGATTCTGATGTATGCCGATAAAGCATGAACATGAGAGGGGTAATATACTGGCTTCCACATTGATGGTGATGCTGGCCATGAACCTGCTTGCAGTTGCGCTGGTGCAGACATCTATGAGAGAGTTTCGTACGGCAAACTTCAAGCAGATAAATTCTACCATCTTCTATCTGGCGGAAAGCTGTGTGAATGATACGCTTGCCTGGTTTGGCAGCTTTAACAGCCCTCCTCAAACATTACCATACACCATAACCAGAAATAATATTTCTAACCTGTATGACGGAACAGAAAGCCAGCAGATGCTTAACCAGCTTTCCAAATATTCATACAACTGCACTACCACACATCTTTCTGTTATCTCACGTGAAGCGCATGAAACAGGCCAGGGTGAGAACATCGCTCTAAAAGATTCTTACGGACTTTCGGGTGACCTGAGACCGACACATTACTACGAAATAGTTTCTAACGGTATTGGACCCAATGGAAATGATAAGAGGCTTATAACCATAGTTTCTGTGGAGTATTAGATGATACGCGTAATTACCATTATGATATTTATTTTTGCTGCACAGCACGCCACTGCCGCAGATTGTAAGCTTTCGACTCTTGGTATAAATAAGCCTGCTTCAGAGCTGATAAAGAAATACGATCTGAATAACGACCACACTGGTCAGCAGAATTATATCAAGAACACCCGTGGCAAAGCTTTGTGCAAAGAGCTGGGCGATGCAGAGGTGAGCCTTTTCTTCATAAGCGATTCTCTTGCACAGGTGGAGATACTGAAACACTCAGACAAAACATATGTTCTCGATCAGGCTATAAATGCCTTCGGCGCTCCGGATACTCAACCTAATGCAGCAGACCCTGAGATACGTGGATATTCAACATTCTGGAACGATAAAGATGCTGTAACGACTTACAGCTATTCTTATGCCCATGACAAAAAACTCTATTTGGAAAGATTAACCGTACAAAGCCATAAATTAGCGGCAGAACTGGCAAAGTTCGGTCAGGAGAACAGCGATGAAGGCAGGTAAGCATATGATGCCAAAGATGGCTCATTACCGCATGCTGATAGCGGCGGGTCTGCTTTCTTTATTGCTAACAACTAGCGGGGCTTCGGCCAAATCACCTCCTCCCGGTTCGGGTTCGGCGGATGTACCCGCTAACATTCTGCTACTGCTGGACGTATCGGGTAGTATGGCGGAACTTCTGCCGAGCGGTGATATACGCTACCCTACCGATGTGGCATTCGATTCTCTGGGGAATGTCTACGTAGCCAAGTATTACGACATGATAGAAAAATACGGCCCCGATGGCGAATTCATTACATCATGGGGTAGTTATGGTACTGCCAATGGCAGGTTCGACTACGTATATTCACTCGCTATAGATTCCAACGATATCATCTATGTTTCCGATGAAAGGAATGACCGCGTACAGAAGTTCAATACCAATGGTACTTATCTGGGCAGATTCTCTGTCGGTGGTGATGCTTACGGCATTGAGATAGGCCCTGCTGATACTGTGTATGTTGCAACAAGCGCAGGTAGGATAGAAAAACGTACATCCAGCGGAACATCTCTGCAGAACTGGAGTATATCGAATGTAAGGTATCTTGCTTATGATGCGGTTACAAACAGTATCTACCTGACCAGACCAAGCAATAACAGGGTAGAAAGAAGAGACCTGAACGGCAACCTGTTAACCACCATAAATCTAAGCTGGAGCCCTTGGGGTATAGATGTTGATGCTGATGGTAACCTGTTCGTATCAAGAAATGATAACGGCAGAGTATATAAACTTTCTCCTACAGGTACGCAGCTTGGTATGTGGGGCAGCACAGGCGGCAGTGCCGGACAGTTCCGCAATCCGCGCGGCATAGAGATAAACCCTGCTAATGGCAGCGTGAACGTAGCAGATTACGGTAACCACAGAATACAGACACATAACGGCACAATGGTTATAACCAACCAGCAGAAGACCAGAATGGATGCCGCCAAGAACGTGATAAGGACCATTGTTTCTGACAGTAACCTTACCGCCGGCGCTAATTTTGGCCTGATGACATGGAGCAGTAATGCGCAGATGCGCGTGAATATTACAAGTGCTGGCGCAGGCCAGATATATAACATGATAAACGGTGTAAACGCCAGCGGCAGTACTTACCTTGCACCTGCAATGAACCTCGCACAATCTTACTTTACCGGTGCAAATTCTCCGATGACACCGGGAGCATCATGCCAGCAGAATATAGTAATTGTGATAAGTGATGGTTATTGGTTTGATAACCCCGTACCTGCAACGCAGGCGCTTTATAATAATCATGGTATAAAAACTTTCGTTATAGGTTTTACTACCGCCAGCAACTCCAGCTATGTAGATGTTTCTCAGGCAGGCGGCAGCTATCCTGATTCTCCGCTGTTCACTGATAACGAGGCAGGTCTGCTTGATGCGCTGGCACAATATATAAGGCAGATAATATCGTCGCAGCTCTCCTTCACCGTACCAACAATAATACCTGGCATATCGAATTCTGACCACATACTGCAATCTACCTTCCTGTTCAAAGAACATCATCAGTGGAAGGGGCATCTGTTCAAATACGCCCTGCTATCTGATGGTACTATGGGCAGTATGGTGTGGGATGCAGGCGCAAGGCTTAACCAGACGCCTGCCGCTAACAGGCAGTTATGGACCGTTGCAGACCAGCTTTCTCACAGCATGAATAATTTTACCGCGGCCAATATAGTAAGGCTGCGCCCGGCCATGGAAGAAAATGCCAGCGTGAGCATGACAGATGAAGCACTTACAGGGCTGATAAACTTTGTGCGCGGTGCTGATACTTATTCAGAATATCCGCTTGGAACAGATGATGAGGGTGCAACCCTTATAGCCGGAGAACGCTGGAAGCTTGCCGATATATACCACTCTAAGGCCGTAGCCGTGGGCAGACCTTCCGCATATTATTCAGATGAGGCCAATCCAAAATCCGAATCATATTACCGTGCAGTGAATAACTACCAGGCATTCAGGGGCAGCAGCCTGTGCGGCAGTTCGTGCTCAACCAGACCGGAAGTTATATATGTCGGCTCTAACTCTGGCATGCTTCATGCTTTCAACTCTTCCACCGGCGATGAAAAATGGGGATTCATACCTCCGGGCGTGCTGCCTGGATTCCGCTCTATGATATCCGCTCAGGCAAGCAGAAGTATCAGTATAAACGGTGTTGATGGTTCTCCTGCGGTGAAGGATATTTACTATAACGGAAGCTGGAAAACCGTGCTGTTTGGCGGCTTAAGGCAAGGCGGACATTCATACTACGCTCTGGATATCACTAATCCGGATGCACCGGCATTCCTGTTCTCTTTCGCGCATAACAAATTCAATAACAGGGTTTCTTACTGGAACAGCAGCGGCACAAGGTCTGACTATACTCCAGCTACAGTGCCTGATGAGTATAATTATTTTGCATTGGGCGAAAGCTGGTCTGACCCGCTGATAATGAATATGCAGATAGGCCCTGTGCGAAAATGGGTTGGTGTTTTTGGCGGCGGTTATAATAACAACGTAAGCGGTAGCTACGGTAACGTTATATTTGTGATAGACCTTGAAGATGGCGGCAAGATAATCCAGCGCATAAACATTCCTGATAATAACGGCGGCAATGGCATAGTTAATGCTGTTCCACCACGCCTTACGGCAATTACGGCAGATGGTACCACTACCTTCCCTCATGCCGGTGCAATGGTTTACTTTACCGATACGGAAGGTTCTCTATGGAAGGTTAACCTGACAGATTCCGGCACTCTGTATGAAACCACAAGAGTCTTCAATAACGGTGCTACCAGCGATAACGACCGTATGTGCTTCCATGAACTTACGCCTACTATTCTTTCTGATGGCAGGCTGATGCACTTCTTCGGCACCGCAGATATGACGCGTATAGGCCGTGTATCAAACAGCATAGCTAACCGCGGTTACGGCGCTATAGATCCTAACTACCCTAACTTTACTCCAGTCGGTTCACCATATACGGTAACTTCCATGCAGAACGTAACTTCTGCACAGGCTATCTGCCCAACTTCTAACCAGAATGGCTGGTATATAGATCTGGATACTAATGAAAGGGTAACAGCAGCCGCAACTGTACGCAGCAGAAATGTGGTATTTTCCAGATACACTCCGGATACAAACAACATCTGTGATTCAGGCTCGTCCAAAATTTCCGAGCATGATTTTGCCTGCGGCAATAGACTAAGAGAAACTAACCTAGGTGCAGGTATGGCAACCGAAGCAATTGTCTACAAAGACAAAATGTATATCGGTATAAGTAGTGATGCACCAGATCAGGGCACTCTGCCGGCAGGGTTCGTAAAACAGGGTAACCTGATAATAGGCGCGCCGGTGCTGGATTCTGAAACAAAAGTGAAGATACAATACTGGAAAGAAGATTTCTGACCAGACACGGGAGGATTAAACATGCTTGATAAACTGGTTCATTACGCAAAGACCATGAAGCTTTCGGATCTGCACCTGCATTCGGAAAAACCGATAGCAGTAAGAGTGCACGGGTCTATAGACAGGTTGAACGACCACATAACCACAAAAAAAGATATCGAGGATTTTCTGGAAGCACAGCTTGACCCTGAACAGAAGAAATTCTTTCAGGCCAATAAGCAGGTAGATTTTGCAGTAGCTTCGGAGGACATCCGTTTCAGGGTGAACGCATATCTTGCAGCGCATGGCCCTTCTATGGTTATGCGTAAGATTGAAACCGTTATACCGGCAATTGAAAGCTTAGGCCTACCTTCTGCAATGACAGATGTTATAAAGCAGGAGAACGGTTTGGTACTGGTTACAGGCCCTACGGGTTCCGGTAAATCTACCAGCCTTGCGGCGCTTATAAACCGCATAAATGAAGAAAGAAAAGGCAACATAATTACTGTTGAAGACCCGATAGAATATCTGCACCAGAGCAAAAGCTGCATAGTTTCCCAGCGTGAAATAGGCAGAGATGCCGTAAGCTTCTCTCACGCACTAAAAGCAATGCTGCGTGAAGATCCGGATATTATACTGGTGGGTGAGATGCGCGACAAGGAAACCATTGGTCTTGCACTTACCGCCGCTGAAACAGGTCACCTTGTATTCGGTACACTCCACACTAATGGCGCGGCAAATTCCATCAACAGGATAATAGACGTTTTCCCTTCCGAACAACAAGCACAGATACGCTCCCAGCTTTCGCAGTCTTTAAGGCTGGTGGTTACGCAAACGCTGCTAAAGCGCGCAGATAAACAAGGCCGCGTTGCAGCTTTCGAGCTGATGGTTAACACTCCTGCTGTTTCCAACCTGATACGTGAGAACAAAATATTCATGATAGATCAGGCGATACAGACAGGCCGCAATTTTGGCATGATGACGATGGAAGATTCCGTCAAGAACCTTATGACCATGGGTATCATCAATGAGGAAAGCCTGCAATAAAAGTTCCGGCTTCACCGTTCTGGAGCTGCTTGCCGCGCTGGCCATAATCGCAACTCTTGCGCTGTTTGCCTTGCCTGCTTTTGAAGGCTGGAGTGCCAGAAGATCTTTCGATGGTCTGATGAACGGAGTATATTCGCATCTTTCTACCACAAGGCTGGAGGCTTTTTCTAAAGCTTCTACAACAAGAATGATAACCAGCAGAAACCAAGATACCTACACTATAACTACCGCCTATAACGATAACGCCGTACCATGCGGCACCGTAAATGGCTGGACAAATATCGAGACCGTAACCATATCTGCCAACAGGAATTTTGAAGTGACAGGCAGCGGCATCGGCACTGTATGCTTCTTACGCGATGGTACTTCCAGCGGCGGTACTTTCAACTTTCTTCAAAAAAATGGAGAGAGCGATCTGGGCAGCGGCTC
>JAMHZE010000140.1:0-2384 GCA_035909535.1 Rickettsiales bacterium | reverse complement strand
CACTGGTAACGCCTCCGCACATTGTGCCGGAATGGTACTTCCTGCCATATTATGCAATTCTGCGCGTTGTGCCTGATCTTGGCATTCCGTTCACTGATATAGTTCTGATAAAGTCTAAGCTGGCGGGTGTACTTGCCATGTTCGGTTCTATTCTTATATGGCTGTTCGTTCCTTGGCTAGACAGGCACCCTGTTCGCAGCGGCGCTTACCGCCCTAGGTTCAAACTGTTCTATGTTGTATTTGCGATAAGCTTTGTGATACTTGGCTATTGCGGCAGCCAGCCGGCTGACGGAAAGTTTGCAGGCATACCTCTACTTTACATCGGTAGGTTCTGCGCGGTTTACTATTTTGCTTACTTCCTGGTTATTCTGCCTTGGCTGAGCAAATGCGAGAAGGCTAAACCTCTGCCTGATTCTATATATGATTACGCCAAGAAGAAGTATGGCGATAAGATCGTAGCTTTGCTAGTGCTGGCTGTGGTTGCACTCTCTGCTCCTGGCAGCGCAAACGCTGCAGGCGGTGAACATATTGAACTGAAGAGCATAAAGTGGTCTTTCGATGGACCGGCGGGTAAGTTCGACAAGCAATCTATCCAACGTGGCTTACAGGTTTACAAAGAAGTTTGCGCAGCCTGCCACGGTGTTAGCCGTGTTGCGTTCCGTAACCTTGAGGAAATTGGCCTGAGCGAAGCGGAAGTAAAAGCTATCGCCGCGCAATCTAATATAGTTGATGGCCCTGATGAATTCGGCGAGATGTTCGACCGTCCCGGCCGCCCTTCCGACAGGATGCCTTCACCTTACGCCAACAAACAAGCCGCAGCAGCTTCAAACGGCGGTTCGGTTCCACCTGATCTTTCCCTTATTGTTAAGGCAAGGATGAATGGCGCGAATTATCTGTACTCTCTGCTTACAGGTTATGTCGAAAAGCCTGAAGATGTTACCATACCGGAAGGCAGGCATTACAATAAATACTTCTCTGGCCACGCTATTGCAATGGCCGCACCGCTGATAGACGGCCAGGTTACTTACGTGGATAACACCGAAGCCACCGTTGATCAGATGGCAAGGGACGTAACCAACTTCCTGCAATGGACGGCTGAACCGGAAATGGAGATGAGAAAACAGACAGGCTTTAAAGCCATTCTGTTCCTGCTTGCCTTCACAGTGTTCTTCTACATTGCCAAGAAGCGCATCTGGGCACGCATAGGCCAGTAGCTTAAAAACCTTATCAAAAAATCTGAGACATCAGCTTCAATATTTAGGCTAACCTATTGAAGTCAAAAAAAAGCTTTTCTACTCAAAAAAAATTGTGTAGAAGCTTGTTTCATTTTTTATGATATCTTTATGAACTGACTAATAGGTTGATTTTTATGGCGTACGCGAGTTCTCACGAACCTACTTTTTTAGGAATGAAATTATGGGTGCAGGTTCTGCTTGGCCTTGCTATCGGTATCGGTACCGGTATTGCGCTAAGATATTCCGGCTTACCATCTGAAGAAATAAATGAATGGGCTGAAAGACTGAAAGTTTTCGGCACGCTGTTCGTGAAACTTATCAAAATGATAGTGGCTCCGCTTATCATGTTAGCCCTTATCAGCGGTATAACCTCCCTCACCGGCGCTTCTGATGCTTCTCGTATTGGCTTTAAAGGTGCGGCAGCTTACATGCTTACGGCAATGCTTGCTGTTGTTTTTGGCCTTGTTATTGCAACTATTGACGAGCCGGGCAAAAGCATAACCCCGGAACTTGCTCAACAGTATCTACAGGCGGGTTCTTACACTCCTCCTACATCTGCTGACGGCGAGCCTGCGAGCATCGGTACATTCCTGATGAACCTTGTTCCTTCCAACATATTTAACTCTGTTGCGACTGACCATTATCTTCAGATCGTTATCTTCTCTATCTTTACCGGCCTTGTGATGATGAGCCTGGGCGATAAGGTAAGGGAAGTTAAGAAGATAATAGATGAAGGCGCTAAAGTTGCCTTCCGCATGATAGAACTTATCGTTCAGCTTGCGCCTATAGCGATCTTCAGCTTTATGAGCTGGATGGTGGCAACCATGGGCTTTGAGATGATACAGGCTTTGATGGAGCTGATGATACTGGTTATTGTTGCCTGCTTCCTGCAATACCTGTTCTTCGGATTCCTTATTCTTGTATTTGCGCGTATCAACCCGATACCGTTCTACAAGAAAATGGTTACAACCCAGCTTATGGCTTTCTCTACAAGCTCTTCCAAAGCGACACTTTCTACCGCTATGAGAGAACTAGAAGAAAAACTTGGTACTTCTGAATCTACTACCAACTTCATGATGCCTCTGGGCGCTTCCATCAACATGGATGGTACTGCGATATACCTTGGTATATGCGCGGTGTTCTTCAGCC
>JAMHZE010000139.1:0-1029 GCA_035909535.1 Rickettsiales bacterium | reverse complement strand
GAGACAAGGAAAAACAGCTACGAATTTGCCCTTGTAAACCGCTACCTGAGCAACAATAAATTTTACTACAGCACACCGCTTTGGTGGGCAGCAAGGCTTTGGGTAAAAATAGCCCGTGAAATACCGATTATGAAGGCTGCTGCTTTCAAAAACCAGATGAGCCTGAAATACATCGTAAGCATTAGCAGCACCTACTGGAATAACAATGTGCCGGGCTACAGCACCATGACTGATGTAGAGAAAAAAGCTGCAAGGGATCAGAAGCTGAACGAGATAGACCTGTACCTGGTTGGCAGCGACAATGCACACAAAAGCATTTTTGCCACCACTTATGTGGATCCGGCTACGCAGAAAGAAATCAAGGATATTCAGATTGAGTGCCTTGATGATAAAATGAAGGATGGCAAGATGCTGCCGGATAGTGCAGCGGCAGATAAGCAGATCATGTTCGCCATAGAAATGAACCCGGCATTGAATGGATCCAATCTTCTTAGCGATGGTGCCAGTGGTGGCGGTGGAAGTGGCAGCGATATCCGGGAGGCGTATCTGGTACAGGTAATGCTGAACGAATTTGAACGCCGCAAAGCTGCCAAGGTTTTTAACCTGGTTAAAAGAATGAATGGCTGGTACGACCGCTACGATGCCAAAGGCACGCCGCTTATTTTCCGGTACCCAACCAATATCCTCACCACTCTGGACACGGGTAAGAGTACAAAACCTGAGAACACGTAATGCCGATTATACCCAACATAGCCACCGCAAAAAAATATGTGCTGCTGAGTTATATCGGCACTACGCCGCAATTGCCAAATATGCGCCGTGCAGAAAGTGAGCTTAAAAAAGTGCTTACGCCGGAGGTATTCGACGAAGTGCTGGAAAGAATTGCGGCCAATGAGCCAAACGAACTTGACATAATTTGTCAAGATTTTGTTGCCAACTATGCTTACTACTTAGCCCTGCCTGATATGGCTGCACAGATAACCGATGCAGGGCTACGGGTGGCAGTTACGGAGAATATGCCATCGGCAG
>JAMHZE010000138.1:0-1202 GCA_035909535.1 Rickettsiales bacterium | reverse complement strand
TGGTCATGTACCGAGAAGGCTTCAGAAAGTGTGGCACCTCCTTCAACAGTTCTTCTTATCTGTTTTGCAACTATACGCAGATGCTTGTTCTCGGCCTGTTCTTCCAGCATGCGCAGGGTTTTAAGTATCGGCAGGCCGGATTTCACCATGGTAGTAAGCTTTTTGGTGAATATCACTTTATCTTTATTGCGGATCTTTTTTGCCTTGTATACATCGCCATCTTTGCCTGCAGTTTCTTCAGCGCTGCTTGTGGTATCTACTTCCTGAATGTTGATGACGATTATGCCCTGGCGCGAAAGCTGTTGTACTGCTTTGTCGGCGTTATCGGCCTCAACCATACCATTTCTGGGGTTGTTACCTTCAAAGCCTTCATAGCTGAATATCTTTGCCATCGGTGTTCCTTAATCAAGTACCAGTACGCGTTTGAATTCGTTTATGCTCATCTTACCATCCGCAATCATTCTACGGCCGATATCCTGCATGGTCTCAAAGCCCTCTTTTTTGGCTATTTCCAGCATTTGCAATTCGGTTGCGTGATCAAGTATCGCTTCACGCAGTTTCGGCGTAAGTGCCAGAATCTCCTGCACGCCGGCGCGCCCTTTAACACCTGTGCCCATGCATCTTTCACAGCCTTTGGATTTTTTTGGCTTAACGGTTTTTACTTCTTCCGGGGTGAAGCCTATATCTGCCATTACATCCGGCTTTGCTATCGGGTCATCTTCCAGACAATGCTGGCAGTTAACGCGGGAAAGCCTTTGTGCCAGCACAAGGCTGAGCGAGGATGTTACTAGGTAGTTTGGTACACCAATGTTTATAAGCCTTGTAAGCGTGCTTATGGCATCGTTAGTGTGCAGCGTACTGAGTACAAGGTGGCCCGTTAGTGAAGCTTTGATGGCTATATCGGCGGTTTCCTTATCACGTATCTCGCCCACCATTATTACTTCTGGATCCTGACGCAGGAAAGAGCGCAGCGCCGATGCGAAAGAAAAGCCGATATTATCTTTAACCTGCACCTGACCAACGCCGCGTAGGTCATACTCTACCGGATCTTCTGCGGTAAGAATATTCACACCGGGTTTGTTTATCTCTTTTAAGCAGGAATACAGAGTGGTAGATTTACCGGAACCTGTAGGGCCGGTAACCAGCACCATCCCTTGCGGAGAAGGTATCGCCTTGCGTAGTTTTTTAAGAGAAACATCCGG
>JAMHZE010000137.1:0-2023 GCA_035909535.1 Rickettsiales bacterium | reverse complement strand
ATTTAAAATACAATTATATACCTGTTATCATTTAGAGGGACTTAATGTCAGACTACTATAAAGTACTTGGTGTAGAAAAAGGCGCCAGCGAAGATGAGATGAAAAAGGCATACCGCAAGCTTGCCATGAAGTACCATCCGGATAAGAACCCTGGCGACAAAGAGTCAGAGAGGAAGTTCAAGGAACTAAGCGCCGCTTATGATGTTCTGAAAGACCCAGAAAAACGCGCTATGTATGACAGATACGGTGAGGCGGGCGTAAATCAGGGTATGGGCGGTGGTGGCTTCGGCGGCGGCGGTTTTGATTTCGCTTCCGGTTTTTCCGATATCTTTGAAGACCTGTTCGGCAGCATGGGTGGTCGCGGTGGTGGCGGCAGAAGGCAGCAGCAACAGAATAATCGCGGTTCAGACCTGCGCTATAATTTAGATATCTCTCTGGAAGAAGCTTTCCGCGGCGAGAATAAAAAGATTCAGGTTCAAACTCATTCCACCTGCGATACCTGCCACGGCTCCGGCAGCGCAGAATCCAAAAAAGTAGATGTCTGTACGCATTGTGGCGGCTCAGGTCGTCTACGCATGCAGCAGGGCTTTTTCATGGTAGAGCGTGGCTGTAACCACTGCAACGGCACCGGTCAGGTCATAAAAAATCCGTGCAAAACCTGCAAGGGCGAGGGCAGGGTAGTTAAGAACAGAACGCTCTCTGTAAAAATCCCACGCGGCGTTCAGGAAGGCACCCGTATCCGTCTCGCGGGCGAAGGTGAGGCTGGCCTAAGGGGAGGTACAGCGGGAGACCTTTATATATTCATCACTGTTCACGCTCATGAATTCTTCCGCCGTGAAGGCGCGCATCTGCATTGCGATATACCTGTAAAAATGTCTACCGCGATACTCGGCGGCGAAGTGGAAGTTCCTTCCATAGATGGCAGCAGCAGCATGCTTAAAATTCCTGCCGGCACACAAAATGGCAGCCAGTTCCGCCTGAAAGGCAAGGGTATGACACGTATGGCTTCCGATATACCGGAAGGCGATATGTTTGTTCATGTGAAGGTAGAAGTGCCTGTGCATCTTTCAAAACGCCAGCGCGACCTTATGCAGGAATTCGATGATCTTTCAGAGGCTCGTACAAACCCTGAGAGCAAGAACTTCTCTGACCTGTTGAAAAAACGTAAATAGTTTTAGCTGATTACCAGCCTGTCCTTATTGCCAGCGCGCATGTCCTTTCCTTTACGCCTACGTTGTAAGGTGCGCCTTGTGCTGTGTAGCAGTCAGTTGAACCAGGGGTATCATCTATCATCAGGTTACGGGCTCTAGTAGGAGCCTGCACTCCACCTGTGGTTGGCATTCCATCATCAAATTTTATATCAAGCGAATAAGCTTCTTCAGCGGTAAGGGTTTCCCTTAACATGTCATCCCTAACATCATCCTCATACAGATATAGTCCGGTGCCCCATTGTAACGGGCCTGCTATCAGGTAAAATCTTTCAAGATACTTTCCTACCATAGGTGCCAGAAGTGGGCCTCCGCCTGATATAAAAGTACCATTTGATACAAGATGTATAGCGCCGCCAAGGGCAGGTTTAGGGTATGCAGAGCCAACAGTATTATTGCAATCGCTTGAAACAGGGCATTCAAAAACCTGAGAGAACTGACCTTTTACCATCGTAGCATTAGAAAGGTGAACCCAGAAATTTGCAACCTCACCGGTCAGGTGCGATGTTGCGCCATAAGTACATCCATCTTCTATATCCATAGAATCACTTATATACCCATCGCCATTGCCATTATTGTTCAGGGCTGTATGGGCAACGTTTTGGGGTGCTCCCGGCTCAGGGCGATCAAGGCCAAAATCGCTTGCCCTTTTCATATCGCCTGGCAGTTCATTATATTTTGCACGGAAGGTTTTTACGCCAAGAGTAATATCGCTCAGAGTGGTGATAACATTTCGCAGTTGAGCCTGTTTTATCAGCTCCTGACCCTGTAGCACGCCGCCAACAAGCAGTCCTATTATAACCAGCACTATCGCC
>JAMHZE010000136.1:0-10072 GCA_035909535.1 Rickettsiales bacterium | reverse complement strand
TGTAGGAATTATGGGTTATAAAGGGCTGTTGAGCAGAAGGTTCTTTTTTGTAGTGCCGCTTATATTTCTTGTTTTTAATGCGCTTTATATGCCTAAAAACACCAGTGGTTTGGGGTATCTGCATATATGTTCTTTTGCCATAGGCGCGTTCTTTTATATCTATATAGACAAAGCCATATTTAACCTGAAAACCTTTGTTATATCGGGTTCATTGCTTCTTCTTCTCAGTTGGTTCAATGTATATTTCATGCCAGCCTATTTAATTCTTTCTGCATTCGCGGTGATATCTTTTGGCTTTATGTCCGGCCGTTTTACTGGTGCCAGCAGGTACGGAGACTTCTCTTACGGCATATATCTTTATTCATGGCCAATACAACAGGCATTCGCAGAATATTATAATTTTGATAAGGCAATGTTCCTGCAATATTTTGTATTTAGTCTGGCGGTGGTGGTTATGTTGTCGATTTTATCATGGAAATTGGTTGAATATCCTGTATTAAGAAGGGTAAGAAAAACCTCTGGAAAAGCAGCATGACATACCAGCTCATCATAAAAAACGGCACAGTATTAACCCCGCAGGGGCGCCAGAGAACCGATGTCGCGGTAGCAGATGGCAAAATTTCTGCTCTGGGTGATTTCAAAAACGAAAAGGCGGAGCGCGTAGTAGATGCCACCGGCCTGTTCGTACTTCCTGGCCTTGTCGATACTCAGGTGCATTTCCGTGAGCCTGGCAATGAACATAAGGAAAATTTAGAGGCAGGCACAAAGGGCGCTGTTCTGGGCGGCGTAACGGGCGTGTTCGAAATGCCGAATACAAACCCGCCAACCACCACGCCAGAGGCTCTGCAGGATAAACTAAACCGCATGAAGGGCCGCGCATGGTGTAATTACGCGTTCTATGTCGGCGGTACTCCCGATAAAGCTACAGACTGGCACATGTTAGAAGAACTTCCGGGCTGCTGCGGCATAAAAATATTCATGGGCGCTTCAACGGGCAACCTGCTGGTGGAAGAAGATGCGGCGGTAGAAGCCATTCTTTCCAAAACCAAGCGTCGCGTTTCCATCCATTCGGAAGATAACTTCATTCTCACAGACCGCAAAAAAATAGCGGAAGAGGGGGCTCATCCGCGTTTCCACCATGTGTGGCGTAACGTAGAATCTGCGGTATCATCAACCAACCGCCTGCTGGCAATAGCCCGCCGCACAGGCGCAAAGGTTCACGTTCTGCACATCTCCACCGCTGAAGAAATGGAAATTCTCAAGAAAAATAAAGATATCGCTTCGGTTGAGATACTTGCAAACCACCTTACATTCAGCGCCGATGAATACGAGACCCTCGGTACCCGCATTCAAATGAACCCGCCGATACGCGATGCCGCCAACCGTGATGGCCTGTGGAAGGCCGTTCAGAGCGACATCGTGGATGTCTTCGGTTCAGACCATGCTCCTCACACTCTGGAAGAAAAATCGAAAACCTATCCGCAAACACCATCAGGTATGCCGGGCGTGCAAACCATTGTACCTATGCTGCTTAACCACATCAACGCAGGCCGCCTCACGCTCGAGAAGCTGGTAGATGGCATGGCTGGCAAGCTCAACGCGCTCTGGGGTGTAAAAAATAAAGGCAGAATAGAGCAGGGGTTCGATGCTGATTTTACCATCGTCGATATGGAAAAAGAAGTCACTTATACAGATTCCATGATGGCAAATATTTCAGGCTGGACTCCTATTCACGGCCGCACGCTAAAAGGTGCGCCAACCCACACAATAATCTCCGGCAAAGTGGTGATGGAGAACGGCAAGCTCGATGAAAGCTTAAAAGGCATCGGCCGCGCGTTCGAGTTCTAATAAGGTTATATACCGGCCAACGCCCGGCATGAACCTACCTCTTCCGATATAATATATTCTGAATCCACCAAAGGCATGGAAGGCACAGGAATAGGCCCGTTTACAGTGTTTACAGATGTCATTCCGGCATTGTCTGTAAAACAGTCGCCCAGCAGGTCGCTTTGGTCGGGTAGTGGTAGCGCCATGGCGCGCATATTCCCTGTGCCTGGTTTGCCATCATCCATCTTTTCATCAATGCTATATAGATCTGCAGGGATAAACCCGCTAGACTGAGTAGAAAGCGGTCCAATTCCGATTGTGTTCCTGTTCAGGCTCGCATAGACATTTCCAGGCGGGTCAGCAGAAATACCAAAATATGCTCCAACCATGCTAAAACGACTATCGGCAGGCGAAATGGCAGAGCCGTATCCCTGATTAGAAAAATTAACATTTTGTAATGGATACGTACCGCCATTGCTGCCCTGTTTAGGGCCCAGAGCTGTATATATTCCGGAACTATGCAGATGTAGCCATATGCAATAAACTTCCTGGTTACCGTCAAGATATCCAATGTCTATCTTCCTGTCGCCATTACCGGAGAATATATAAAACCCGCCATCAACAGAGTTGTTACATTCAGGAAAGAATCTTTCAGGATTCTTCATATCGCCCGGTACGGCATCATATTTCGTATCAAATGTGGCAAAGGCTAGTTTTACTTCATTTATGGCGCGTATATGTGCGCGTATCTGCGCCTGTTTTATCAGCTCCTGTCCTTGCAGCACGCCGCCCACCAGTAGACCTATTATCACCAGTACTATTGCCAGTTCTACCAGCGTAAAGCCGTTATGTATTTTTTTCTGCATCACTATTTTTAATCTCTCTTGAATACCATCGCCAGTATCAGTAGTACGGTAGCCGCAACAACAATCGCAGGCCCCGCAGGAATATGCACATTTTCGGCCGCAAAACTCCCCGCCAGTACAGAAGCTATACCTATAAACGCTGCGAACCCTGCCATCTGCTTAGGGGTGCGTGCAAGCTGCCGCCCAGCCGCTGCGGGTATTATCATCAGCGCGGTTATTAAAAATATCCCCACCATCTCAACACTTGCCGCAACGGTAAAGGCCACCATTCCCACCAGTGCCAGATGCACATAGAAACTGTTTATCCCTTCGGCCCTCGCAATATCCTCGCTTATCGTGCAAAGCACAAGCCTGCCCCACAGCGCCCATATAATTACCAGTATCGCTAGCGCTGCTGCAACCATCATCAGCATAGAATCACCGCTTATCGCCGCAAGATTGCCGAATAGCAGCTCATGCTCATGGCCGTGGTCTTCATGTTCATGTCCTTCATGCGCGTGTATAAGCGCAAACGCCACCATGCCGAGCGAAAGCCCCGCATGCGCGAATATGCCCAGTATCGTATCATTGGCCAGCAGCTTTTTGCCCTGTGCCCATGTAAGTAAAACTGTAAACAACACAAACACCGCTATCATGCCGGCATCTGTTCCTATACCTGCCGCCATACCCAGAGCCATACCCAGCATCGCACTATGAGAAAGCGAATCACCAAAATACGCCATCTTGCGCCACACCACAAAACATCCTAACACACCCGCCGCTGCGGCAACCAGCGCCGCCGTTAAAATTATCTCAATGCTCATGCTTACCTCCATGAGTACAATCTTCGCCATGAACGTGGTCTGCGTGAGTATGCGTGTGATGGTGCTGGTAATAGGCCATCATATTGCCCATATCCGCGCCGAATATCTTGGTAAATTCAGGGTCTTTCGCAACAATATGCGGCTCGCCGTGGCAGCACACATGGTGGAACAGGCATATAACGCGCTTGCTTGTCGCCATTACCATATGCAGGTCATGCGAGACCATAACAATGCTGCAACCGCGCTGCTTGTAAATATCCTGTAGCAGCGAGTAAAATTTCAACTGATTACCTATATCAAGGTTTTGCGCCGGCTCGTCCAGAACCAGCAGGTCAGGCCTATCCAGCAGCGCGCGCGCCAGCAGCACCTTCTGCATCTCCCCACCGGAAAGCTGGTGCAGCAGCCGCTTAGGGAAATCTATTCCGCAAAGCCCCATAGCCTCCGCAACATCACCCTTGCGATTCAGCTTCAGAAAATCTTTTACACTTATCGGCATAGTAGCCTCGGCCACAAAGCGCTGCGGAACGTAGCCAAGCTTCAGCCCGCTTGCTTTCTTTACCTCGCCGCTATCGGCCTTCTCAATGCCCATTAATATCTTTATCAGGGTGCTTTTGCCTGCGCCGTTCGGGCCTACAAGGGTTACAAAATCGTTGCGACCTATCTCCATAGAAACATTGTCTAGGATCTTCTTCCCGCCGCGTTCAAAGCATATGTTATTGGCTTCCAGTATCATACCGGCCTACATATAACATATCTGTCAAGTAAAGTGGAAGCTAATTGCGGCCGTGCCCGCCCTTATCGCCTTTATCATATTTGGCAAGTAGCGCGTCAAGCGCAGTGGCGTGCTTGTTACGCTCAATTCCGTCGGCCTTTTCCAGGGTATTGGCATTCAAAATATCAGCGTGTTTACCCTCAATTCCAAGTTTTTCTATCAGCTTGTGAAGGTCGCCGTCACGCGGCAGGGTGTCGCCGTTAACTATGGCTTTCAGCCTATCGCCTGATATTCCGGTTTTAACCGAAAGTGTCACGTTAGAGCAGCGAGATTCCTCCGTGCCCTTACAGCCATTTCTGTAATGGCGTATAATATCTGCCGGAGTAGAGTTCTTGTTAAGCTCAGGCGTAAATGCATGGTAAAGCTTGGTGTCTTCAACGCCTTTTATCAGGTTGCCGCTTAATATCGCCTGTGCATCTCCGGCTCTTACGCCCAAATGTTTCGCCAGATCAGACGCGTCATTCAGCCCAAGCTCGTTCATATTATCTCTTACCCAGCGTTTGTATTCGCCATCCTTGCCATAAGGAATCTCATTATCCCTATGCTGAAACGGAAACTTCTTCAGCATCGCCGCCTGTTTCTTAGACCAGGCCACTTTTTCTTCCTGTATCCCTACAGATTTCGCCTTGCCATCAAGCTCAACAGGCTCAACGCCCATATATGCTGCTACCTTATTCACGTCATCGGCATGCACGCCCAGGTAAGATCTCCCCTGCGGATAGTTTATCTCGCGTATCCTTATATCTTCTCCGCCAAGCTTTATGGTCTGTTCTTTACTCAGGTCAAAATTCTTTCTGTCAGAGTCGTTATGTGCAGCTTTTTCTTGAAGCCTTACTTTTTCTCTTGTCTGCGCTCTTGTAAAGCCAGATTCTATCTGGTTGAACAGACCTTTCATTTCTGCGCCGGCATATTTTAATCCCAATTTATCGGCCAGTTCTTGCCTGCCGTAAAAATTTACTTCTTTCTGTGTACGAATTTCGCTCATAAACCCTCTATTGCCCTAACCTATTATATATTAAAAAGGTTAAGGAATAGTTAACGTCAGGTGATAAAAATATACTATTGAATTATCGCGCCATTTTAAGAATTATAGCCCCCCAGATAACCGAAATCAGGCTTCCCGCCAGCACGCCTGCGCGTACCATATCCTGCATCATGTGGTCATCAAATGCCAGCAAACCAATAAACAGGCTCATGGTAAACCCTATCCCCGCAATAACTGAAACCGCATATATCTGTATCCAGTTAGCGCCTTCCGGCATTGGCAGCAGTTTGGTTTTTATCGCCGCGTAGCTTATGCCAAAAATTCCTATCTGCTTGCCTGCAAACAGCCCAAGCATTATCCCCAGTGGTAGAGGTTGCAGCAAACTTTCCATGCCAAAGCCCTGCAAGCTTACACCAGCGGCCGTAAAGGCAAATAGCGGCAGCACAAAATAATCCACAAAAGGCTTAACCCTGTGTTCAACTTTCTTCAGCACTTCGCCCTTGCGCCCATTCATCGGTATTGCAAGCCCTGTAAGCACCCCGGCCAGAGTGGTATGTATTCCTGCCTCATGGAAGCAAAACCACAAAGCCGCACCCGCAGCCACATAGGGTAGGGGGTTTGCCACATTCCGCGCATTAAGCAGGTACAATATACCGCAAACCGCAAGCGCGTTGAGCGCTGCCACCGCTTCAAAGTTATCTGTGTAGAACGCGGCTATAACTATTATCGCGCCAAGATCGTCAAATATCGCCACCGCCAACAGAAAAACCCTTACAGTATTCGGTATCCCCTTACCAAAAATTCCCAGTATCGCCACGGCAAAGGCAATATCCGTGGCAGAAGCGATAGCCCAGCCGCGAATATTTTCCGGCGTGCCCGCATTCACAAATAAATATATCGCTGCGGGAACCGCCATGCCGCATATAGCCGCCACCAGCGGCAGGCCAATATCCTTTGGGCGCGAAAGGCAGCCTTGTTTTACCTCGTGCTTAAGCTCCATGCCGATAACGAAAAAGAACAGCACCATCAAAACATCATTCACCCAGAAATGGGTTTCCTTGCCCGTAATGCCCACATACCAGCCCGCCGCGCCAGAATTGGCAACTATCATGGCCAGTCCGGCAAATAACATCATCACCAGTCCGGCAGTTGTACTGTTGCCTGCTGCAAGTTTTAGTTTTTCTAATAATGTTTTTGATGTATCCATACGCTGTGAATTTATAGAATATGCTGCGCAAAAAAACAACGAAAACCGAAACAAGAACAGTCGATATCTGCGGCCGCGCGGTAGAATGCCATATTACCTATTCCAGCCGTCGTTCAATGCAGATACGTATATCACGCAGCGGTATCTTAAAGGTTTCTGTGCCGCTTAAAATGCCGCAGGCACGCATGATGGAGTTCATCGCTCAGCGCGCGCAGTGGATAGATAATCATTTAAAAGCACAGCGGGATCATACTCAAATTACCGTACAAAAACACTTTGCAGAAGGTGATGAACTCATATTCCTCGGCCATTCCCGCCGTATAAAATGGGTCAAGGCGCTCGCAGCAGAGGTAGAACTTTCCTCTGATGAGTTGCTGGTAAAAATGCCTGCTAATTCCGCGCCCCGCCTTAACCGCATGGTAGCAGCTTGGTTAAAACAAGCCACGGCAGATGTCTTCGCCACCCGCCTGCAACACTGCCTTAAAGCCACTTCTGCTATCGGCATAAGCAGCGCTTTGCCCGTAACCTTCCGCCGTATGCGCAGCCGTTGGGGCAGCTGTTCTCAGGGCAACAGCATTATGCTCAACAGCGATATAATTCACCTCGCGCCGGAATATATTGATTACGTTATCCTGCATGAACTCTGCCACTTTCGCGAAAAGAACCACAGCCCTGCGTATTACGCGCTGCTGCAAACTGTCTGTCCGGAGTATAAAAAGCTGCGCGGTGAGCTTAACCGCTTTGTGTTCCATCATCCGCGTTCGTGAGGTGTGGCCTTATAGCTCTCGTCCTTATCAGCCATTTTCTTGCGCATACGCAGCGCAGAAGAAAGATGCATGATAAAAGGTACAATGGTTATGCAGTAAATGGTCAGTATCGCAAAGCAGGTCCAGAATAGCTTGCCGCCGCCGTTATCGGCAATGCTGTTACCAAAGTATGCGAATATGCAAAAGCCCAGCAGCGCAATACCCATAGATCGTGAGAAAGCCGAGGGCCTGTAAGGGCGTTTAAGCAGCATGGCAAGGGAAAGCGCTACGGCTAAAAGCGGCAATATGGAAAGAAATACCATCATGGCCGTTTACCCGTTTCAGTTACTGGTTAGGGGTAGCATCAGGCTTTGGTGCTTCCGGATGTTTCAGACTGTGTTGCTTGCCCAGATTATCGTAGAAGAAGTTGAACAGGAACGGGTTCGCTACGATAGAAAGCAGGGCGCCTGCAATTATCAGGTTGTACAGATCAAGCGGAATCAGGCCGTGTGAAAGCGACATACCACCAAGTATGAACGAGAACTCGCCTATCTGTGCAAGGCCAAGGCCAACAGTGTAGCTCACCTTCTTAGAAAGCCTGAACAATCTTGCAATGAAAAGTGCCACCGCAGTTTTAGCTACTACAATTATCAGGAATGTAAGTAATACGCCAAAAGGCTGTTTTATTAGTGTATCAGGCTGGAATAACATACCTACAGAAACAAAGAACAGAATGGTAAAGGTATCGCGCAGAGATGTTGTCTTTTCAGCAGCACGGCGGCCTATTTCGCTTCCTGTCAGTACCATGCCCGCAAGGAACGCACCAAGTGCCAGAGATGCATCGAACACAACATAGGCAAGTGTGGCAAAGCCCATTGCAATTGCAAGTATGCCTAGCGTTACCAGCTCTTCAGAGCGAACTTTCTCGATGGCATTTATCACCCACGGTAAGAATCTTTTGCCAAGAACCAGCATCAGCGCAAAGAAGCCTGCAACTTTTATAAGAACTATCAGAGTAGTGGTGAATATGTAGGTAGGGCTAACTTCTTCAGTGCCTTTCATCATATCGCCCACAACAGGCAGAAGTACTATCGCCAGAACCATCGCAATATCTTCAACTATCAGCCAGCCTATCGCTATCTTGCCGCCCTTGCTATCCACAAGGTTGCGCTGTTCCAGCGTTCTAAGCAGTACCACGGTACTCGCCACAGAAAGTGCAAAGCCGAACAGTAGGCCCTGCGGTATAGTATAGTTAAGTAAAAAGCATACTGCGGCACCTATAAAGGTAGCCATTATCATCTGTGAAAGTGCTCCCGGAATTGCTACTCGGCGAACGCTTATCAGGTCATCAAGCGAGAAGTGCAGGCCAACGCCGAACATCAGTAGAATAATGCCTATCTCCGCCAGCTGCTGTGCCAGTTCAACATTTGCAACAAAGCCTGGGGTATGGGGGCCAACAACAACACCTGCAATTATATAGCCGAATATAGCCGGAAGCTTAAGGCGTTTTGCCGTAAGGCCAAAAACAAAGGCGGTAACAAGGCTTGCAATGATAGTGTATATTAAATCGTGTCCCATAGGTCGGTGCGATACTGTACGTAATTGAATAAAAAGCTGATTCAGAATACAGATTTTGAATCAATATGCAAACGCTGATGTTGCCCCGGAATGATTTTTTTATCTGCGGGCAAGTGTCGCAATTCTAAACATCACCGCAACCGCAATATAGCTTGCCACCATTACCGGCCCTGCGGGTACATCAAGCAGCATTGCTGCTGCAATCCCTATAGTCACGGCTGTTAACCCGCAGCCCCATGCAACAATATTCGGATGTTTGCATTTATATGCCGCCAGTGCAGGCAGTATCAAACTGGCAAACACTACATACACCCCCGCCAGCTGCACAGATGATGTCACGGCAAAAGCAAACACCACATAAAACAGCGGATTGCTGCGTGTTCTCTCTGGCCTTAAAAAAAGCAGCGCCAGTATCGCAATGTAAACAGGTGCGTGCATTGCCACATCCACCCAGCTTACAAATAGTAATTGCCCGGAAAATAAATGCTGCACTTCCTCACCGCCATGAGGGTGATCTGCCAGCAACAGCATACACAAACTCGCGGCCAGCACAAAGCTGCAACCTATCAGCGCTTCCTGCAACTGTGCCGCGCGTTTTTCTATCACCCCGAAAATAAATGCCGCAGCAAGCGCTGGTATCAGCGCCGCAAGCTGCACCTGCCACCACAGTGGCTCATGCAGCAGCGTACTCGCCGCTAATACGCCAAGCCCGGCAATCTGCGCTATCGCAAGGTCAATGAATATAATATTCCGCTTCAGCACCTCAATCCCTAGCGGGGCGTGGGTCAGCGCTATCATCACGCAGGCGGCAAGCACAGGGCCTGCCACCGCAATAAGTTCATTGCTTATCATTTCTCTCCTTTCAAAATTGCTATGCTGCGTTCAAATAAAGTAAACAGGTCAGCGCTCTGCTCATCGCCGCCAACCGTATAGGGTAGGGTGGTTGCGCGTATGCCGGTCTTTTTGCTTAGCCATTCAGATGCATCTTTATTATTGTACGGTGCGCGAATTATCACCGCTGCCTTCTCGCTCTTCATCTGTTGCAGCAGCGTTGCCAGATATCGTGCAGAAGGCGCAATCCCCGGCTTTTCTTCCAACGTAGCGGCTTCCGTCATGCCAAGCCAGTTCAGCAGATAGCTGAACGCCTTGTGGTGCACAACAACACTTACACCTCTAAGGTTCGCGCCATCAGCCTGCCATTTCAGCATTGCCTGCTGCCATTTGCGGATAAACTCTGCGTAACGCATAGTATAATATTCCGCATTTGCAGCATCCAATGTCTTCAGCC
>JAMHZE010000135.1:0-3339 GCA_035909535.1 Rickettsiales bacterium | reverse complement strand
GCCGCTTTCTGTTAACCAGTATGTGCGTGTTGCAGGTACAGCCGGCTTTGCCGCTGCTGTGGCATGAACCGGGGCTTCATCCAGATTGCCCAGCACATAATTTTTCTGGAGCTCTTTTAAGCTTGGGCCGGAGTTGATTTTGGGCTTTATACCAAAAAAGAACTTCGCTGTATTTCTCAGCATTTCAAACATGCGAACAATAAACTTGTGTATGGATAAAAAATTTCTATATTAGCCAAAACCTTACCATGAAAAGGTTAAGGAAATGTTACAGAAAGCGGGATTTTCTAAATGACTGATAATAAAGCAGATATTCTTATAATCGGAGCGGGGCCGGTAGGGCTTTTTGCCGCTTTTGAGGCCGGATTGCAAAATATGAAGTGCCATGTGGTTGATGCGCTGGAATTTATCGGCGGACAATGCACCGCGCTATACCCTGAAAAACCGATATATGACGTTGCTGGTTTACCTGAAATTGCAGCACAAGACCTGATAGCTAATCTGGAAAAACAGGCAGCTCCGTTCAACCCTGTTTATCACCTTGGTCAGCAGGTTAAGGAAGTTGCCAAAGCTGGCGATGTGTTCAAAGTAAAGACATCTAAGGGCACAGAAATTGAAGCAAAGGTTATAATTATTGCAGCAGGCTGCGGCGCATTTGGCCCTAACAGGCCGCCTGTACCTGGGTTGGAAGCTTATGAGGCAACGGGTGCAGTTAATGATCTTGTGCGCAGCAAGGAAGATTATCGCGGCAAGAAGGTTGTGATAGCCGGTGGCGGTGATTCTGCCGTGGACTGGGCGAATATTCTGGCCGATGTTACCGAGAAACTTTACATGGTGCACAGGCGCGATAAGTTCCGCGCGGCTCCGGACAGCGTTGCGAAGATGGATAAACTACGTGATGAGGGTAAGCTGGAATATGTGATACCTTATCAGCCTGCCGGGCTTGTGGGCGAGAATGGCATATTAAAGCAGGTGGAGCTTAAAGACCTGCAAGGCAATTCGAAGCTGCTTGATGCCGATAACTTTTTATGCTTCTTCGGACTTGCGATGGAGCTTGGCCCGATAGCTACATGGGGGCTGGGGCTGGATAAGAACCACATAGCAGTGGCCGCAGATACGCTGCAGACCACCACCGAAGGCATTTATGCCGTTGGCGATATATGCACCTATAAAGGTAAGCTGAAACTTATAACATGCGGTTTTGCCGAGGCAGCGATGGCTGTGCATCACGCCTACGAGAAAGTGCACGGAAAGCCGCTGCATTTTGAATATTCCACTTCTAAAGGCCTGCCTAAGTAGATACAATTCTAAGATGTGGCCGAGGGGGCTGCGGATTGTATATGGCTTTTCATGTTTACATACTTTCTGACAAGAAAGGTTCCAGATTCATTGTCGGTATGACAAATAATCTGGTAAGGCAGGTGCATGAGATGAGAAACATGCAGCAGGGCTTCTACGCCGCGCAGCAGGTTAATCGCCTGGTGTATTTTGAAAGCCATAAAGACTACAACGAAGCCAAACGCCGTGAACGCGAAATGCTGCTATGGGACGATAACTACATGAAGCAGATAATTTCTATGCAGAACGGTAAGTTTGACGACCTTTTTTCAAGGATATTCTAGTTTACTGGCTTTATTTTATGCGCTATAAGGCGCGCATGAACCAGGATAATAAAATAATAGACGGTAAGGCTTTTGCAGCAGGTTTGCGCGAAAGGATAAAACTTGAAGTGAATGCGCTGAAAGAGAAAACGGGCAAAGTTCCCGGGCTGGCGGTTGTGCTTGTTGGTAATGACCCTGCATCGGAAGTTTATGTTCGCAATAAAGATAAGCAGGCGAAAGAATGCGGCATGAAGTCTTTCGAGTTTAAGATGTCTGCCGAAACAAGCGAAGCCGCGCTGATAAAAAAGATAGAAGAGCTGAATAACGATGCAAATGTTCATGGCATTCTGGTGCAGTTACCTCTACCGAAGCATATTATGGAACTGGCTGTTATAAACGCCATTGCCCCGCATAAAGATGTTGATGGGTTCCACGATGAGAATCGCGCGAAGCTGGAGAAGGGCGAGGACAGCCTTGTGCCGTGCACTCCGCTGGGCTGCCTGATGCTGATAAAGGACAGGCTGGGCGAGAACCTTAAAGGCAGAAAGGCCGTGGTTGTTGGCAGGAGCAATATTGTTGGTAAACCGATGGCTCAGCTACTGCGTAACGAAGGCTGCGAAGTTGCCGTATGCCATTCTAAGACCGAGAACAATCCGCAAACCGCAAGCAGCGCCGAGATACTGGTTGTAGCAGTTGGCAGGCCATTAATGGTTGGCGCAGACTGGGTGGGCGAGGGTGCCTGCGTGGTGGATGTTGGCATTAATAGAGTTGACAGTACTCAGTACTCTGTAGGCTGTGAAGAAAAGAAGCAGAGTACAGATAACAGAGTACAGACAACAAAACTTGTGGGTGATGTTGATTTTGATGCGGTTAAAGATAAAGCAGGAAGTATAACACCTGTTCCGGGTGGTGTTGGCCCGATGACAATTGCATGCCTGCTGAATAATACGCTGAAAGCCTTTAAGCAGATTGAAGCGGTTAACTAGCCGCGATGGTATCCGCCTGAACCGCGCGAGCTTGCTTTATTTGCCCCGACCAGAGATTCTATTTGCTTCAGCTCGTAAGATAGGCTGGAAGAACCTTCAAAACCGCGCCCTCTTGCAAGGGATTGAGTTGCGATATTTTTTATATCTTTTAAGGTGGCAGCCACTGCTTCCTTAGAAAAATCACCAATTTTTACGCAGCTATCATCTTTGTCATCCATCAAAAGCGAGCTTGAATGCTCAGCGGTAAAATGCTTTTTAGGATCCAGCGGCACTCTTTTGGATGCATCTGAATAAGCGGGCTCATTGAACGCAGCCTTACCCGGTTTCAACTCTACCACCTTCAGCTCATCTTTAAGATAACTATCCAGCGCATAAAGCACCTCTGATACTTTAAAGAAACCAGCAGCAAGCTTTTCATTGACCTCTTCTATCGCGCCAGAAGCCTTTGCCGCAGTTACAACTTTACCGCCCGCATCCCTAACCAGTGACGAAGCGGTATCATCATACTGACGGGCAAGTTCTTCCACTCTTTTTAATACATCGGGGAAAGCCGCATTGCTTACTATATGAAAAGCCTCTTCCTTAGAAAAAGGAGTAATTGTTTTTTGGCTCATAGCTGTAATTTCTCTTTTATTTCCTAACTACATTGTAACAGATGAATATTAACAAACGGTTAACGGAACGCAGTTTTTTAGAAAAATATAACCATATGATATTACAGCCGATATTTGTGCGTAGTATTTCGTAATAAA
>JAMHZE010000134.1:0-6070 GCA_035909535.1 Rickettsiales bacterium | reverse complement strand
TGTACAGCGGCGGCAGCTTTCAAGGAACAGGTTAAGCAGCTCGGCCTTCATTTCGTGGTCATCGCCTGCAATTTCCTGCATGCGGGAAATATCTATATTTATCATAAGTATGCTATAGCTTGAAACTAAAGGCTTTTCAAGCTATAAGCTTGCTGCAACCAGCGCCTGATTTTTGTTTGACAACCCCCAAAAACCCTGTATAAACCACGCTCCTCCGCATAGCTGAGAGTATCCTTAACCGCATTTTGCTTTAAGGAAATGGTAACAAAAAGGAGACATACAAATGTCATTCGCTACATCTAAAATACAAGCTGAAGTCCGTGAAAATAAAGGTACAGGCGTTGCACGCGCACTGCGTCGTGAAGGTAAAGTACCTGCGGTTGTTTATTCAAAAGGCAAAACCCAGATGCTTCTGGCTGTTGATGCCCGTGAGCTTATGCTGGATTACCAGCGTGGCCGTTTCTTCTCCCGTATCATAGAAGTTGATGCAGGCGGTAAAAAAGTTAACGTTCTTCCACAAGAACTGCAGCTAGACCCTGTAAAAGATAAACCTCTTCACGTAGATTTCATCGGCGTTGAAGCTAAATCCCGCGTTAAGGTATCTGTACCTATGGAATTCATCAACCACGAGAAATCTCCTGGTCTGAAAAAAGGTGGTATACTTAACATGGTACGCCGCGCAATAGATGTATTCTGCGATGCAGATTCTATCCCTGAGAAATTCGTTGCGGATCTTGATAACCTTAACATCGGTGGCAACATAAAATGGCATAACATCAATGCTGCTAAAGGTGTTGAACCTGTTATCCGTGGTCGCGATTTCACTATTGCTACAATTGCAGGCCGTATGGCTGAAGAAGAAGTTTCAACTGCTCCTGGTGCTGCTACTGCTGATGCTGCCGCTGCTGCTCCGGCTGCGGGCGCTGCTGCTCCGGCTGCTGCTCCGGCTGCTAAAAAGTAAGCAGCCATTAGGCGGTTTACAGCAACTTAGTTTTGCAATAGGCTAACAAAAAAAAGAGGGAACTATGGAATGTAATGTAGGAAAACTGGATAGGCAGATTAGAATAGGCGGCGGTGCAGCAGTAATGCTTGCCGGTGCAATGAGCAGCAGCTTTTTGCTGGGCATTGTTGGTCTTGCTGTGTTTGCTTCCGGTCTTTATGGCTTCTGCTATGTTTATAAGCTGGCTAAGTTCAGCACTAATAAAAACTAATCTTTCTGTATAATTATTTATACTCTTAAAAGGCAGGCTCAGCCTGCCTTTTTTTATGGCCGGAAATCTTTCGTAAAATAGGCTTTATTTTTTGCATGGAAAATTTATACCTGTACGTATAAACCAATAACTGTGAGTGAATTTATGAGAATAATAACATTTTTTGGCCTGCTTGCGATCTTCTCAGCGGTCATATCCCTTTCTTCATGCAATACTATACAGGGCATGGGTCAGGATATGGAATCTGGCGGTCGTGTACTCCAGGATGCAGCCAAGTAACAAAATAACGGCAGGGTAATTCAATGAAAAACAGCTTCAAACTACTTTCTCTTGCGGTGGTAGCATCGCTTGTACTTAGCTCATGCGCACGCCGCATGGATTCTTCTTCCTACGTATCCAGTGCCTCTACAGGGCTGGTATATGAAGGTGTAATTCTTTCTGCGCGCCCTGTTACTATAAATGATTCCGACACCGCAGGCGGCCAGCCTGGTCTTGGTACGCTTGGTGGCGGTCTTGCAGGTGGTATCGGTGGTAGCCAGATAGGTAAGGGCAAAGGTTCTGCTGTTGGTGCTGTAGGTGGCGCTGTTGCAGGTGCTGTTATAGGCAGCCTGCTGGAAGACAGGCTGAAGACCCAGAACGGTTTTGAATACATCGTAAAACTTAGCGATGGCAATATGGGCGCTGCACCTTCTGAATCTAGCCGTAGCTACAATGTAGGCGGCCAGAAAGTAAGCCAGAAGATACAGAACTCAACCAGCGTTGGCTTAACTTCCCGTACTATATCTGTGGTGCAGGGTGCTGATGTTCAGTACGCCGTTGGTTCTCCGGTATACGTTATCTACAACGATGACCGTCCTCGCATAGTTCCAAGGAACAGCTTCTAGTAATCAATCTTAAATAGCGCCAGCCGTTGCAGCATATGCTGCGGCGGCGGTGCAGTTACCAGTACAGGCGGCTTGTTCTGCGATATTGGTATCTCTACTGCACGTGCGTGTAAGTGCAGTAGCTCAGCGCCTTGCGGCGGTATAACTCCTGCTTCTATAACTTCATTATCTTTGCGGTGATGGCCGTAAAAAGGGTCTGCCACTATCGGACAGCCAAGATGGCGCATATGTATGCGTATCTGGTGCGTGCGGCCGGTTTGCGGGCTTGCCTCTATCAGCGAGATATCATTCGCGGCATCATAGCCAAGCAGCCTGTAATCTGTAACCGCGCTCTGGCCTTTTTCATCTACCACTATACGCCAGCCGCGCTTGGTGTTAACCTTCAGCAGCGGGGCATCTATCGTGCCCGCATCTTGCTGTGGCTTGCCGTGGCATATTGCCCAATAGGTTTTATTTATGCGATTGCCGGAGAACAGCTTACCAAGTTTAGCAAGCGCCTTGCGATGACGGCCGAGTATAAGGCAGCCGCTTGTATCACGGTCCAGCCTGTGGGCAAGGGAAGGCGGGTTTGGCAGGCCAAATTGCAGATGGTGAAAATATTCTTCCATGCTGGTTGCGCCGGAAGGCCCGCGATGCGAGGCCAGACCTGCTGGTTTGTTGATGACAAGCATCAGCCCATCACGATGGAGAATAAGTTCCTGAACCTGAGCTTCGTTCATGCAGGGTTACTGCTTCCTTTCGTACAGGCCGGTAACAGTGGCTTTGCCGAGAGTGTGCTCACGCAGGTTGAACATAAGGAACGCGCCTGTAGTTGTTTCCGGCTTGAGTTCCAGCTTTTCAACGCTGAGCGCATATACGGTGAATATGTAGCGATGCGCGGCATCACCCACCGGAGGGCAGGCGCCGCCATAACCGGTTGCGCCGTAATCAGTGAATATCTGGCTGCTATTGGCAGGTATCATGCCGCTTTGATTTGCGCCTTCCGCCAGCTCGGATTTATCAGCCGGAATGTTATAGATACCCCAGTGCCAGAAGCCCGATACGGTTGGAGCATCCGGGTCGTACATGGTAACTACAAAGCTTTTTGTGCCTTCTGGAGCGTTCTTCCATTTAAGGCCGGGAGAGATGTTCTGCCCACCGCAGCCGAATTTATCAAAAGCGGTTTTTTGTGGCAGCGAAGCGCCGGAAGCAAATGTTGGGCTTTCCAGCGTGAAGCTGCCAGCTGCGTTAGCCTGAGTGGCTGCCGTTAAGAATATTGCCGCTGCGATAAGTTTCAGTTTCATTTTCTCTCCGATAATTAGGTTTTCAAGTTGGCGAGTTTAACAGAAAACTGGCATGCGACAACCAAAAACCACTTCAGCCCAGCCACCTTATTCGTGGAGAAACCTGCCTGCGCTTTTTTGCCCAGATAAGATACTGGCTGATAGTATCTGTTATATCATCATGCGCGGCGTGGGGGAAGGTGAGTAGTTCGGCTTCTGCATCTTGCAGATGAGGGTGCTGCGAGGGCAGAAATATGCGGCCGGATTCAAACAGCGGTGTTACCGATGCAAGGCGGGAGAATTTATCGCCCATGGGATTGATGGCGATAACAGGCAGGCGGCTTTCTGCGCGGATATCCTGTATCAAACTGCCGCCAGAGGCTTTATCTTCTATCAGTATCGCATCGGGTTTCCATTTTTCTGCCTGAGAGATTATGGCGCGTCGCAGCTGCGGAAACTCCAGCTTCTCACGCAGAATATCCAGCAGGTAATAGCCGTTCTCGGCTTCTGCCCATGTGGTGCAAACGCTGTAATCGTTGCCTGCGCCTGCTTTTATTGCGGTATCCCAGCTTTGTGTGATTGATGTGTATTCGGGCGGGGCAGGTGAGTGGCGCAGCCATTGGCGCTTTATCAGCCCATCATCAGCGGGCATAGGGTTTTGCAGATATTGCGCCGAGAATGTATGGCTGCCGAGTTCCGCCCGAAGCTGCGTGAGCATTGCGGCATCATCTCGCCCTGAATGGAGCGCTGTGTTGGCGTGGAATATGTAGCTTAAACCTTCGCGGTTGGGAATATCGTATTCAAGGCGGGTTGGTGCAAGCGCGGGAATGCACAGATGCCGCCAGCCCGAATTTTTGGCAAGCAGATGCCCGGTGAGGTCTTTTTCGTGCAGGCGCTGCATTACCAGAACTATCACGCCGTTCCTGCGGTCATCGAGGCGGGATGCGAAAACCTGCTCGTACCATGTAAGGGTTTGCTCGCGCATGGTTTGGCTATGCATATGCGCGGGGTTGTGGGGATCATCCAGTATCAGAAAATTGCCGCCTTCACCCGTAAGCGTACCGCCGACAGATGTTGCAAGGCGGAAGCCGCGTTTGGTGGTAACGTATTTTTCCTTCTCGTTCTGGCCTTCTGTTATGCGGGTGTGCGGAAATGTTCGCTTATACCAGCCAGAGCGCATGATAAGCCGCGTATCCAGAGAATGCTTGCCCGCCAAAGCCTGCGAGTAACTGGCCGAGATTATTCTGCGTGATGGGTTATGCCCAAGCAGCCATGCCGGCCATGCCACGTTTACAGAGAGCGATTTTAAATGCCGTGGCGGCAGGTTTATTATAAGGCGTTTTATATCTCCGCGTTCTGCGGCCAGCAGATATTCTGATATAAGCCGCATATGCCAGTTAGGCATATAGGGCGTGCCGGGGTTTACCGTGCGAAAGCAGAGTTCGGTAAAGGCATCTAGGTCCTCTCGCGGCAGGCGGTTGAAGAAGCGCGGATGGTAAGGGTTAAGCAGGCTCATCCGCTAACCTTTTTTGTCGCTGCCATCTGTTGCGGAATAATGCGCGTATTTTTGCAGGTAATGGCTTACCAGATCGTGGTCTACCTCTGGCGGTGTGCTGCGCTCAGCTAGTGCCTCGGCATCTTCCGCCGAAAGGTTGCTGATACCTGTTGCGGTAACTTCCAGCTCTAGCGGTATCAGCTTAAGCAGTATGGCTGTTACCCTGTTAAGCGCGGTAATGGCGTTATCACGCTGCTTTTCATCTTCAGCTTCTATCTCGCGTTCCAGTACTTGCAGCACATGCGCGTAAATGCGTCGAGTATGCGCCAGCAGTTTTTTGTTCTCTTCTATAACGCTTAGGTGATATTCGCGGGTTTTGTCCTGTTCCATACTGCTCCTGTTATTTTTACATGGTATGGCAACAGGCCTATGGCCGGAAGGGGCTGTGGCAGAATTTATGCAAGCTGCAAGGAATAAGCTCCTGTAAAGGGCTTTAGCGCAGGTTTGGATTTGCGGTCGGAAGGTGCTTATGCAAAAATCCGTAAAACCAATACAGGTACGGCCTATGAAAAAGCTACTGGCACTTGCTGCAACGGCAGCAGTAATTACCGCAACAAACGTATCGGCTGAAGATTCAGGCCATTCCGAGCGACCTGTGCTGCTAACATTCTCTACGGGTTCTTTTGAGCCTTTCAATACCAAGCATGATGAAGTTGCCTTTGGTGCGGAATATGTTTTTGCACCTGTGGCATGGGGCGTTGTAAGGCCTGTTGTAGGCGGCTTTGCCAATACCGATAGCGGTTTGTACGGCTATGCGGGTGTAGATTTTGATTTTAAAGTAGCCGATAAAATATACGTTATACCGGGCGTTGCCGCAGGTTTATACGATGAAGGTAACGGTAAGGATCTGGGCGGTGCATTGCAGTTCCGCAGCAGCATAGAGATAGCCTATGAATTTAACGATGCCAGCCGTATAGGCCTTGCACTGGCGCATATTTCTAACGCGGGTACGCATAGCAATAACCCGGGCGCTGAAACCTTGATGTTGACCTATAGCATGCCGATAAGGTAGTATGCTTTGTTAGTTAACTACCGAGGGGGACATTTTTGAAAGCAACTCAGAAGATTCTATTTATATTTGCAGGAGGCACGATAGATGCTGAAGCCTATCCTGATCCTAAAAATCCGCCCCAATATACCACCCCTGCGGCAAACAGC
>JAMHZE010000133.1:0-1462 GCA_035909535.1 Rickettsiales bacterium | reverse complement strand
CATATAGATCTTTCACCGTGTAATAAGGGTGGAAAGGTATCTCGTCCTTTTCAGTTTTTACTTCAACGCCTGTCGGGTTGCCGCTGCCATGCGTCCACAGGGCTACAATGTGTAGGCCTACAAGGCCAAGTATTACAAACGGAAGCAGGAAGTGCAGCGCGAAGAAGCGGTTCAGGGTAGGGTTATCAACAGAAAAGCTGCCCAGCAGAAGTTCCTGTATGCCTGTGCCGATGCCCGGAATTATCTCATCAAACGCCGTGAACAGGCCGCTGATCACCGTAGCTCCCCAGAAGCTCATCTGGCCCCAAGGCAGTACGTAACCCATGAAAGCGGTCGCCATCATGGTAAGGAATATTATAACACCTATCCACCATAGAACTTCACGAGGTTTTTTGTATGAACCGTAGTAGAAGCCGCGGAATATGTGCAGGTACACAACTATAAAGAACATAGAAGCACCAACAGCGTGCGTGTAACGCAGTAACCAGCCATATGGAACATCGCGCATAATGCGTTCAACCGAGTTGAATGCGTGGTCAACATGCGGAACGTAGTTCATCGCAAGAAAAACGCCCGTAATGATCTGAATCATCAGTGCAATAGCGGCAAGAGAACCGAAGTTCCATGCATAGCTAAGGTTACGCGGGCTAGGGTGCGTGGCAGAATCGTTCATGAACTTCTGCACCGGAAGCCTGTATTCCAGCCAATCCAGAGATGTATCTACACATTTACGGAATTTATCTTTTAGAGCCATAGTCTACTTAACCAATTACGTTAACCAATTACGATTTTAGTATCCGAGATGAATTTGTAAGGCGGGACCGCGAGGTTTGCCGGGGCAGGGCCTTTAACTATCCTACCGGAAGTGTCGTAGTGAGAGCCGTGGCAAGGGCAGAACCAGCTTTCGCCTGTAGTTTTTACAGAAGTTGGTATGCAGCCAAGGTGGGTACATACGCCCACAACTATCAGCCATTCGGTCTTATCTTTCTGAACGCGGTCAGCATCAAGCTGCGGGTCAGGCATTTTGTTTATGTCTACTTTCTCAGCTTCGGCAATTTCTTCTGGAGTGCGGCGTTTAACAAAAACAGTTTTACCTTGCCACATTACGCGTTTTTCATCGCCAGGGTTCATGCCTGCAATGTCAACTTCGGTGCTGGCCATTGCGCGAACATCTGCCGCCGGTTGAAGTGATGACACGAACGGAACGGCAGCACATGCAGCGCCAACGCCTGCAGTTGCGGTTGCCGCAAGTATCATGAAATCACGTTTGGTTTCATCTTGAACGCCTTGTTTGCTTTGAGCGCAAGCGCAGCTATGTTTATCTTTCTCACAAGCCATACTATATATATGTATATGTACACAAAATTAAGTTTCTGCGATTATCTATAGTGTAATGGTTTTTGTTTCAAGCGAATTTTTTAAATAACCGCCAACATCCGTGCAGAAATATTCCCATGTGCTT
>JAMHZE010000132.1:0-4128 GCA_035909535.1 Rickettsiales bacterium | reverse complement strand
TTGCCCGCTTCTTCCGGAGCTATACTATTGGTAAAATTGGCACGCGCATTATACGCCTTAACACCATGTTTCTGCATCAGGTTCGCATTGCCATATGGCGCCGCCACAAAAGATACACTATTCCCCTGAACCAATGTCTTTGCTCCTTCAAGTGCATCAATAACCGCATTCAGCGTTTCACCTTGCAGCTTACCGCTCTTTTCCAGTTCAAATTTATGCAGTCTGCAACCATCTGCCACGGCAAAAAGCATCTGTTCTCCGGCTTCCATGCCGGTCATCAGCGCGTGCTGGGCAAGCGAAGGCAACAGGTGGCGTAGCTTCTGCGATACCTTAAAGCCCCTTGAAAGCCCCTCAATCTCTTTTGCCATGTCCAGATACTGCTTATCGCAAAGCATTTCATTGGTTTCTTTCATGCAATTGGCGTAGCCATGCATATATATTTTGTTCATCGCCGTTTCCAGCTGGCGCGCTTCCATTGCTCTTACTTCAGACATGATTTCCCCCTCATATGGATAGTTTAGGCAGATTTTATAACCTATAACCTGCTAATATGCAAGCCTTAAGCGCCCTGCTCCATCTGCTTAAAGTCCAGATTCGTCACGAACTTCATGAATGCCAGAATAGCGCCCAGATTATGGATGTTATCGAACCATACCGGAATATATTTAGGCTGTTCCAGTATCTCACGGTCGGCCATATCGTTCATGCTTTCCACGTCAGATGTGGTCATTTTTCCGGCAAAGAATATCTTCAGCTTATCAAGGCTGTTATCGCGCATCGCCTTGATGAAGAAGCTGTAAACCTCCAGCATGCCTTTTATATATACGCCGTCCTTCATGAATATCACGCCGCCTTCCGGCCTGCCGCCGCGCAATATCCTCATGGCGGAGAGGTAGCTCTCCTCATCGGAATCACCCTGTTTCTTGAAGAACTTGAACAGGTCGATGAAATCCGCCCCCGTGCAGGCCATATCCAGCGCAATGATGCGCAGGGCAATACGCTTAAGCCTCAACAAGTGTATCGAACCCGTAATAAGCTCCGAGAACTGGGCTAAGCCCTCCTGTGTTGCGGTTATGCGCGGTGCGTTGAACTGCATGCTCGGCATATATGGCTGCAAGCTGCCGTTGATAGATGTCAGCGCATGGGTAAACACCTCATGGTGCAGCAGCTGCCTTGCCTCATATTCCTTAAATATGGCGCTTTCCCTCAGCCTTACGCGAGAGGCACTCACCGATGCCTTAGAGGCCAAATCTGGCACAAGGTCTATCTTTATCTCTTTTGTGCCGAATACGTGCTTCATGCGCGCCAGCAGGTATATCCTAAGCTGCTTGGCATCCATCTCCCTGTTTTCCTCAAAGGCCTCTACCTCTTCCGATTTAAAGGTGCCGCACACCTCAAGAAAGTACTTTGCCGCCTGTAGTGATGTATGTTTGTAACCCGGTATCACATCATAAGGGCTGCCATACAGCTCTTTCGATATCTCGGTCACCGTAGGCGTGCCTAAATTTTCCAGCATTACCAGTGCGTTAAGATAGCTTATTGCATTACGTTTTATCAGGTCTGTTGCGGGGTGTCCCATACCGCCGGTTTCGGCTATTATACCCTCCAGAACCGCCTTCTTCTCAGAAAAATCGCGTTTCGGATATTCGAACTTCGGCAGCACAAGGTTATCCTTGCGCAGATTAGCCATAAACTCGGCCTTGACCGAATCCGGCCAGTTTGTAGCCCCCAATATCGTTATATCCTTGATAGCCGCGCAGAATCGCTTATTAGTATCTATTACCAGTTCTCTGAACATCTCTTACCTTATACTTTTTATCACAGCCCGTTATACCCCTCGAATAGCATATGGCTAACAAAGGCAATATATACGCATTTTGTTATGTGTCTGATTTTGAAATAGAACAAGAAAAAACTGAGCCAGATAGTGATTCATATCTGCAAAAGTTTTTTTACCGTTACATTTCAAAATAAGCCATAACCCGAAGGGCAACTGACAATTTTTGCATATGACCGCAAGAAAACTCTCAGTAATAGCTGGCTATTAGCCTTAAATTTTCTTTTGTCCTCTACAAAAATTGGCCTAGTTGCAAAATATGTATATATTGTCTTTGTTAGCCACAAATAACTATTGACAGCCTAAGTTTTGCATATATATTGCACCTTCTCAAAAAACTACAGGAGTATTGTAAAAGTGGCTCGTATTGCAGGTGTGAACCTTCCGGTTCAGAAAAGATTAGAGATTTCCCTTCGTTACCTTTTTGGTATCGGTCCAACTCTGGCGCGTAAAATTTGCGCTGAAACCGGCCTTTCCCCAGATAAAAGGGTAAAAGAACTTACAGAACTGGAAGTTATCCAGCTTCGTGAATATATCGATGCGAACTTTGTGGTTGAAGGTGATCTTCGCCGTGAGGTTTCGGCTAACATCAAACAAAAGATGGATCTTGCTTCTTATCAGGGTCTTCGTCACCGTAAAAGGCTGCCTGTTCGTGGCCAGCGTACGCACACTAACGCTCGTACCCGTAAAGGTAAGGCAGTTGCTATCGCCGGTAAGAAAAAGGTTACTAAGTAATTAGTTGTAGCAAATATTTAAAGTAAAAGGTTAATACAATGGCTAAAGAAGCAGCAAAGAAAACGGAAGCTCAGAACGACCAACAGTCTAACGACAAGAAACCTGCGAAGAAAAAAACTAAAAGAACGGTTTCTAAAGGTGTTGTACATATCAACGCTACCTTCAACAACACTATCGTTACTATAACAGATTCTGCTGGCAACACTATATCTTGGGCATCTGCAGGTAACTGCGGTTTCAAAGGTTCTCGTAAATCCACTCCATACGCTGCACAGGTAGCAACTGAAAAAGCTATACGTAACGCTGCTGATATGGGTCTTATATCTGTTGATGTTCTTGTTAAAGGCGTTGGCGCAGGTCGTGAATCTGCTCTGCGCGCTCTGCAAGGTGCGGGCTTTAACGTTAACGTTATCCGCGATCTTACCGGCGTACCTCACAATGGTTGCCGTCCTCGTAAGGCTAGAAGGGTATAATACTATATATTAGTCTCGGAGGTTTCCCAAACTTCGCCTCCGGACAAAAAAATAAATAAAAATAATTTTTTAACATTCAGGAGAACAAAATGTCAGCGATGATAGCGAAAAACTGGAGAGAACTGATCAAACCCTCTAAGGTGAACTTCAAAGAACACACCAATAAAAAGGCTGAAGTGGTTATTGAACCTCTTGAGCGTGGTTTTGGTCTTACTCTTGGTAACGCACTGCGTCGCGTACTTCTTTCTTCCCTGCAAGGTGCTGCTGTTACAGCTATAAAGCTTGATGGCGTTCTGCATGAATTCTCATCTGTTCCTGGCGTTCGTGAAGATATAACAGACATGGTTCTTAACATCAAATCTGTAAGCTTCGTTGCTCACAGCGCAGAAAAAAAGATTCTTAAGCTTAAAGCTACAGGCCCTAAAACAGTTACAGCCGGCGATATCGAAGAAACTGCGAATATCGAAGTTGTTAACAAAGAACAGATCATCTGCACGCTTGATGCAGGTGCTACCCTGAACATGGAACTTACTGTAGAAACAGGCAAAGGTTACGTTCCTGCTTCTGCTAACAAACCGGCTGATGCGCCTCTTGGCCTTATCCCGGTTGATTCCCTGTTCTCTCCGGTAGAAAAAGTTTCTTACCGCGTTGAGCAGGCTCGCGTAGGTCAGGTTACAGATTATGATAAACTTATCCTTTCTGTTGAGACCAACGGCACAGTAAAACCTGAAGATGCAGTTGCACTTTCCGCTAAAATTCTTCAAGACCAGCTGAACGTATTCATCAACTTTGAAGAAGTTGAAGAGATCACTGAAGTTAAAGATGAACTTCCGTTCAACAAAAACCTTCTTCGTAAGGTTGATGAGCTGGAACTTTCAGTTCGTTCTGCAAACTGCCTGAAGAACGATAACATCGTATATATCGGCGATCTGGTACGTAAAACTGAAGCTGAAATGCTGCGTACGCCTAACTTTGGCCGTAAATCACTTAACGAGATAAAAGAAGTTCTTTCTGAAATGGGTCTGCGCTTTGGTATGGATATACCTGGCTGGCCACCTGAGAACATTGAAGAACTCGCTAAAA
>JAMHZE010000131.1:0-1461 GCA_035909535.1 Rickettsiales bacterium | reverse complement strand
GGAGCTTGGCGGCGTTAGTATAAAAAGGCTGCATGGCTTTTTTAAAGACATGGATGCCAATGCGCTGAATAACGACGACCGCAGGGAAGTTATTGAAAGATATGCAGAACGCCCCGTGAGCAGCATTAATGAGCTTATAGAATTAAAGAACCTGGAGAGGAAGGCTGCAACGGAACCGCCGGTGATAAATATGGGCAGGGGTACAAGCCACACAACCATGAAAATAGTGCATATAAACAGGGAAAAGCTGCAGGATGAAGCAAAGAAGCTTCCGGAAAGGCGGGGTAAGGGCTAAGAATAAGGTTTTTTAGGGTTGACAGGGGGGTGTTTTTGAGTATTTTGAGCGCTCTCTTGCTGCTTTTGCAGATGCTCACGGGAAGTACCGGGTTAGGCTTTCAGCCATATCCGGCTAAATCTTGGACGGGGTAACAGGAGGTTTTTTAACCACTAAAAGAGGACAATAAAATGTCTAAAAGAACTAATCATAAGCATAAAATATCACGTCGTTACGGTATCAACCTGTGGGGCCGTGAGAACGATCCTTCAGAAAAACGTAATTTCATTCCTGGCCAGCACGGTCCTTCTATCGGTAAACGTATCGTTTCCGATTTCGGTAAGCAGCTTCAGGCTAAACAGATACTGAAAGGTTACTACGGTAACGTTTCTGAAAAACAGTTCCGTAACATGTACAGAGAAGCTATCCGCAGAAAAGGCGATACTTCTGAGAACTTCATCAACCTGCTTGAACGCAGACTTGATATGGTTATCTACCGTATGAACTTTGTGCCTTCTGTATTTGCTGCTCGTCAGTTCATCAGCCACAAGCACATAACTGTTAACGGCAAATGCGTTAACATCGCTTCTTTCCGTGTTTCTGATAACGATGTTATCGAAGTGCGCGATTCTTCCAAGCAGATACCAATGGTTATTGAAGCCACTGAAAACCCTGCAAGGGCAATGCCAGACTATATGGATGTAGATGTGAAAGCCCGCAAAGGTACTTTTAAACGCACTCCACTGATGGCGGAAGTTCCGTATCCGGTGAAGATGGAAGTGAATCTGGTTGTAGAATTCTACTCTAGATAACTCTACTATTGCTTGAGAAAATTAAGCAATTCCTGTCGACTCGTTCGCAATTACGTAGCAAGTGTACGCTCATGCTCACTTGCTCGGGAATTATTAATTTTCTCTAAGCACTAGCGAGTTACTATACCAATATAACTTACATGCATTGTTAATTTTTCCTAAAGCCCAGCGAATTAACAGAAAATGTGTAATTCCGCTCCATAATAAAATTTTAAAGCCCCGCCCTTATAAGCGGGGTTTTTTGTTTGTTGCTACAGATTTTTATTTTGCTAATATGTGCGTAACATATCTATAGATGCACATGACCATTAAAAACTTCTTTTCCCTTATTCTTCTCGGTTTTATAGCGATATCCGGCCACGCAGCTCAGGCTCA
>JAMHZE010000130.1:0-1001 GCA_035909535.1 Rickettsiales bacterium | reverse complement strand
ATACCCGCCGTTATCTCCTATGCTTAATTTCGGTTTTGCTGCCGGGCTGTAAGTATATGGCTAAAATAAATTAATTTAGGGCTTTGCATCACGCGCAAAGCCTTTTTTATTTCTGATGAAACGACCACACTACAACACATGGGCGTTCCATTCGGCCATTGATAAGACAAAAATACTTGGATGAATTCAGCCATACTGTTCTCTATTATTCTTATTTATTTCTCGGTCTTGCTGGGTATAGCGTTCTATACGTCACGGCATTCCAATAACGAATCATTCTTCATAGGCAACCGCAGCAGTAAGTGGTGGCTGGTGGCCTTTGGTATGATAGGCACATCCCTTTCGGGCATGACGTTCATATCTGTGCCCGGCACTGCGGGCAAGATGGGCTTCGATTATTTCCAGGTGGTCATCGGTTACCTTATCGGCTATTTCGTGGTGGCATTCGTTCTGCTGCCATTATATTACCGGCTGCACCTCACCTCTATCTACACTTATCTCGAAGGTCGCCTCGGCAAAACATCCTACAAAACGGGCGCGCTGTTCTTTATCCTTTCGCGCACTCTGGGGGCCACACTGCGCCTGTACTTGGTAATAAAAGTGCTAGAAAAGTTCGTGCTGCAGGATCTCGGCATATCTTTTGAGGTAACAGCTATAGTGATACTTGGCCTCATACTCTTATATACGTATCGTGGCGGCGTCAAGACCATTGTATGGACAGACACCCTGCAAACCACCTTCATGCTGCTGGCGCTGATCATTTGTGTGGGCTACATCATCAACGCATTAAATTATGATATGGCAGGCGCATGGCAGGCAATGGCTGATAAGGGCTATACAAAGTTGGTGGAATCTAACCCCCTCAGCGGAAATTTTTTCCTGAAGCAGGTATTGGGTGGGGCATTCATTACCATAGCCATGACCGGCCTTGACCAGGAAATGATGCAAAAGAACATAAGCGTAAGCAATTACAAAGACTCGCGTAAAAATATGCTGGTACT
>JAMHZE010000129.1:0-8411 GCA_035909535.1 Rickettsiales bacterium | reverse complement strand
GCGCGGCGGTATTTTTCGTATCGCTCATTACCGCATTATATACTCATGCGGTGGCTGCTCTCAACATAAAGCTAAAAATGCGGGGTGTAATTCCCCAAGAAAATATCAATACCAGTCAAGGTCGTTACGTATAACATCCGAGCTTTGTGCGGCCGGTATGGCTGCCATAGCTGGCATTGCAACGGCAGTGGCCGGTTGCATCTGCTGTACAGGCGCTGCGTAGCGCTGCTGTTGTATATATACACCCTGTTCAGGTATCTGTTCTTCGTATCTGTGTGCTATACCAACATAATTGTAAGATGCATCGTTATCTTCGTAGTTGTTGTAATAGTTGGCCGGCATTGAATAAAGGCCCATCTCAACGGCAGGGTTCCTTCTTATAACATTGTTGGTCATCAGCATGCTGTAGCTGTCATCGTTATCTGAATAGCTCAGGGCAGGAGCGTAAGGGCGTATAAGTTTTCTTACTGCGGCCATATCTGCGTTATGCGGTGCCTGTATAACTACAGGCGCGGCAGGAGCCTGCGAGTAGCCATTTTGCTGTGGCGCGCAAGAACACAGCAGCAGCGTAAGCGCCAGTATATATGTTATTTTTCTTTGCATATTGTTTGTTTCCCCCGAAACTGCGCCTTTATAACATAAAAATACGCAGAAGTACACCCCTAAAAGTGATTATTTTTAGAAAATAGTCATTTATTTTTGATGGGTTTGTAGTATATTAACACTATGAAAAACAATACTAAAGTACTTATAGAACACCATCGCGGCCTGAAAGATATGTCGGGGAATGAATATGATGCGCTTATAATACGTAATGCGCGCATAACAAAGCAGGCGCTTAAAGATGAGCTGCAAGACTATATATTTTCACGTCCGGAGAGTGACTTTGCAGATGGCGAAAGGAAGATGAAGAATCTGCGCTATCAGGATAAATGGAACAAGTCTGTTTATGAGGATGTAACCAATAACCGCCTTATCATAAAAGACCCTAATGTTATAGCGCATCTGGTTTCTGCTCACGATAAAGATAAGTTCGAATACACCGATGACCCTTCTAAATTCGGTAAGGAAAAGCATACAGATAACTGGCCGGGTAAATATGGCAGAACCATCCCTAAAAACTACAGCGGCATAGGCCGATGGGAGTGGCACAGGTAGTTTTTGCAATTTGCGGCTGTCTGGCTTATAACAGCATTTTAACCCATAACGGTGTAAAATGTTACTTGCCATAATCATCTTCCTGCTGATGCTTTCAGCATTCTTTTCACTTTCAGAAACAGGTATCACTGGCGCCAATCGCGGCAAGATATACCAGCGCAAGCTGGAAGGCAGCGGCCGCGCCGATAAGGTGATAACTCTGCTCGAGCGCAAAGACCAGCTTGTTACAACCGTACTGCTCGGCAACAACGCGGTAAATACGGGTGCATCGGCTCTTACTACGGCATATTTTATCAATACATTCGGCAACACTCCAGAAATACTGTTCTACGCCACGGTGGTGATGACCCTTGCAATACTTATCTTTTCCGAGGTTCTACCGAAAGTATTTGCATTACAGAACTCCGAGAAGGTTGCGTTGTTCGCTGCGCCGATAGTCTCTCTGATAATGAAGGTGTTCTACCCTGTCATCAAAACGGTAGAATTCATTGTAGGCATGTTCCTGCGCCTGTTCGGCCTCGAGAAAGCCGGTATGGAAGGCGTGGTGCGCGGGCTTGATGCCTTGCGTGGTGCGCTGGAACTTTACCACGATGAAGGCGAGGTGGTTAAGGAAGATAAGGATATGCTAGGTTCGATACTCGATCTCGATGATACCGAGGTGAGCGAGATAATGCAGCACCGCAAGGATATGGAAACGGTCAACATTGCCACTCCTGTCGTTAACATTATCAAAGATGTCCTTTCCAGCCAGTATTCGCGCATACCTGTATATGCCGACTCGCCGGAGAATATCATCGGTATACTTTACGCAAAAACCCTTCTCAGCGCCATAGCAGAGCAGGGTGGTGCGCTTGACCATTCCGCGCTTGATGTTCGTGCAATGTTGGTAGAGCCGTGGTTCGTGCCGGATACCACAACGCTTAAAGAGCAGCTTTTTGCCTTCCGTGAGCGCAAGCAGCATTTCGCGCTGGTGGTAGATGAATACGGCAGCCTTATGGGTATGATAACGCTGGAAGACATTCTGGAGGAGATAGTTGGCAATATTCAGGATGAGTCCGACCTCGATTACCACCTGATAGATGATAATCAGGATGGCAGCTTCACCATAGATGGCACAATTCCTGTGCGCGATCTTAACCGCGAAATGCACTGGAGCCTGCCGACAGATGTGGCCACAACCGTTGCCGGGCTTATCATCGCAGAAGCGCAGATGATACCTGTAAAGGGCCAGGTGTTCAGTTTCTATGGCTTCCGTTTTGAAGTTCTCAAGAAAAAGCGCAACCAGCTCAGCCGCATTAAAATCAGCAAAGTGCAGCACGCAGGCTGATGAATTTGTTGCAGCTTATTGTTTTCCATGTATAAGGCAGTTCTATGGATATATTCTTAAAATACCGTGCAAGCATAGTTTCGCAGTGCGTTCTGCTCTTTCCGGATGCAGATACCACCGTGTTCGACCCGATAACCGCCGAGCCTCCGAAAGATAGCTCCCACGGCGATATCGCAACCAATGCTGCGATGGTGCTTGCCAAGCCGCTTGGCCGCAATCCGCGTGAGGTGGCAACGCTTCTGGCTGAAAAGCTGCGTGAGCAGCCTACCGTAGCATCGGCAGAGGTCGCAGGTCCGGGCTTCATAAACATTCGCCTGAATAATGATGCATGGCTGGAGATCATCCGCCAGATACTTTCCGATAAAGATTTCGGTAAGAACAACATCGGCAAGGGTGAAAAGATAAACGTGGAATATGTTTCGGCAAATCCTACGGGGCCAATGCATATCGGCCATGCGCGTAACGCGGTACTGGGTGATGTACTGGCCAACATACTTGCTGCAAGCGGATACGATGTAACCCGCGAATATTATATAAACGATGCCGGCGCGCAGGTTAAGGTTCTGGCGCAATCTGCCATGCTGCGCTATCGCGAGGCGATGGGCGAGGATATTGGCGAGATACCTGCGGGGCTCTATCCGGGCGAATATCTTATAGATGTCGGTCAGAAGGCCAAACATATATACGGCGATTCCCTGCTGAAAGACCCTAACGCGCTCACAAAATTGCAGGATTTTGCCGTTGCCGAAATGATGGTGATGATAAAGAACGATCTCGGGATATTAGGCGTTAAGCACGATGTATTTACGTCAGAAGCGGCACTTCATCGCGATAACGCTGTAGAAAAATCCATAGAATTCTTAAAAGGTATCGGGCTGGTATATCGTGGCATTCTGGAACCACCTAAAGGCAAAGCGCCGGAAGACTGGGAGCCGAAAGAACAGCTTCTGTTCCGTGCTACAGAATTCGGCGATGATGTAGATAGGGCGCTGCAAAAGTCAGATGGCTCCAACACATATTTCTCAGGCGATGTCGCTTACCACAAAAATAAAGTAGACCGCGGCTTCAACAATATGGTGCTTACGCTGGGTGCCGATCACGGCGGCTATGTAAAAAGGCTTTCTTCGGTGGTCAAGGCGCTTTCAGGCGGTAAGGCTTCCGTTACGGTGCTGCTTTCCCAGCTGGTTAATCTGGTAGAGAACGGCGAGCCGGTAAAAATGTCCAAACGTGCCGGTAACTTTGTTACCATGCGTGATGTGATAGACAGGGTAGGGGCGGGCGTTGTCCGTTTTATCATGCTTACCCGCAAGGCAGATGCCGTGATAGATTTCGACCTTGCAAAGGTGCTGGAAACCACCCGCGAAAATCCGGTATTCTATGTACAATACGCACATGCGCGTATCTGTTCGGCGCTGCGCAGCGCGGCAGAGCAGAACCTGCTGCCGAAAGATGCGGAAGACCTGTCCGCGCTTAAGCATCCGGCAGAGCTGGATCTCGTACGCAAACTGGCGGAATATCCTCGTGTTGTGCGTCAGGCTGCGGTTCATATGGAACCTCACCGTGTGTCGTTCTATCTCTGCGATCTAGCTGCAACATTCCATCAGCTCTGGAATGTCGGAAAAGATGAGGATCTGCGCTTCATAAACCCTGATAATCCTGTTGCAACAAAGGCTCGGTTGAACCTGATAACAGCGTGTAAAACGGTCATTGCTTCCGGTTTAGATTTACTTGGCGTTCAGGCTGTAGAAAGAATGTAGCGTTAGCCGCCTCTGGGTGCGCAATAGCTAATTCTAACTATAGGATACAAAATGGAACGTCCTGATTTTGAAGATCAAGCAACGGGCAACAGGTTCGCAGATGGTCTGCTAATGCCGATATTCGCCGTAGCTGCGGTATTTCTTTTCGTTATTCTTTGCTTCTATGCATATAACCACGTCATGAAGAACAAGAACAGCGGTGAAGTTGTTATCCTTCAGGGTGATGATGCGGGCTTTAAAGTTGCCCCTAAAGACCCGGGCGGCATGGAAGTTGCTCACACAGAAAAAGCCGTGTTCAATACTGTAACCGGTGAAGCCGAGAACATCAACGAAGGTTCCGTTAAGCTTGAGCAGGGCGAAGAGCCTGTATCGCACGAGCAGCTTGCTGCCGGCGCAGTAGGTAATGACGACCACTCAACTCCGCAAACTTCATCTGTGGTTCTTAACCAGTCCGGTCAGGAAGATGTTCCTCCTGCCATAGTTGCAGGCGGTGATGCAGATGTTGGCCTTGCCCCGGAGACTGATGTGCAAGCTGATATACACGATAATGCCGGCGCGGTAGAACTTTTTGAAAGCGCTGAAATGCCTGCTACTACAACTTCAGTTACTCCTGCTGCAACTGCTTCTGCTCCTGCAAAGCCTGCTGCACAACCTCAAAAACTGGTGAAGGCAGAAGTAAAGAAAGAAGCTGATAAAACCGTAGTAAAGTTCAAAGAAGTCCCTAAATCGCTAGGTGGCGGCGCTAATGCAGCGGCCTCATCTTCAGGCTCTGGTTCATTCTATGTTCAGGTAAGCTCTCACAGCAGCCGTGCGGAAGCAGAAAGCGCATGGGGTAAAATATCTTCACGCTACTCCAGCGAGGTATCCGGCAAGTCTAAAAACATAACTGAAGCGAATGTCAGCGGTAAAACTTTCTACCGTCTCAGCTTCGGCCCGTTCTCAGACCGCAGCGCTGCATCAACAAAATGCGGCATCCTGAAAGCCAAAGGCCAGGACTGCATAATCCAGAAGTACTAATATAAAAATTAATTTTTGCGGAAGCCAAGGCCTGTCAGCAGGTTCTTGGTTTCGTACATTGGCAGCCCCACAACCGAGCTGAAAGATCCGTTGATGCTTATGCAGAACCCGCCAGGGTCGCCCTGTATGCCGTAAGCTCCGGCTTTACCCTGCCACTCATTCGTGTCCAGATACTCTTCCATCTCGCCATCGCTGAAGTTCTTAAAGCGCACAGATGTCGTAACCAGTTTCATGCGCTGCGTGCCATCTGGCGCAATTATGCAAACGGCGGTAAGTACCTTATGCCTGCAACCGCGCAGCTCGAGCATTATCGCCTTTGCTTCATCGCGCGTTTCGGCCTTGCCGATTATCTTTCCGGCGCGCACCACGGTAGTATCGGCGCTCAAAACAAAAGCATCTTTTGTTTTTGCAAATATCGCTTCGGCTTTTTCCTTCGCAACACGCTGCACGTAATCTTCGGGGTTTTCGCGCTTGCGCGGGTTCTCGTCTATATCAGCGGGAATAACTTCATCGGGCGCAAAGCCCATGCGGGTAAGCAGGTCAAGCCTGCGGGGAGATGCTGAAGCGAGTATGAGTTTACTTTTCATAGATTCAGGCAATTTATTGCAGGCAGAGTTTCAGCCTATTGCCTTGGCCGTTACTTATGCCTTAGTATAATGCGACCCTTGCTCAGGTCGTAAGGGGTCATTTCAACGGTAATCTTATCGCCAAGCAGAACGCGTATACGGTTCTTTCTCATGCGGCCGGAAGTGTGGGCGATTATCTCGTGGCCGTTATCCAGTTTTACGCGGAACATGGCGTTAGGTAGTATCTCAATTACTACGCCGTCAAATTCTATCAGTTCTTCTTTTGCCATAATTCCAATTCATTTTGGCATATTATTTAGCGATATATTTCGCAGAAGCAAGAACTTAATGAAGGGTTTTGGGGTGTTTGCAGGCCTGAATGTTGACAAGTAATAAAATAGATACTTAACTTTAGGCATATATACAGGTGCAAATGGCGGAAGAAGGCAAAAAAGGCAGTGGTAAGGAAAAAGCGGTAGCGCTCGGTTATGATCTCCAGAAGGATCAGGCGCCGAAGGTGCTTGCCAAGGGTGAGGGCGAGATCGCCAAGCAGATAATCAAGATAGCGAAAGAGCACGGTGTAGAGATACGCGAAGATTCCAATCTGGTAGAGATACTTTCTGCGCTGGAGCTGGACGAGTTCATTCCGCTAGAGGCCTATGCCGCAGTGGCAGAGATATTACGATTCATTTACGCAAAACAGGGTAAAAACCCTTAAAGGAGAAGCTGTATGACTTTAGATAGAGGCGTTGCAAGAATAAACAGCCTGATAGCATCAAGCACCAAAGCCGTGTTTGAAGGCGGTTCAGCAGATTTTCCTGCGCTGGAAAAAGAACTTGGTGATTTTCTGGAGCAGGTAAAACTTCTACCTGCGGAAGATGCTAAGCAGTATATGGATCTCGTTCAGACATGGGTAACAGAGATACGCAAGGTGCACAACAAGCTGGCGCAGACCAAGTCGGAAATAGAATCCGAGATAAACGCAGCTTCAGCGCAGGGCAAGGCAGCCACGGCCTACATTACTGCCAAAAAGCTCAGCGAGTAGGCTGGCTTTCTAACTACTTACTCGTATAGATAAACAGCGCTCTAACCATATCAAGTGCGCGTGCAAGCTGGTAGTCGGTCTCGTCCAGAGGCTTATCTTCCTCGGCTACGCCCGTCAGATCGCTTTCGGTAATTTCCGCGTTCTTATCCTTCTTCAGCTTTTTGATAACTGCTTTTATCCTGTCTTCGGCTTTCTTGCCGTTAGGGTTTTCAAGATGTCCTGCAAGGTCGGCCTCTTTAGTGCGGTCGCCATTATCATCATAAGCCAGCTTGCCTTGCTTCACTTCCACATCCGGTGTTATGCCTTCAGCCTGAATTGATTTGCCGGAAGGCGTGTAGTAGCGGGATGTTGTAAGGCGTATCGCGGTATCAGATGCCAGCGGTATAACCGTCTGTACAGAGCCTTTACCGAAAGATTTCTCACCTATCACAACTGCGCGACCGTGGTCTTGCAGTGCGCCCGCAACGATCTCAGATGCAGATGCAGAGCCGCTGTTGATAAGTACAACAATCGGTAATCCGGCTGTTACATCGCCTGCGTTGGCATCATATTTCTGGCTGTCTTTAGCGTGTCTGCCGCGGGTGGAAACAACTTCACCGCTGTTCAGGAACGCATCGGAAACAGAAATAGCTTCAGTAAGAAGTCCACCCGGATTATTACGCATATCCAGAACAATGCCTTTCAGCTTGCCTTTACCTAGTTCGGTCTTCATCTTTTCAATTTCTTTCACTACGTTCTTACCGGCATTTTCTGTAAAGCTGGTAATACGTATATAGCCAACATCGTCATACTGCTTGGCTTTCACAGATTTTATCTTGATGATGTCACGCACAATGGTCACATCAAAAGGTTTCTTCTCGCCGTCGCGTATCAGCTTCAGCACTATAGATTCACCAGGTTTGCCGCGCATTTTCTTAACAGCTTCGCTTATGCTCAGGCCGTAAACCGCTTCACCATCTATATGGCTAATATAGTCACCCGCCTTCATGCCCGCTTTAAATGCAGGCGTATCATCTATTGGCGCAACAACGTAAACAAGGCCGTTCTTCATGGTAACTTCTATGCCCAGACCGCCAAACTCGCCTTTGGTCTGTTCCTGCATGCCTTTAAAATCTTCCGCGTTGAGGAAGCTTGAATGTGGGTCAAGGCTTGTTAACATGCCGTTGATGGCAGATTCCACAACCTTCGTGTCATCCGGGTCTTCAACATAATCGCTGCGAATTTTCTCGAACACATCGCCGAAAAGATCCATAAGTTTCAGCATTTCCCTGCGGCGCTCCTCAGGGGAGAGAACTTTCTTCTCCTCTTTTTTCTCGGTTTTTGTTTCTGCTTTTTCTTCCTGCGAATATGCGGAAGGGGATACTAGAAATGTAGATATCAGAAGCACGGAAAGAAGTTTGAAGCGCATAATGACCTTTTATGAATTATACTGTCGTAACAGAATATAATGACCAATAAAAAATAATCAATTACTACATTGATGAATGTAACAAGTACTAACTTATCAGACTAACGCCGTTCATTTCTTCAGGTTTCTTAAT
>JAMHZE010000128.1:0-2163 GCA_035909535.1 Rickettsiales bacterium | reverse complement strand
ATGTTATACTGGCACCTATGAGCGGCGTTACAGACCCGCCATTCCGCCGTCTTGTAAAAAAGAAATACGGTGCCGCGCTGGTAGTGAGCGAAATGCTGGCGAGTAAAGCCGTATTGCTGAAAGAAAAAGAGAACTTTCATAAGGCAGGTATCGAGGATGCGGAAAGCACTTATCCGCTTTCTGTGCAGCTGGCCGGATGCGAGCCGGAAGTAATGGCGGAAGCCGCGAAGCTGAATGAAGATAAAGGCGCACATATTATAGATATAAATTATGGCTGCCCTGTGAAAAAAGTTACCAACGGCATGATGGCCGGCAGCAGCATGATGCGCGATGAAAAGCTTGCGGCAGAAGTGCTTGAGGCAACCGTTAAAGCAGTTTCTATTCCTGTTACTTTGAAGATGCGCATGGGCTGGGACCATAGCAGCCTGAATGCACCGAAGCTTGCACGCATAGCTGAAGACTTGGGCATTAAGATGCTGACCATACATGGTCGCACACGCTGCCAGTTTTATGAAGGCAAGGCAAACTGGGAGTTTGTAAGACAGGTGAAAGAGGCCGTGAAGATACCTGTTGTGGTGAACGGCGATATAACCTGTTTTGAAAGCGCAAGGAAGGCTCTGGAAGAATCTGGCGCTGATGGTGTAATGATAGGCAGAGGCGCTTACGGCAAACCATGGATAATAAATCGCGTGGCGCAGTATTTACAAGGCAAGGAAATTGATGCCGAGCCGGGTCTGGAAGAACAGCGCGATACCATAATAGAACATTATGAAGACATGCTGAAACATTACGGCATTGAAGTTGGTGCACGCATGGCCAAAAAGCACTTAGGCTGGTATTCCGGCGGGAAGCACGGCTCTGCCGAGTTCCGCAATGTGATAATGAAAGTTAGCGAGCCGGAAAAGGTTGTAAGCATGGTTCAGGAATTTTTTGACAAGCAGATAGAGATGCGCGAATATGGTATTGTGAACCACGATACAATGGCGGCATGAGAGCATTCCTGAAACTGTTACCTGTTATCATATTGCTGCTTTTTGCAGACATGGCATATGCCCAGCAGGCAAAACAACAGAAACAGCAAGATACATCCGGTGCAGCATATCTGAAAGAGATATCACGACGCGAACAGGTTCTGCTGAACCAGCTGGACAAAACCTTTGATCCGAAAAAAAGAAGCGTTCTGACAAATAAGCTGGCCCAGCTTCAGGAGATACGTAACTCTCCAAAAACAAGAGAGATATTTGTTGAAAATTATGCAGCTCAGCTGGCTGAAGAAAAACGCAGAAAAGGCGGCACAAGGGTGGTGGCACAGCAATCATTCCGTGCACCGCTTTCTATATACACGGCGGGAAGGGACTGGGATTCTTACGGGATGGAAGAGCGCTTTAAATTTTGTGTAAAAATAAAAGATAGCTGCGCAAAACAGAACGATCTTGAAAGCTGCCGCTTTGTGATTGTGCGCTGCAAGAACTTCCTGCCGGAACAGGATTATAATTCTATAATAACCCGCTTCAGCACTAAGTAATTAGTTAGGCAGACCTTTTTCCAGTATCGGTACAATTGCCAGAGAGCCGTATATAAGCATCTGGTATGTATATTTTATTCCAAGATATTCATATATCAGAATAGGCTCGATCCAGAAGAAATAAGCAAAAACAAAGAATATAATATAATACAGCCCAAGGAACGGATTGGCCCTGATAGCCTCACGCCCGTTGCTTGTAAAAATATGCCCAAAAAATGATAGGATAGGCAGTATGCTTAAGCCTATCATCACAAAGAACATTAGATTTCCGTAGTTTCCTATTGCTAACATAAACAATTAGACCTATATAACACGTTGCAAAATCAACCTAAATCAAAGCAGTGCTTATGACAAGAAAATATAACGTAGCAGTAGTAGGTGCAACAGGTAATGTTGGCAGAGAGATGCTAGAAACACTTGTTCAGCGCGAGTTTCCGGTTAATGAGGTTTATGCACTTGCATCCAGCCGTTCTGTCGGCAGAGAGGTTTCCTTTGGTGATGAGCGCAGGCTTAAAGTTCAGGACCTTGAATATTTTGACTTCAAAGGCACTGATATTGCCCTGTTCTCTCCCGGTGGCGCTGTTTCTAAAGTTCACGCACCGCGTGCGGCAAAAGCCGGCTGCGTTGTAATTGATAAT
>JAMHZE010000127.1:0-8226 GCA_035909535.1 Rickettsiales bacterium | reverse complement strand
CTTTATTCTCATGAGAGTAGGTTGTGAGTATTTCTTCCACCTCTTGCAGGAAAGCTGTTTCCGGATTGCAGCATACCAGCAACAGCATTTGCTCTTTTAACCGCTCCATGCGGCTGTAACCTTTTGAAAGACCAGCCTTTAATTCTGGCGTAATGACCTGTTTGCTTAACGCCCCCCTGCCAGATTGCTGCTGCGTGCGGGCTGCGATGCTTAAGCGGTATATCCTGTCGGCATATTCCTTGCGGTAAAAATCCTTCACTGATGGGTTAGCTATCTGGCTCACCATATCATTCATGCGCTTGGCGAATTCTGAGCGATGCTCTGGCGTATCAAGGCGCGCCTGTGCGTAATTTATCTCCCACAGCGTGTCGGACAGAGGCTTTGCAGCTTGCAACACGCGCTCAAGCGCTTCCCTGCCATTCTCTTTCACGAATTCGTCAGGGTCAGAGCCTTTTGGTATAAAGGCGAATTTGATGGTGTAGCCCGGCTCGAGCAGCTTTACATATTCCTCGGCAAATTTTTTGCTGGCGCGTTGACCCGCCTCATCACCATCTAAACACATTATCGGTTCTTTAGATGTTTTCCACATCTGCTTTATGTGGTTTTCTGTCAGCGCAGTGCCAAGTGGCGCAACCGCGTATTCAAACCCGGCCTGATGCAGCGCTATGACATCCATATAGCCTTCCACCGCCATTATCTTCTGCTGCTTGTAGGCAGTATCTTTTGCGAAGTTGAAGCCGTAAAGCGTGTAACCTTTTTTGAAGAGATCTGTTTCCGGCGAGTTGAGATATTTAGCAACGCCCTTATCAGAGCCCATGATACGCCCGCCAAATGCAATGACCTTGCCATTGGCTGAGAAGATAGGGAAAATTATGCGGCCACGAAATCTGTCGTAGCGTTTTGTGCCTTCTTCATTAGTGGTGATAAGGCCGTTGGCGAGTATCATTTCCTCATCAACGGTTTTGGATTTGAGATAGTTTTTTAAGCTCTCCCATTCATCCGGCGCAAAACCGATACGGAATTTTTTGATGGTCTCGTCTGTTAAACCACGGTCTTTAAGATACATGCGTGCGGCCATTCCTGCTGCGGATTGCAGATTGGACTCGAACCATTTTGTTGCGAGTTCCAGAACCTCGTAGCTATCTTCTATCTTGCGGTCACGCTCGGCGCTGTAGCTATCCTGCTTAGGCAATTCCAGGCCGGCCTGCAAAGCAAGGTCTTTGATCGCTTCTAGGTATGGCAGGCCGCGATATTCCATGGTGAAGCCGATGATATCGCCATGCACACCACAGCCGAAACAATGGTAAAAACCTTTATTATCTGACACGGTGAAGGATGGGGTTTTTTCCTTGTGGAACGGGCACAGGCCGGTGAACTCACCGCGACCCTTAGGCTTTAGCGCAACATGCGTACCCACCACTGACGATATGGAAATACGGGCACGTAAATTATCGAGAAAATCCCTTCCGAATCTCATTGAAAACCCTTACAAAACGCACTAAGTTAACCCCATAAACACAAAAATGGAAGCCCCTTTTTACCTATGACAGAACTTCTGCAAATATCTGATTCTGCGGCAAAAAAAATCTCAGGCCTGCTTAAGGATGAAGCCGAGGGCGCGCGCCTGCGTGTTGCAGTTGATGGCGGCGGGTGCAACGGGTTTAAATACAGCTTCTCTTTCGATACCGGAAAGACCGAAGAAGATATGATCATCAGCCATGATGGCGTTGAGGTGCTGGTAGATAATATCAGCGCAGAGATGCTTAGCGGCTCGGTACTGGATTATGTTGAAAGCCTGGGCTTTTCTCACTTTGAAATCAAGAACCCGCAGGCGGCCTCCTCATGCGGTTGCGGTAATTCATTCTCCGTATGACAAATATTTCAATCGCGACATGGAACGTGAATTCAATCAAGGCAAGGCTGCCTAACGTTACCGAATGGCTGCGTTCTGCCAAGCCCGATGTTGTGCTGTTACAGGAATTGAAATGCGTTGATGAGGCGCTTCCGTACATGGAAATTGAGGATTGCGGCTACAACATTGCAGCGCATGGACAGAAAACCTATAACGGCGTTGCGATACTTTCCCGCCACCCGATCGAGGATGTGACAAAGAACATTCCGGGCTTTAAAGATGAAGCGGCAAGATATATTGAAGGCGTGATAGTAGCAGGCGGCGGCGCTGTACGAGTAGCGAGTGTTTATGTGCCGAACGGGCAATCTCCGGATTCGGACAAGTTTCAGTACAAGATGAGATTCTACGATGCGCTGCACGACCATATGCAGAATATTCGCGGGTTTGATGAGAAGATAATTATTGGCGGTGATTATAACTGCGCGCCCGATGACATAGATGTTTACGACCCAAAAAGTTTGCGCGGCACTACGTGCTTTCACCCTGATGAGCAGGCGAAATTCCGCAGGCTGGAGAATTTAGGCTATGCAGATATTTACCGAAAGATGTTTCCGCAGAAGCAGGAATTCAGCTGGTGGGATTATCGTGCGGGGGCGTATAATTATAACAAAGGCATGCGTATAGACCATCTGCTTGCCAATCCGAAAGCGGCGGATAGCGTGAGTGAATGCTATGTTGATGCCGAGCCGCGCGGGAAAGAAAAGGCCAGCGACCATACTCCGGTTGTGTGTGTGGTGGGGGTGTGATGAGCGCGCTGGTATGGTTCAGGCAGGACTTGCGTATCAGCGATAATCCGGCGCTAGTTAATGCGCTGAAGGATTCAGACAAAGTTGCAGCAATATATATTCTGGACGAGAAGACCAAGGGCGTGCGAGCTTTAGGCGGCGCCAGCAAATGGTGGCTGCATTACGCGCTGGATGATCTGAGCAGAAGCCTGAAGGAACACTACAATATTGAATTGCAGGTATATGAAGGCGAGGCGCAAAAGATATTAGAAAAGCTGGTAAAGGAAAATAATATCAGCGCCATATACTGGAACAGGCTGTATGAACCCTACCATATTGACAGGGATAAAAAGATAAAAGCCGCGCTGGATTGCGAAGTGAATTCTTACAATGCTAATCTGCTGAACGAACCGTGGGATGTAAAGAACGGCGCGGGCAGTTATTACAAGGTGTTCACATCGTACTACAAATATTGCCTTGCGAACAAGCCGGTGCGCGATGCTATTAAAGTACCAAAAAAGCAGGCTGCGGGATTTAAGCTAACAACAAAAAGCCTGAAACTTGATGAGCTTGAGCTTAAGCCCACAAAGCCGAACTGGGCGAAAACATTTTATGAATACTGGGATGTTTCGGAGAAGGCAGCGCAAGACCATATATATGATTTTCTGGAGAATAAGGCGGTGGATTACAAGGAAGACAGGGATTTTCCTATCGGGGAATATACATCGAAGCTTTCGCCTTACCTGCATTTGGGCCAGATAAGCCCCGTGCAGATTGTTAGTGTTTGCAACCATTTTGAAGCGACAGACCCAAAGACCAGAAATGGCACGCATAAATTTGTTTCGGAAATATACTGGAGAGAATTCTCGTACCATTTGCTGTACCACTTTCCTATCCATGAGAAGAATTTTAACGTGAAGTTCGATAAATTTCCGTGGGAGAAGAATGCGAAAGGCCTGAAGGCTTGGCAGAAGGGCATGACCGGATACCCTATTGTGGATGCGGGTTTGCGCGAGTTGTGGCATACGGGTTGGATGCATAATCGTGTACGGATGATAGTAGGCAGCTTTTTGACCAAAGACTTGATACTGCACTGGAAGGAAGGCGAAGAATGGTTTTGGGATACATTATTAGATGCCGACCTTGCAAATAACTGTGCCAGCTGGCAATGGGTTGCAGGCAGCGGTGCTGATGCATCGCCTTACTTCCGCATATTCAACCCTATTACGCAAGGTGAGAAGTTTGATGCGAAAGGCGAGTATGTGCGTAAATGGTGCCCTGAGCTGAAGAACCTGCCGGATGAATATGTGCATAAGCCGTGGGAGGCACCTGAGATGATATTGAAGGCTGCAGGAATAAAGCTTGGCAAGGATTACCCTATGCCGCTGGTAGACCACAAAAAAGCCAGAGAAGATGCCTTGCGGGCCTACAGTAGGACGAAATAGCATTAGATTTCAAATTATTAAATCAAAACTAAAGAAAAAGAGGTGTTTTTGTCGCACTATATAAACAGATAAACATTCTATTATTTACTATTATGTAAAATATGCTAAAAGAGATTTATGATGAACGAACCAACAGAAATAATAAAAGCCCTGCCGTCTCTCAAATGGGAAGAGGCTATTAATGCTGGCTTTCAAATTGCACCTGATATTCTTTTTAGAAAGCAAGGTATTTTGGGGCTAAGTAATGCCGAACTTGTTGTCTTGCTTAATATAACAATGCATTGGTGGTACAAAGACAGAAAACCCTTTCCTAAAACAGGGACTATTGCCAAAAGAATGGATGCAGATAGAAGAACTGTGCAGAGAGCTATAAAGAGCTTAACTGCAAAGGAGTTGATAAGAAAAGAAAAAGTTGAGGTAGAGAAAGGAAAATATCGCTCAGTAATAAATCTCGATGGCCTAGTGGCAAAGTTAAAAAATTTAGCACAAACTGATCTTTATTATAAAGAGGAAAGATTAAAAAAACTAAAAAGTAATCTTAATGAAAAAGCTAACTAGTAATAAACTTGTAATAGAAAAACACAGGGAATATTTGCGCGTAACCTATAATGGCACGATACTGATTGTTGGTATGGTATTATGCGGTCTAGTTATATCGGTAGCTATGGCTATCAAAATATTTATATAAATTTACTACTCACGTAACAGTAGCCAAAGTATTACTAGGCGGCTTTGCCGTTGGTGCCGCCGGAAGTACCTTTACGCCTTGCCATTACATCCACAAACTTTTCGAACATGTAGAATGCATCTTTAGGGCCTGGGGAGGCTTCCGGATGGTGCTGTACCGAGAACACATCTTTCGTTTTGTGGCGGATGCCTTCATTCGTACCATCGAAAAGAGAAACGTGGGTTTCTATCACATCACCGCCCATGCTTTCACGCGTGACGCAGAAGCCATGATTCTGTGAAGTTATTTCTACCTTACCGGTTTCTTTGTTTTTCACCGGGTGGTTGGCACCGCGATGACCCTGCTTCATTTTACCGGTTTTGGCGCCAAGCGCTGTGGCAAGAAGCTGGTGACCGAGGCAGATACCGAATACAGGCACATCTGATTCAACCAGTTTTTTGATAGTGGTCTCAGCGTATTTGGATGTTTCAGCCGGATCGCCCGGACCGTTGGAAAGAAATACGCCATCTGGCTTGAGCGCCAGAATTTCTTCCGCGGTGGATTGGGCAGGAACAACCGTTACGTTGCAGCCAACCTGTGTAAGATTACGCAGAATGTTACGCTTGGTGCCGAAATCTATCGCCACTACATTGTATTTTCCGCCTGTGCTTTTTACGAATTTATTTGCTTCGAAATCGAACTGGGATTCGTTCCAGTTATACGAGCTTTTGGCAGATACTTCTGCCGCGAGTTCCATTCCGTTCATATCCGGTGTGGATTGCGCGCGGTGCTGAAGTTCAGAGAAATCTATATCTTCCAGAGCATCAGCGAATTGTATGACAACGTTTTGTGCGCCTGCGTTACGGATGTAACGGGTAACGGCACGGGTATCTACGCCTGTTATGCCGGTAACTTTATTTTTTTGCAGCCATGCATCGAAATGTTCTGCGCTGCGGTAGCTGGAAGGGCTGGTGATATCTACGCCCGTAACAAGACCGGTTGCGTAAACTTTTGCGGATTCGGTGTCATCTGGGTTAGTGCCGACATTGCCGATATGCGGGAATGTGAAATTGATTATCTGCCTGTGGAATGAAGGATCTGTAAGGGTTTCCTGATATCCTGTAAGTGCGGTGTTGAAGCATATCTCGCCCGCGGTGATGCCTTTTGCGCCGATGCCTACACCTGTGAAAACGGTGCCATCTGCGAATACTAGTGCTGCGTTATGTGTTTTTGCTGTCATTATTCCTGATTCCTGTAACAAGCGCGTTTGCACGCATCTACAATGTTCTGCACCTGAGGGAGGGCAAGTTTTTCGAGGTTGGCCGCATATGGCAGAGGTACATCTTGCCCGGTAACACGTTCAACCGGAGCATCGAGGTCATCGAACGCCTCTTCATTTATCATGGCAACTATTTCTGCCGCTACGCCAGCATATGGGAAGCCTTCTTCGACGGCTACGAGGCGGGAAGTTTTGCGAACGGAGTTGATGATGCATTCTTTATCAAGCGGGCGGATAGTGCGGAGATCTATCACCTCGGCGGAGATTCCTTCTTCCTCCAGCGCTTCTGCGGCGGCGAGCGCCATATCTACCTGCAGAGAGAAAGCGGTGATGGTGACATCAGAACCTTCACGGACAATTTTTGCCTTGCCGATCTCTACCAGATAATCACCCGATTCATAACCATCTTCAGGGACATCATAAGATTTACCGTAAGATATCTCGTTCTCGAGGAAGATGACCGGATTAGGGTTGCGTATCGCAGCCTTTAGCAGGCCTTTTGATGAAGCGGCATCCCACGGGGCAAGTACGATAAGACCCGGAATATGCGCGTACCATGAAGCGTAACATTGCGAGTGCTGAGCACCAACGCGAGCCGCTGCACCGTTAGGGCCGCGGAATACGATAGGGCAACGCACCTGACCGCCGCTCATGTAATTTGTTTTTGCTGCGGAGTTGATTATCTGGTCTATCGCCTGCATCGCGAAGTTCCATGTCATGAACTCTACCACCGGCTTAAGGCCGGCAAAGCCTGCGCCTACCGCAAGACCGGCAAAGCCGTGCTCGGTTATCGGGGTATCTATAACGCGCTTGGCGCCGAATTCTGCCAGCAGGCCTTCAGTTACCTTATAGGCACCCTGATACTCTGCCACCTCTTCACCCATTACGAAAACTTCCGGGTCGCGGCGCATCTCTTCCGCCATTGCATCCCTTAGTGCTACACGAACTGTTTGTTTTGCCATATCGCGCTTTTTACTGTAATTAATTTTGCTGTAGTTAAAACTTCAAAGCTTTTATAATAGTTAAAGACAAATTTCAAGGCGAATGGACACAATTTTTGCATTATCTTCCGGACGAGGAAAAGCGGGCGTTGCAATAGTGCGGATTTCCGGCGCGGAAGCGGCGCAGGTGTTTTCTGCCTTTGGTATCAGCAGGATACCCGAACAGAGGCAGGCGGAGCTGGTTAGGCTTACGCATGATGGGGTGGCAATAGACCGTGCTTTGGCGCTGTATTTCAAGGCTCCGCATAGTTTTACCGGCGAGGATGTGGTTGAGCTGCACCTGCATGGCAGCGTGGCAGTGGTAGATAGCGTGTTGAAGGTGCTGGCGGGCATTAAAGGCTTCCGCACCGCAGAGGCGGGAGAGTTCAGCCGCAGGGCTTTTGCCAATGAGAAGATGGACCTTGTGCAGGCTGAAGGTTTGGCCGATTTGATAGAGGCAGAAACCGCGGCGCAGGCAAGGCAGGCAATGCGCGCGATGGAAGGTGAGGCAAGCCGAGTTTATGATGGCTGGCGTGAAAGGATAATAGAGATAATGGCGTTCTTTGAAGCCTATATTGATTTTCCTGATGAGGATATTCCAGGGGATCTGGATATGCAGGCGCAGCAGAAGGCAAATAATATTGCCGCAGAGATAAAGGCGCAGGCCGATAATGAAAGCGGCGAACGCCTGCGTATGGGTGCGGTTGCTGCAATTATAGGCGAGCCGAATGTGGGGAAATCTACGTTGATAAATTTTCTTTCACGTAGGGATATTGCGATAGTTTCTGACATTGCGGGAACAACGCGCGATGCGCTTGAGGCGCATCTGGATATTGGTGGACTGCCACTGACACTTATTGATACCGCAGGGATACGCGAAAGCAAGGATGTTATTGAGCAAGAAGGTGTGAAGCGTGCGCTGGATAAGGCTGAAAAGGCTGATTTTAAGATTGTGATGCTGGAAGCGGGAAGTAAGGAAGATGCGACGATAACCGCGCTGATAGATGATGATGCGCTGGTAGTTGTGAACAAGATAGATAGAGCAGCGGGTAAAGTTCGCGAGGGAGCGGTGGCGGTTTCATTGAAGGATGGCGCGGGCACGAAAGAGTTGCTGGAAAGGCTGAAACAGAGAACTGCGACGGCATTGGGCAATAGTGAAAATGCAGTGGTGACAAGGACTCGCCATAAAACCGCATTGCGTGAATGTGCTGCTGCGCT
>JAMHZE010000126.1:0-10493 GCA_035909535.1 Rickettsiales bacterium | reverse complement strand
TTCCGAAAGCTACTTCAAAGGTACTATAGAAGCTAAAGCACCTAAGCATTTCTATATAGATTAACTCGTCCAGAGTTGCGGTATAAGTAAGGCAGAAAGCGTAACAAACAGCATAAAATGCAGCCAGTAAACAAACAGCGCATTACGGGATACAAACAGCACTAGCTCTTTTGCAGGTAGTTTGTCGCAAGCACTCACTTTAAATTTCTTTATATAGAACCACAGCCCTACAGAAACAGCTGAGAATATAGCAATAAAGTAATTTTTTACGGCCTCAAAATCGGCCGTACCATCCCATAATGCAGACTGCAATATAAGGTTAACTACAAGCGTAATGGCAAGGCATGGAATAAAATTACTTTGGGCGATACCGTCATTATCAAGCCTTTTTAAATAGCCACATATGGCAAACAGCAGTCCAAGAGCGCCAAAGGCGGTCAGTGCCATCATCCCTATATGCCAGAACAGCGTTACGGCCATCACCACATATAAATTCGCACCACTTAGTAACTCACGCTTTTCAAGCTGGTTCATAACTATGCGCACAATAAATATGCTTATCAGCACATCCATAGGCAGGTATGCACCAAGCATCATGCCTTTATGCAGGGTTATTATTGCGCCCAGTGCCAGCAAGTTCCAGCTTGTGCCATAGCTCTTCGAGTAACCGATAAGGAAAAAGAAGATAGGAAACGCCGCTCTGCCGATTGCACGTAGCCAGTAATTCTCAGGCCAGAAGAAGTGCCCGATATGGTCAATGATCATGGCTATAATGGCAATGAATTTTGCAACATCGTAAGAGTTTATATCGCGCACATGCTGGTGCAGCTCTCTTATCCCTATGAAATTCAGTAGATTTTGCATATCCTGTGCCCGTACACAAGTATATTACGAGATTATGATAAACAGAATAAACCAGTGGGCGCTGAAGTATTTTACATATGAGAATTTCTGGCAGAGTCTCATATTTGTTATCATAGCAATGGCTGTAGGTAATCTTCTTGCGAATCTTTATGGCTATTTTACCATCAACTCTCCGTTCAGCATAAACTTGGATTATTTTATCCCTATCATTGCTGCGATCATTCTTAGGAAAACCCCTGTAAGCGGGGTTGTTTTTCTTGTTTTATACTTTCTGGTATTTGCGCTCGATATCGCAAAATTAATATTGAGCCAGTTCAACTTTGAAGAAAATATCTTCAACATAATTTGGCAATTTTATGGGGCAGGCGCTGGCCTGGGGATATCTCTGTATTTTAAAAATATGGCTGGTGAACTGAGTTCATTTATCGCTTTAGGATCTCTTCGTGTTGTAGTCTCTGCTATAGCAATATCTTTACTCACATCTTTAACTTTCTTTTATCGACGTAATTATTTGCTGTCGGCAATAGTTCTTATCGGCTGTCTGGTAGTAGCTTGTTTGTTGATGAAAGGTGAATTAATGTTTACCCTCTCTTTTTTGTTGGGGATTTTCTTTATTTTAATAGGCACATGCACTCATTCTCTTGTCAGGGCTAATATGAAGGGGTTCAACCTTTTAATAATCCTTTATGTGATTGCATTGACAATATCGCTATTCAACACGGCAAGAGATCTTTCCAGAGAAAAAATATACAGGTCTGATCTAATCGAGATCCTGTCAGAATTTAATGTTACTGAAACGGGTATTGAGGCTGCCAGCGCAGATCTTTTTGATCATATAGAATCCGGTCAAGCCGGGTCGTATGATAATGTTATATTAATAGTGCTGGAATCTTTTGGTCTTCTTGCTGACGATAAGGCAATGCAGGATATACTTGGTATATTCAATAATGCAGAGTTGTTGAATTTTTATGACGTTTCAACCGGTTCTATATCTGCTAAAGGCGGAACAAAGGCAGCAGAAATAAGGGAGCTTTGTCGATATTCTTCTAGTGGTATAGCAAGTAAAAAGGATGCCCACCATCTATCTTCATGCTTACCTATCAGGCTAAAGGATATGGGTTATAATACCATTGGTATTCATAACAGCATGGGCAGTAATTTTAGAAGGGATAGATGGTATAGCGTAATAGGCTTTGATGAAATATATTTCATGGAAGATATCGCAAAAAAATACAATATAGATAAGCGCTGTGGGTATTCATTCCCTGGTATATGCGAACGGGATATGATGAATACATACCTACCTGATATTATAGGTAATAATGGTAAGAATTTTTTACACTTTCTTACAGTAGAGTCGCATGTTCCATCAAAGGAGCATGATATGCATCCAGATTTTCATAATATCTGCAAAAAATATTCTTCTTTCAGGGCCAATGAAGAAGTCTGCTATTTGATAGATTTGCAGTATAGAATGCTGGAAGACGTAATAACAATGGCAAAAAAATATAAAGACTCCCGAAACTATATAATAGTAGTGGGCGACCACGCCCCTCCCTTCCATTCGATTGGGAGTGTCAGGCAATATGTACTTGGTAAAGTGCCATATATCATAATCAAGACAAAAGACTTATAAAACAATCTCTTAAATTATATATTTTGTAAAGAATGCCATTTTTTCGCCTGTGCTCTAATAGGCTCATGGCAATATTATATTAAAAAACAAGTGGTTAAATGTTTATAATTTTATACCAAAATCACTCGCTTTTGGTAATAATGCTGTAACATAGACCAGTTATACTGAGGCTATAAGGTTTTAAGGGTTTATACTTTTAAATTCTTAAATTATTTAATAATAAAATATGGAGAGTCCAAATGTCTAAATTTAAAATAAACTTCATGATGCTGGCAATTGCAGCGCTAACTATGCTTGCACCACAAGCTCATGCACTTAACACTGTAGGTACAACAGTATGTAGCGTTTACGGCTGTATAGTGAACAACGAATTACTTGCTGTTATCGCGACAGTAGCGATATTCTTCCTAGGTATCGGTGCGTTCTTCGGTAAAGTTAACTGGGGTCTAGTGATAATCATAGCTCTTGGTGTAGTTATCATCGTTGGCGCAATGGGTATAGCTACTACTCTAGTTGGTGGTAACGATTGCGAAACAGCTGATACTCTGAGCTGCTAGTACAGTAACGTACTTAATACGTAAAGGTCCGGGTCTGGAAACAGGCCCGGATTTTTTTTGCCTAAAATTTGCCTATTACTCTCAAATTTATTTAAAAATCGTTAATTTTTTGATATAATAGAATAAAGGGTATCTCTATAATCTGTACAAGGCATTAGCACCAATGAAGCTCATAAAAAAACTATTTTACTCTGCAATTTTCCTTATCCCTGTTTTGGGGTTTTCCATAGCAGCAAAAGCTAATATTGGAGATTTCGTCAACACTCCTGATTCTATAGAGGGCTTATTGAACAACGTGCCTTGGGCATCAACTTTACTGCCAGGCTCAATTGGTGCTCTGCTATGCGATATCAGAAAATTATTCTGTCCTGGTCCGCTTATTACAACTATAGCTGCTACGGCTATCTTTGTACTCGGTCTTATGGTAATAAACCAAAAGCTCAAATGGCCTTATGCCATACTCATAATAGGCTTTATACTAATTCTTGCTAACCCGCGTCCGCTTGCGCATCACTTGGTATCCAATGCCTTTTTCGGCATTAATCTTGGCGGTGGTTTTGGTAACTTCCTTGATATATGCGTATGTGGTTCTGATATTACCGGATTGTTCAATGGTGGCAGCAACCCACCAGCCGGAGATCCTAACGCCGGCCAAGATGGCTCCAGTACTAGTGGCAGTACTCCGCCAAGTAACAGCAGTTCAGGCGGTATGTTTGAAGAATATCCGGTAGACTATGAACCTGGTCCGGTAGGACCTGGTGGCAGTTCTTCAGGGCCTTTTGATGCAGAGGCAGAGGCGGAACAAAATTTTAGCAATGATTAAAAGGCTGGCTGTAGTAGATGAAGTGCATACTTACATTATTAGCCTTATTCGTTGTTATATTTCATGCAGAAGGGGCATATGCACAGGTCAATCTATATCCGGGCGGTCCTTCTGATCCACGTGACTGGATAGATGAGTTTGACCACCTGACAGGGCAAGAGCTTGAAGTTCATAAAACCACCTATTTCAAACTATGCGAGATACGAAGGTTCTTCTGCGGTAAAGCAAAGGTAGTTATGGTTGCCGCTGCTGTGTTTACTATTGGTTTGCTTATAATTATAGGTAAAATAACCTGGTACAGGGTGATAGTGGTGGTATTCGGCATGGTATTGTTTCTGAGTGCAGAGCTCGTGGCGATACAGCTTACCACATTCCCTCCAAGTCCCGGTGTTGTATATGCCTGCTACTGTTTTGAGAATATGGAGCAGATAGTGCCTGTTTCATTCGGTAGAAGTTCTAATGATTGATATATTTATATGATGAGATACGTAAAGATATTATCTGTATTTCTTGTGGCGGTATTTTCCAGCGGTATTTCCGCGCGTGCACAAGTAACCTTTGCAGATCTTCCTATGCCTTTTACTACTGTGTATACTCCAGGAATGTCCAGAACAGAGATGAAGATATGCCAGATACGCCGTATATTCTGTGGTGATCTAGCGGCGGCAATAGTCGCTATGTCCGTTTTTACTATTGGTATTATGATACTCAATAACGCCATAAGCTGGGGTACAGCAATGTTCATGATAGCTGGTATGGCAGTGTTCTATTATGCTGAAGATATTGCCTTTCCTCTTATGGCATCTACAGCGCTGATGGTTATAGCTAATCCAATATGTAATTGCCGGTGTACTTTACCGGAGGGCTTTAATTTTTCGGCTGCGAGTGTAGATGAGTTAGGTGAGATTATAGCCGAACATTGCGTAAATGTAGGTTCCGGCTGGTTTAATTTTTAGGGATAGTATGAAGAAGCTTATAAAAATAGGTCTTATAGCTCTTGCCTTTATGTGTTTTGATGCACGTCCTGCGCGTGCTGCAATATCTGTAGGAGATCTTCCGTTACCGGGTATAGGCATGCCTTTCCAGTCGCGTTTGGAGCTGAAAATGTGTCAGGTTCGTCGTCTGTTCTGCGGAAATCTTGCCACTGTTATAGTTACATTATCTGTATTCACCATTGGTATAATGCTTATAAACAATGCTTTGCACTGGGGCACTGCCATGATAATGATAGCAGGCATGATTATATTTTATTATGCTGACAATATCGCGTTCGGTTTTGGTTCGGCAAATAGCTTCCTTTATATCAGTAATCCGTTATGCCACTGCGATTGTGATATCGATCTGGGCTCTCTGCCTACAATGTCAAAAGCAGATTGGAATGCAAAAGTGCAGGAATGTGCGCCGCAGGTTGGTAGCGGAGTTTTTGCGATTGAGGATTAATAATCTTTATTCTCCTCGCAGTGATGTAGAAGATATATCCATTGGCTCTTCATCAATGAATTTGTAATGCATGCGCAGTTTAGCCGCCTTAGATGTCAGTGCCCTGCGCTTATATCCAGGGCGGTTGAACACAACCAGTCTAGCCAGCTTTGGCAGTTCGGCGAACTTATACCATTTGTCCAGATTGGCAAAACTATCCGCACCCATTAAAAAATAGAATTCACGGTTAGGATATTTCTCATTCAGTTTTTTCAGCAAATTATAGCTGTAGAATTTTCTGGCGCTTTCAAAATAGCGCTGCTCAAAATCTTTTATCTTTATGCTGTCATTCTCTTTCGTCAGCGCCCTGCAAAGCTTAAGGCGATTACGGTAGGATGATTTGATATCGGCTTCTTTAAGGGGGTTCTGTATAGTGGGTATCCACCACACTTCGTCTAGCTTAAGGTGTTTAATTGCCAGTTCACTTATATGTAAATGGCCAGCGTGGGGCGGGTTAAAACTCCCGCCCAGTATGCCGGTTCTGGCAATTGCCTTGCTCACTACTGAGCAGCAGCTGCCGCCGCAGGTGCAGAAGCATTTGCTTCATCAGCAGCAACTCGCAGTTTTACTATTTTGTCAGGGTCAGAAACCATGCCATTAGGGCCAGAGCCTTTTTTGATCTTGTCTACGAATTCCATGCCTTCAACAACTTTACCGAAAGCGGTGTAGTTGTTATCAAGGTGAGGGGCTTCAGCAAATACGATAAAGAACTGGCTGTCAGCGCTATCTGGATCAGCTGCACGTGCCATAGAAACAGAGCCACGTACGTGTTTTTCATTGTTGAATTCAGCTTTCAGCTTTGTACCGCTACCACCGGTGCCTGTACCTGTAGGATCGCCTGTCTGAGCCATAAAGCCAGATATAACCCTGTGGAATGGAGTGTTGTCATAAAAGCCTTGGCGCACAAGCTCCTTTATTCTTTTTACGTGGTTAGGTGCAGCTTCCGGCAGAAGCTGTATAACTACCCTACCATCTTTCAGGTCAAGGTATAGAGTGTTCTCAAGTTGGTTATTTGCTGCTTTTGCCACTTCATTCTCCTGTGTATTCTGTGTATTTTGTGTTTCGGTTGCAGGCGTTGCCGCAGCCGCTTCAGCAGGTGCAGCCTGTGTAGTTGTAGCTGCCGGAGTTGCCGGTGCGGTAGCATCTTGCGCAATTGCGCCAAATGGTGCCAGAGCAAGTATCATCGCTGTTATTAGAAGTTTATTCATAGGTTGTTAGTTCCTTTTGGTTGCTAGACATTTGAATATAACAATAACAAAGAACAGTCCACCGATAATTGAAATAAGCCCGCCCAGTCCCATAAGCCCCATATATACCTTGGCTTGCGCGGCCAGCTCTTCGCCCGGGGCTTTTCTCATTGCCCCATATCCGCCCGATATAGCAAAGCCTATTATATGGATAAGCTGCCCGGAGCCATAAAGCGCAGGCTGAACCTTTGCCATCCAGCCTCCGGCTTGCTTGTGGCCAAGTTCTGGTAGCATCACATAGGCCATGCCCATAAGCGCAAGGCTTACACCTATAATAGAACCATGGTAATGCGCCGGTATTATGGTGCTGCTTTCTTCTATGAACATAGAAATTATTCCGCCTGCGGCGAATAATATTATGCTCCACAGCGCCGCTCCTCGTATCGGGGCAGATATACTTTTATAATTTTTATACAGCCCCGGTAATATAGCTACTGCTGCAATAGCAGAGGCAACGCCGCCAAAAACTATCATCTGTAATGTAAAGTATCTCTCATACTCAAAAGATGTCACATCATAGTTGTTGATGATATAAATACCCGTAGCTGCAAATAGCAGGTTCAGCGCAAACGCAACTTTCAGCACTGCGCTTTCACCCTTAACAGCAATAAGCCCAAGCGCAAATATCATGCAGTTAACGTATAAAAACTGTAGGCAGTGCCCAAAGCCCCAGAACAGCCTTTCAAACCCGTCACCTTCACTGTATACGCCTTTGTTCTCGGGCAGTTGCAGGCTGTTATAGGTCATCATCAGCACTACAATACTAACCAGTATAATTATAAAACAGGTCACGCCGAAATACTTCATGGTAGGGCTGTCCGTATCCTGCCTGTAGCCTTGCAGGGCTGCTATCATTAACCCTACCAGATAAATGCCTATACCACCTTCAAACATTTTGCTGTTAAGCATAGGTATATAGTTGTTCAAATATGCATCGGCAGAAACATCAAATATACCCGCAGCAATAGCCAGTGTACCAATAAGGCAAAGTACAAACCCGGCATAGCCTGCTTTTGGCAAAACGGTGCGGCAGGCCATCATCATGCAGCACATGCTGGTAAGCCAAATCAGTACCGAAAGGTTAACGTGAATTGTAAGCGTGGTCTTAAAAAAATCTTTATACGGCAGTAATTCTCCAAGATGCGGAGACCTCGCCATAACCAGAAAAACTGCAAACAGTCCTGATAGTGCCAGCGCGCCAACGCTTTGCCACAGCCAAAGTCTGGTAAGTTGCTTGTTATTTTCTAGAGGTGTTATTATAGTGCCCATGTTAAAAACGCTTTGAATTACATATTTGGCATAAATGAATAATCTTAATAAATCCATAGCAATCTGGCTTCTGGCCTGTGCTTTCATCGTATTCCTGATGGTGGTCATCGGCGGTCTTACCCGTCTTACAGAATCCGGCCTTTCCATAGTAGAGTGGAAGCCGATACACGGTACAATACCGCCGCTCAACGCCGCTGAATGGGAGGAAGAATTTAACGCCTATAAATCCTCGCCGGAATATATAAAAAAGAATTTCGGCATGAGCATGTCCGAGTTCAAATTCATTTTCTGGTGGGAATTCGTTCACCGTCTTATCGGCCGCATACTTGGCATAGTGTTCCTTGTGCCGTTCACATATTTCGTGGCCAAGCGCGCATTCACTTTCAAAAAAGTGGTTACGCTGCTCGGTATATTCGGCCTTGGTGGCCTGCAAGGTCTCGTCGGCTGGTGGATGGTTCAGAGCGGTCTGGTAGATGACCCCGCCGTTTCACATTTCCGTTTAGCAACACATCTTGCCATAGCGCTGTTAATATTCTGCCTGCTTATCTGGCAGGTACTGCTTTACAGTAATATAAAAACCTTCCCCGATAAAAAACTCTCGCGCTGGAATAATATTCTCATGGCGGCAATAATCATCCAGATAACTTTCGGCGCGTTCATTGCAGGTTTAGATGCAGGCCTTACCTACAACACATGGCCGTTAATGGATGGCCGTTTTGTTCCGGCAGGAATAAAACTTCATCTGCATAATATAGAATTCATCCAGTTCTTCCATCGCTGGTGGGCATTCGCGGTTATCGCGCTTACCATAATGCTTACGCGCATGGCCAAGCGCACCGCAGGCCGCCCGATACTGCGTCCGCCATTAGCTATTCTGCACTCGCTTATCGGCACGCAAATAATTATCGGCATACTTACACTTATATATGTTGTGCCTGTAACTCTCGCATCGGCTCACCAGATATTTGCGGTGCTGATACTCGCAAATGTGGTCTATATTAAAAGGGTAGTGTCATGAAAAAACGCAAGGCAGTAATTCTACTTTCCGGCGGGCTTGATTCTGCAACCGTAGCGGCAATAGCGGCAGATAAGGGTTTTGATGTCCACGCGCTTTCATTCATTTACGGCCAGCGCCACGAGCACGAACTCAACTTCGCAAAAAAGCAAAGCAAGCTGCAAAATATAAAGCACCATAAAATAGTAACTATAGATCTCCGCACTTTCGGCGGCTCTGCGCTCACATCAAACATCGCAGTACCAACGGGAAAAACATCTTACAAGGGCGGCAAGATACCCGTAACTTATGTTCCTGCGCGTAACACAATCTTCCTTTCATACGCTCTCGCCTATGCAGAAGTTCTCGGGGCAACAGATATATTCATCGGCGTGAACGCGCTCGATTACAGTGGCTACCCCGATTGCCGCCCGGATTACATACATGCCTTCGAAAAGATGGCGAACCTTGCCACAAGGGCAGGGGTAGAAGGTAAAAAACTCCGCATACATACACCTCTTATAAAACTCACAAAATCTGCTATAATAAAAAAAGGTGAGAAGCTTGGCGTAGAATATAAATACACAACAAGCTGCTACAATCCGGCTAAGGGCGTATCTTGCGGCAGGTGTGATTCCTGTTCGCTGCGTCTCAAAGGTTTTAAGGAGGCGGGTTTAAAAGATCCGGTAAGATATGCAAAACGAAAATAACCAGTCCTGCGGGCTTTACCTTATATCACCGCCATCGTTCAATCTCGATGATATGGTGCAGAACCTCAAAGAGGCTTTTCGCGCAGGGCCAATTCCTGCTTTCCAGCTCCGCATGAAAACGCTCGATGCCGCAACCAACCAGATGATAGCACTTGCAGACCGTAATGATGTGCGCGATGCGATAGAGGCGCTAATGCCAATATGCCGCGAGAATAATTGTGCATTCATACTCAATGATGATGTTAACCTAGCGCTGGAATTAGGCTGCGATGGCGTGCATCTGGGTGAAGATGATATGAGCGTGAAAGAAGCGCGCAAACTGCTTGGTAAAAATTTCGTTATCGGGGCAAGCTGCTACGGCTCGCGTGATAAAGCCTTCGAGGCGGGAGAGCAGGGGGCAGATTACGTTGCTTTCGGCGTTTTCTACGATACTACCACAAAAACCCCAAAAGGCCGCCCTTCACCAGATTTACTTACTTTCTGGCGCGAATATGCAAATATTCCATGTGTTGCCATTGGTGGCATTAAGGTAGATAACTGCGCGCCTATAATTCGTGCCGGGGCAGATCTTATTGCAGTAGTAACAGGTGTCTGGAATCACCCCGAAGGAATAGCTACAGCAATTAAGCAATTTAATAAAGAAATAGAAAACAATGTGTTAAATTAATAATGATAATCATTATCATTTTACTTGACTCCATATCTTTTCACGATAATATACGTTCATCAGTTGGTCGGTAAGTATTACACAAGCCATAGAATTTAGTTTCCGGCCAACTGGTAACCTTCTCATTTCCTTACATTCCCTAAATGTCACAAAGCTTAGTACTTGCCAGTCCGGCTATAAGTGCTATATAATCCGCACAATCAAAAAAGGCGGTCTATATGAATACAGCAGCAGCAGTAAAGCAACA
>JAMHZE010000125.1:0-2426 GCA_035909535.1 Rickettsiales bacterium | reverse complement strand
CAACATGATTCAGGTCAGAAATATCATGGAACTTTACCCGCTACTGCGAATCAGAGTGAAATACGAGAAAGATAGCTAGAGCGGACTAGTCTTTCTGCTTCGTCATTACCTTCAGCATCTTTTTCTTGGAGGAATCCCAGCGGTACTGGGTTACGATGACCTTTGTGCCGGTGGTGATGATGTCGCCATTTTCCATGTGCAGAACATCATGGCCGTGCTTCAGGGCATCATTGATTATCTCTTCACAGCTTTCAATGTAGTTATCATCATCCATGAAATCATCTGCCGCTTTCGGAGAGTTTTTAGGAATGGAGTTGATTACATCTTTTATGTTCTTGCCCATAGGAACCTCGTTTTTTTGATATACTAGTCCTGTCGAGCAGCGGTTTCAACTAATCTTTGCTGTTCTTTTTACGGAAGCTATCCAGCGCGACCACGTTGGAGATTATTTTGCCATCTGCATCGCGGATAGGCTTTGTAGGCTCCGCTGATTCCGGCTCATCATCAAAATCATCTTCATCGAGCAGGCTGATGTTGAATTGCAGACCGAACCTTACGCTAGGATCTACGAAAGAAGTAAGCGCCGCAAACGGTACGGTGAGATTGTGCTTTACATGATCGAAGCTTAGCACGATAGAGAAAGTTTCATCTGTAACTTCCAGATCGTAATACTGATGCTGGATGACTATTGTCATTTCATCAGGATATTTTTTGCGGAGTTCGTCCGACATCATAACGCCAGGCGCACCCGTGCGAAATGTGATGAAGAAATGATGTTCTCCCGGTAGACCTTGTGTAGCAATGCCCTGCAGTACCTTACGCACTACGTAATGCATCGCCTCATCTATCAAACCTGCGTAATCTATGTCCATATCGTCGCTCATTATATAAGTATATTATACATGGCCTTGCGCCTAATTGGTAGGGTTTTAAAGGCCAGCCGGGCGGATATTATTATAAGGGAACGCTATTTCAAGGTTTTTATTTCAATTATTTTCAGGCAGCCCTATCAGCGCCTTAGCGAAATCATCCGCGGAGAAGGGCTTCAGGTCTTCCGCCTGCTCGCCTACACCCACGGCATATATAGGTAATTTCTGGCTATCTGCCAGCGCAACTACCACACCACCCTTGGCCGAGCCATCTAGCTTGGTGACAATTATACCGCTGACATCTGCAATCTCGCGGAAGGCCTGCGCCTGAGAAAGAGCGTTCTGCCCCGTTGTGGCATCTAGCACCAATACGGTTTCATGCGGAATGGAATCATTATGCTTTTTTATCACGCGCACTATTTTTGCAAGCTCATCCATCAGGCCGGATTTGTTTTGCAGGCGGCCGGCGGTATCAATGAATAATATATCGGCATTCTGCTTTACCGCCTCTTCATAGGCGCGGAAGGCAACGCTTGCAGGATCGGCGTTCTGGGCACCTTCGAAGAAGCTGCTTTTGCTGCGTTCTGCCCATACTTTTAGCTGGTCTTGCGCGGCGGCACGGAAAGTATCACAGGCGGCAATAACGCATTTTTTACCAGCAGCGGATGCCTGATAGGCAAGCTTGCCGATAGTGGTGGTTTTACCAGTACCGTTAACACCGACGAACATTATAACATGAGGCCCTTCCGGCTTGCGGGAGAGTTCCAGATGAGAAGCGACGGGCGTAAGTATATTAGTTACTTCTGTAGCCAGCGCTGTTTTTATCTCCTCCTCAGAGACTTCCTTGCCGAAGCGGCTTGAGGAGAATAACTTGATTATCTGGCCAGCGGTTTTAACACCTACATCAGCCATTATCAGGGCTTCTTCCAGCTCTTCAAGCGCGGCAGCATCTAGCTTGCGTTTTGTAAGTACGCCTGTAAAACCAGAGGAAGTACGCGAAAGACCCTGCTTTAACTTACCAAAAAAGCTCATTTTACCTATTGATTTTTATAACTTTTTATAAAAATATTGTTTCCTTAAGGGGTTTTACACTAATATGTTGTTATGTTGAAGGGTTTTTTTAGACCCATACGTATAATGACTCATAGAAGGAAGAATTTATGAAAAAACTTATCATGATACTTGCTGTAATGTTTGCATCTACCAGCGCGCTGGCTCAGCCGGCAGAACCTATGGCACCACCGCATGAAGATGTAGGCATGCCGCATGAGCATATGGAACCGCCTCATATGAAAGGTGATATGGGAGATGACAGATTCCGCCGCCCGCCGCCCTCACCTGAACATCGCAAACGCATGGAAGAGATGAAGCGTGAGCTTGATGCCCTACCGCCGGAAGAGCGTACACAGCGCATGGAGCAGTTCAGGGAAGAGCGCAAAGAAAGGTTCGAGAAGAAATGGGAAGACTCATCCCCTGAAAAGAAGCAGAGATTCTGTGACATGGCTCGCGAAAAATGTGCCGAAGGCAAGAAGATGGCATGTAAGCTGGCAAAAAATA
>JAMHZE010000124.1:0-12422 GCA_035909535.1 Rickettsiales bacterium | reverse complement strand
GGTAGAAAGCAGGGAAGGGTTGCTTAATATATCGCTTCTTACACCAAGGTTAATTGCTGCATTTGTCGGGCTGCTGCCAACGGTAAAAAAGTTGTTCAGGCCGAAAAGATGAGAAAGCCCGTAGCCGCTGCCGGTATCGTTAGGCAGTATAGGGTCGCCGTTCTCGCTACTGTTCAGCTGGTCGAAGATAAAGCGGTAAGTGCTGTTCGCGGTTTCTATAGATAAAAAGCCCGGAGTGGTGTTATCGGTTATCTCTTTACCATTTGCATCAACAAGTTTCGCTGTAAGTATCGGGCTGGTATTGATGGTGTTCTGTATCTCGCCATCGCCAGAGCCGCTTACGCCGGTAGCCTGATACCTTACGTTACGAACCTCGGTATTCGGATCCGGTATGGTAACGGTAAAGGTAACATCTTCGGTTCTGCTTACGCCGTCGCCATCAACCACAACTATCGTGGCTGTAACTGTAAAGCTGTCGCCTTCCTGCAGGCCCATGCCTGTAAGGTTGGTTGTAAGCGTATCGTTAACTGTACCGGCCTGATTCGTTCTCAGCCTGTCGCCGGCCTGTTGTGTGTAGTTGTTGAAAACCACAGGTGCAGCAGGGTTACCGTTTATAGATATCTGGGTAACATCAAAAGTTATCGCCTGACCGTCAGATGCAAGGTTGGCAAAGTCAAAGTCAAAAGTAAAATCACCAAAGGCATCTATACCACCGCTAAGTGTTGCGCCGCTTGCTGTTGCGCCTGCAATGGCAGATGCATCAATTGTAAATGCGTTACCGTTTGTTCCTGCAAGATCATAATCTATGTTCAGCGTATTGCTGGAAACGCTGTAAGTTGCAAGTGCAACGCCCGGTATGGTAGAATTGTTCAGCGTTGTTTGCAGGTTCTGCATTGTATTGGCAAGGTTGCCGCCAATAAGTATATCGTTAGAAAGTGTCGGTACGTTGCGGAAGGTAAAGGTTGTGCCGTTTATATCTATCGTGTCGCCGTCAACAAGAGGGGCCGCGAACGATACGAATCCTGCGGCGCTTGCAGATGCCACATTGTTTGAAACTGCCGCAAGTCTTATATCCTGTGCAGGGCCAATATTCGCAACGGTAGAAGGTTGTTGCCCGTAATAAGAGTTTATCTCTGTCATAAGATCGCGGACAGATGCTGTTCCGAAGCCATTTGCGCCATTCAGCCTGCTGAAATCTATATTGAGCGGTGGCATTGTGTCGCCAAATCTGTCGTTAACCGGCATGCCGTTTGCATCTACAACGGTAAGTCTTGAGCTGCCGCTGAATCTCCAGCTCTCTGTCATGGAAAAGGCGCTGGTGCCTGTAAGCTTCTGTGCCGGAGGGAAGCCGCTGCCGCTGTTGTGACGTGCGTTGAATTCGTTGGCGAATGTGTAGGCGAACATATCAAGCTGTTGCAGCATGTTGCTTAATGCGCCGTCACGTATATCTATTAGGCCGCGCAGTTTGCCGCCCGGTATAAGATCTGTTTTCTGCGCCGCGCTTGAAGATGAAAGCAGCACCACCTCATTGCTTGTCGGCTGGCCTGTCGGGTCTAGCGTAACAATGGTTATAGCATTGGTAGGAGAGTTATTGATAAAGCTGTCAACAGAGTTAACCTTATCGTATTTCAACTGGTAGCGGGTGGTAAAGCCAAGCAGCTCGGTGCTGGCAAGGTTTACTGAAACCTGCCCGTAAGAATCGAAAGAGAAATCTGCATCTATGATACTCTTAACATTGTTCAGTTGTATGTCGCGCGCATCGTACAGGCTGTTCAGGTCGCCGCCTACAGCTTTGGCCTGCCTTATAGCTGCGTTTATATCATAGAGGTTTTTCAGTGTAGAGTTAAGCTGGGTGATCGTATCAGATATCTCCATATCTGCATTGTAACGCTCGGCATGGACAGAGCGCGAAAGCTCGCTGAGCGAGTTCACAAAATCCTGCGAAGAGCTTACAACCATGTGCCTGTTCACTGCGCTGGAAGGGTTATTGGTAAGAGATTCCAGCCTGCCGTAGAACTCGTTCAGTGTATTATTGATAGTGAATGATGAATTTGGATTGCCGAAAGAGAACTGCTGCAGTCTTTGCATATAGTTGTCGGTAACGGCGCTTTGTGCTGCTTTGCTAACCTGAGCGCGCATTGTTTTCAGAAGGAACTCATCGATAGACCTGCGTACCTCGGTAACGTTAACGCCAATGCCAACGCCGCTTGAAACCTGAGCCTCCTGAGAAACCACTCTGCGTGTATAGCCGGTAGAACTTACATTCGATATGTTGTCGCTTATATAGCTCAGCGCGCTCTGATTAGCCTGTAGGGCTCCTACCAGCGTTCTCAAAGATGTTGTAAGTCCTGCGTTCTGAATAGCCATTTACTACCTTATGCGTTCTGTATTATTGCTATCGGGGTTGCTTCGTCGTTCACTTTATAGGCGGTGCCTTTATCGCCGTAAGCGCCATCTACGCGCTTGCTGTGATTTACGGCATCAGCTATCGCTTCAAGTATCAGTTTGTTAACTTCTTTTGCTTTCAGCGTTTCGCTGTAGTTATCTTCCGCCGCCGCCATAAGTGATGCGTTAGCAGCTTTCAGCCTTTGTTTTTCGCTGGCAGGCAGGGCAACTATCACATCCGGATTGCCTATCAGTCCGGCTTTTATCTCTTCTATTTCCGAGATAAGCTCAAGCTTGGCTTCAATAAGCATTTCAGCCTGTTTGGTTTTCATCTGGCGAAAGTACTCCGTCTCTTTTTCAAGAATGCGCTGTAGACCTTCAGACTTCATGATGAAGTTCCTTACCAGTTCGCTGGTTTCAAGGCCGGTGCCGTTAGAAGGTTTTTTGCTGAAAAGTCCCATTTTTATTCTCCTTATTTAACTTCTATCATTTCTATAAAAGTAGCTGGTTTCGTGCCAAATTTCGTTATTTCTGCTAAGTTCTTACATGCTAAAGCTATATATTTTCTCATAAGCGTTCACTGCCTTGTTGATAGGGGTTAAAGCCTTGTCTGCGTCATGTTCTATGTTGTTAAAGTCTACCAGGGATTGTTGTAGTTTCTGTGCTATACCAATGCCGCCTCGTGCAGAAACGGTATTGCCGTATTCATCTATCAGCATGCTGCGGTACATTTGTTCCGAAAAGCCGCCGCCGAACATTTCGTTCACCGGAACCGTCTCGTACATCATCTGCATCAGCTGGCCGATGAACATACCTTCAAACTGGCGGAAGGCTTCTGCGCTGTCCACATCGTTACCTTGCAGCTTTAGCTGCGCAAGGCTGTTCTTATGGGCTATCATCTGCTGCTGCTGTACGTTAGAGGTCGCCAGACCGCCCAGAGCATTTATCAGGTTATTACCGCCGCCAAGTCCGATACCGTAGCTCATATTACCTGCTCACTATTTCGGCATGCAGAGCGCCTGCGTGCTTGATGGTTTGTAAAATGGTTATAAGATCGTTAGTGCTTACGCCTAAAGAATTAAGTGCGTGCACAAGTTCTTTCAGGCTGGCATTGCGGCCTACAAATGCCACATTGCCTTTTGCGCCTTCATCTATCTCAAGCTCGGTTGTTTCCACTACTACGGTCTCGCTGCCTTCCGGGGCAAATGCGCCCGGCTGGGAAACAAGCGGTGTGCGCGATACGGTAACCACAAGGTTGCCTTGTGCCAGCGCTATGGTATCAACTTTAACATTCTCGTTCATAACAATAGTGCCGGTAGATTCATTCACCACAATGCGTGCCGGCTGGTCTGTCTCTACGGTTATCTGTTCTATCTCGGCCAGTAGTGTCGCTACAGATCTGCCATATTCCAGAGGAATGTTCAGTGCAACCGTGCCGGGGTCTGTAGCTTTTGCGTAAGTATCGCCAAGTCTTGCATTGATTGCCGTTTCAATCTTCTTTGAAGTGGAAAGGTCAGCTTCGTTCAGTGATATCTTCAGATTGGCAAGGCTATCCAGTTCGAACGGAACCTCGCGCTCAACAATAGCGCCGGAAGATACGAAGCCTGTAGTAGGTACGCCCTTGGTGGCATTATTCTGTTCATTGCCTGCAACAAATCCGCCGATAGAAACAGGGCCTTGCGCTACTGCATACATCTCGCCATCAGCGCCCATAAGCGGGGTTGCAACAAGCGTGCCGCCCTGAAGGCTGGTGGCATCACCCATTGTGCTTACTGTTATATCTATTTTGCTGCCCGCGCGCGCAAAAGCCGGAAGGCGCGCAGTAACCGTAACCGCTGCAACGTTCCTCACCTTTAGCTGTTCGTTGATGGTAGAAACACCCAACCTGTCCAAAAATGCCTGTAAGCTTTTCTCGGTGAATGCGCTGTTGTTCAGCCTGTCGCCTGTGCCGTTAAGGCCAACAACAAGGCCGTAGCCTACCAGCAGGTTCTCACGTATGCCTTCAAAGGTAACTATATCTTTCAGGCGTGGGTTGGCAGAATTAGCGTTCGCTGTAAAAGTGAACATAATGCCAAACATAACTGCCAGTATCAGCATGGCAGAAATAAAATAGCCGAATACCAGCTTTGCTTGGCTTTCAAGTTCCTGCTCCAGGCTTTGCGCTACTATGTCAGACTTGAAACGATATTTATTTGCCATTTTCCAACTCTCTATATATATGCTCTTAACCTTTTTAGGGTCCTCTCTCTCCTTGAGGGGACGAGGAGAGAGAGAATAGGGTAAGAGGGGTCTTACCTATTAATATAAAGCTTGTAGCGTGCCAAAAATTGGCTTCAAAAAATAATCGCTGTTTTTCAGATATATATCTGGTCGGGCAGGGGCTTTATTTTTAAATTTACGACAACTATGCAAATTTTGCATAGTAGATAAGTGGCAGTTTTTGCATTATCTGGTGGCTTCAAATCAGTTCATTTAACCCTCTAAAACGCAAGGCTCTTTTTGGCTGCTTGCCAACCCCTGGTTTGTTGCTTTGCGCAACCCGCCTAACCATATATAAAACAAGGCAAAAATAATTTGTGCTGGTGCTTGTCGGAAAGGCGTTTTTAAGATATAATAAATTTATCTAAAATTCGAACTTTTGGGGAGAGGGGCGCAATGACATTAACAGTTATCCAGCCGGGTGATGATTCGGCGTTGAAAGAGAACGCGGTTTCGGTTTTTGCAGCTGCGGTAAAAAAATCTGAGACCCTGCTTAACCTTGAGCATTCTGATGTATCGCAGCTACGCAGAATCGAGCAGCGCGCGTTGGTGCTGATGAACGCTATGCACGATACACTTGGCTCTGCGCTTCCTAAAGCTGCAAGGGTGACAAAAAAAGCGGTTTCACATGTTGGTAAAAGTCAGGGCGAGATTGATGATTTTCTTGATTCTATCAGCAAAGATGCCAGCACCATGATAACAATAAAGGCATTAAAAAGCTGGGGTGACATACCTGCTTTTGGTGCGATGTCTGTGTCAGAAAGATTTGGCTCTTTATCTAAAATAGCAGAAAGGGTATCTGCTGTAGTGAACGGCAATATGAACGAGGAAGATCTTGGGGTTATGGCTGCCCAGATATCAGAGCGTACTAAGCCTGGTGTTGATGTTTCCGGCGTTATACATGATGTTGCGGAAGAGTATCTTTTAAGCCCTTGCCGCAGAACAGAAGGTCTTGCCGGCAAGATTATGGAGTGCCACGAACAGAGGGCAAAATTCCTTGATGCCGCCCCGGCGCGCTAATAGCGCGGCCTAAAGGTGTCTCCACCAGTAGCTTTCGTTTATAGAATATATCGGGTTGTAATGGTATATGTTGCGCGCGCGCGTAACATTGGTCAGCTGGTTATCCAGAATATACACTTCGTTATCAAGGTTCACTGCCAGTACAGAATGGTATATCTGTAAGTTATTATCGAACAGTACCACTATCCGCATATCTTCCAGTTTAAAGCCAAGCTGCTTCAGCGAGAAGTATTTTATTATTGCATAATCCTCGCAGTCGCCGCTTTTGAACAGGAATTCGCCCGGAGATTCCCAGTAATCAGAAACGCCCCAGTTATCTATATCCAGAATATACTGGTATTTATTGGCAAAGTTGTTGATGGCCTTAAGCTGCTCTTTCTTGCTTTTATCTTTTAGAGTTTCAACGAAAACCAGCCAATCCTGTATGTTACAGAAGAACTTCTTGCTGCCTGCCTCGCATTTTTTCTGGTAAGATTTGAACTCGTCATCGGTCTTGTCCAGCGCGCCCATCCATTTCGGAAAATCATTGATAGTGATGTTCTGCTCCTCTTTCTTGCCGAAAAGAAGTGGAAAAGCTGCCGCATCAACGCTGAAAAACGTTGCGGTAAGTAAAATAAAGGTTGTAGATAAAAACTTCATAGCTGATACTCGCATCACATAATAAAACAAATATAGGCTTTATGTTCAACAATTTTACGGCGAACCGCAGTTTTTTAAATATTTTCATCATATATGTTGTGGTATCTCTTGTATTTGTGCTTGTGGTGCGCAACTACACGGCAAATCAGTTCTCGCGTGAAGCGGTAAAGGTACAGTCGCATATCTCCAGCATGGTAGATATCCGTTCAGGTGCGGTAAACAGCTGGATTCGCGCTAAAGATAGCAGCATCTTCGCGGTCAGCGAGAATCTTACGGTTAAAATGTTCCTTGCTTCTCTGCTCGATAAAGCCACCTCGCAGGACGATATCCTAACGCAGGAGCAATTCACTTCAGCATATCTTGCATCGGTTGCGCAGGATGCCGGCTTTAAGGGCAGGGCGCGCACAGAGCCTGTCCGTGCCAATGTTCCCGTTACTTCCGATGGCAGCATAATACTTATAGATAAAGCCCATAAGGTAGTTGCAGGTGTTGATTTTGCAGATAACCTGAAACCACTGGTGGGAGACCTGATGGAAGTTCCAAACCTTCCGCAGATATCTGTACTTAACACCAGCGCAGATAAAAACTTCTATCTCCGTATCATCAAAAGGGTTCAGAACGTTCAAAGTGATGATATCATCGGCCATGTTGTAGCGATACGTAAGCTCGATAAAGATTTCTTTGCACTGCTAACCTTCCCGCCTGCGGGTTTTGTTACTTCTGCAACAGAGCTATACCGCAAGCATGGCAGCGTGCTTGAACCTGTATCAGAAAAGCCTTCCGCCAATGTTATAGCCATGCAGGCCAATAACGATCTCGCACAGATATACGCTGTCAGCAATCCGGATGTTATAGCCGAAAAGAACGACAACAAAGGCAACAAAATGCTGGTTACCGCTAAAGAACTCGGCGCGCCGGATCTCTTCATGGTACATTCAATTTCGTATAAGGAAGCCTTTGCCGAAGCCCGCACCAACCTTCGCCATCTTCGCACAATGTCTTACCTGTTCGTACTTATGCTTGGTGCAATAATGCTGTTCGTGTGGAAGCACAGCACTTCGGAAAAATTCCGCAAGCTTCTTAAAGAACTTCAGGAGAAGACCCGCCTGCTGGAAATGATAACGCGCAACCAGATACAATCCATGTTCCTTATCAACGAGGAAAACAACGTGGCCTTCGGTAACCGTGTATTCGAGCGCAAAAACAAAATAAAAGATGAATCCGAGTTCAAGGATAAACCTCTGGAAAACGTAGTTGGCAAAGCTGCGGCAGATGAATATCTCGGCCTCGCCATCCGCGCGCAGGAAAGCAACGAGCCGGTTTCCACCCTTAACCGCCATAAAGTTGCTGGCAAAGAAAGATTCGTGCAGCAAAAGGCCATTCCTATAAACGACATCTCCATGAACGGCTATTTTAAAGGCGCGCTGATAATTGAGAACGATATCTCCGAACTGATAAACGAGCGTGTTAAGTACGAGCAGAATCTCAGCAACTCGATAGAGATCCTTGTTCGCATTATCGAGAACCGCAGCCAGTATTTCCACAACCACGGCCAGCAGGTGCACGATCTCTCGGTAATGGTATCCGATAGCCTTGGCGTTCAGGAAAGGCACCGCCGCGCGGTAGATTTCGCCTCACGCATCAGCAATCTTTCTCTTGCGCTTCTCCCGCGTGATATCATTAACAAGCAGGGTGAACTCACTAAAGAGGAGAAAGAGATGTTCAACTCCGTTCCTCAGAAGACCATCGCGATAGTGAAAGATTTCAACTTCGATTCACCGGTGATTGAAACTCTGGAGCAGATGAACGAGCACATTGATGGCACCGGCCCGCTTAAGCTTAAAGGCGAGCAGATAGCAATATCCGCGCGTATCATAAAGGTAGTTAACGATTACGTAGCAATGACATCTCCGCGTCCGTATCGTGATAAACTCACCCCAGAGCAGGCGATAGAGAATCTGTTAAAAGGCAAGGATAGCAAATACTCCAAAGAGGTCGTATTCGCTCTGGCCAACATCGTCAGCCGCCATAAGTAATAACTACTTCAGTAAAAATATCGGTGTACATGTCCTTCCCTCTTCTTCCAGATTGTAGCGGGATGTCGCGGTAGGGTGGTCTTCGTTATCACCTGGGTCGCCCAACATATTGTCGTAGCACGCGCCGCTGCCGGTTGTACCTTGCGTTACATCGCTGGATGTCGCGCGTACAATGCCGCTATAAGGCAGCCCGTCATCCATTTTGGAGTCCATGCTATAAATATCTTCCGGGGTAAATGAGTTCAGATGTGTATTCAAGTAATCAGCAACAACAAGAACATTGCTTGCAATCGTAGGCTGTCCCGGCTCATCATGAAAATTTTGCAGGTAGAACATGGCCATTACCAGAAGCTGAGATGCAGACCACTTCGCTACCGGAAAAGAATGTACCTCAAAACTTATGTCCTGTGGTACCATGCCGCCTTCGCCGCTCTTAAAGCCAATGGGCTGGTAAGTTCCGGCATTTTGCATCTGCATCCATACGCATACCGCCTCATCCGGTGTAGAAAGCCTGTTTATCCGGCCATTGCCATCGCCCGCTATTGTATCGGCACCGCCTATAAGGGTATTATCGCATACAGGAAAAAATCTTTCCGGTCTTTTTATGTCACCCGGCAGGGCATCATACTTGCTTTGAAAGGTGGCAACTGCCAGCTTAACATCATTCGCAGTTTTTATATGGTTGCGTATCTGCGCTTGTTTTATCAATTCCTGCCCTTGCATCACGCCGCCCACCAGCAGGCCGATTATCACCAGCACAATCGCCAGCTCCACCAGCGTAAAACCTTTTCTCATAGTAATTCCCTCTTGGTATTTTGTAGCAGAATAGGTCGTGCAAAGGCTGTTTGCAAGTTTCTGCTGTTTTTAGCGCTAAAAAGGAAAAGATTAATAAATAACCTTGTCGTAATTATTTACTTTTTTAATCCCGCCTCGGGGCCTTGCGGATCTCTTCTGTTGCCGTGGCTTATCTCGGTTACAGGTGTTAGCAGTTTTTTTATGTTCTCAAGGCTGGAAGCCGTACCATTAAGCTGTGCCGAAATAACATTATATTCCTTTCCGGCAGGAAAATGATTTGGGTCAATATAGCCTAGTGAGGCTTTTGCAAACTCCGCTTGAGAAATGAAAGCAGGCTCTTTCAGTTTGTCATCTACGCGGTTGGCAAGCAGATTGCCTTCATGGTCAGAAGGATAGGTTTTATCTTTTACCTGAGCGCTAGGGCCTGTGTCATCGCCGCGGCTGAACTGTCTGGTTACATATCCTTCAGTGGTAAGTTTTGTAATACGCAGTGAAGATATATTTCCGCTCTCATCAGCCCTTGCTGAAACAGCTATATCTTTTACATCTTTTTTTATTGGAACTATCATAGCCTCTCCTTAAATTTTCTACGCCTGATACTATCATAGAAATGTTAACAAACTGTTAACAAAACCCCTAAATCCGAACTTATTTTTAAACTTTAAATTATCCAGCTAACTATCTGTAGATAATAATTAATCGGTATAAACCCTGTTATACCTGCTGCCCAGAGATGTTAAAATTTCATAGGCTATGCTACCTGCATCAAGGGCTATATCATCTACTGTATAGTGGCTGCCAATAAGCTCAATCTCATCACCTTCTTTTATCCCTTCCACACCGCTCACATCAAATATGGTCATATCCATAGAAACTATACCAACAAGCGGTACAAGTTTGCCGTTATAAAAACCATTCGAGCGGTTAGAAAGGCTGCGTAAATATCCATCCGCATAACCGGCTGGAACAACCGCAAGCTTCGTGCCAGCCGCTACCTTATGCGTGCAGCCATAGCCAACCGTGCCGTCTTCCTTCACTTCGCGCAGCTGCAATATTTTGCCGCGCAGCGTAATAACAGGCTCTATCTCCACATCAAACCCGCCGCGAGAGCCGTACATCGCGCAGCCCGGCCTTGCCAGATCGTGATGGAATTTCTTATCGGCTATAAGCCCCCAGCTATTGGCAAGCGAGCCTCCCGCGTTAGCAAAATTCTTCCGCACGCCTGCAAATCTTTCAACCTGTAATTCATTCACAGGGTTGGCTGTATCTTCCGCAACGGCCAGATGGCTCATCACATATTTCACGTCCAGAAACTCAAGCTCGCTGCTTTTTGCTATCTCTGCGGCGTCGTTATAGCCAAAGCCAAGGCGGTTCATGCCGGTATCAAAGTGCAGCACGGCAGGTAAGGTCAGCCCGTCGGTGCGAGATTGATGCCCCCATGCCTCAAGCTGAGCGGCGTTATTTATCACCGGAATCAGGTTGTTCTCCGCAAATACTTCGGCCTCGTTACGCTTCACGCCATGAAAAACATATATGCGCGCATCGGGCGCTAATATCTCAACCAGTTGCAGAGCTTCATCTGCGGTGGCTACAAAAAAATCACGGCAGCCAGCGGCATATAGGGCAGGGGCGCATTTATCCACGCCAAGCCCGTAGGCATTGGCTTTTACCACGGCAGCGGTTGCGCCTGCCGTCATGCCGGCCAGCTTTTTATAATTGCGCTGTAAAGCACCAAGGCTAATGGTAAGAGTGGTGTCGGAATACTTCTTCATGCGATTTCACTTGTTAATGAACTGCCAGCACTATATCCAAAAGTGAACAAACTACAATATGTACGTAACCGGACAGATAATAGGCATATTAGGTTTTGCATTCTCAGTGTTCGCGCTGATGCAGAAAAAAGATAACCATGTGCGTAATTATCTGGGGGTTTCTTCCTCGCTTGTGGCTGTCAGCTACTACCTTATCGGGGCTTATGCAGGGGCGCTTATAATACTTACCAGCGCGGTGCGTAACTTTGTTGCGGCACGTCCTAATACGCAAAAATTCTTCCCTGTATTTATTGCCCTTAACATAGCTGCTGCCATCTATGTATTTGAAAAACCGTATGATATTCTACCATTGATGGGCGTGCTGTGCAGTACGGTAAGTATCTTTAAGCTTTCCGGGCTTAATTTTCGTATAGGAATGGTAGCTGCCTGCGCTTTCTGGCTTGTTTATAACGTAATTACCATGTCCATTGGCCCTATGATGATGGAGGTAATGAACATAACCGCATTAAGCTATGCCATATGGCGCATTAAACATGGCCGCCGCGTTTCCGAGGCAGACCACACAAACTACCTATAATCGTTTGACAAAGCCGCACAGATTAACTATAAGCGTGCTCTCTTCAGAGGGGTAACACTCTCTTGTATGGGGCTATAGCTCAGCTGGTTAGAGCGTACGGCTGATAACCGTAAGGTCACAAGTTCAACTCTTGTTAGCCCCACCATCAAATAAAAGGCGCCCTCTTGGGCGCTTTTTTGTTTCGCTGGCCTCTTTAACCTATTGATATTATAATTTCTTCCTTAGAAAAAGGGCATTTATCCTTTTTCTGGAGCTGTTTTTGTGTTATGATGTCGGCGTTTATAAAATCACAAAAGGGGAATTTGTGATGTCAGATTATCAGACAGATCTTGAAGAGTCTAAACGTCGAATTCAGTATTACAATACCGAAATAGCCAAAATACTGGTTAAGGAAGGGTTCGCGCAAAAAGAGTCGGATGTATCCGTGCGTTTCGGCACAGAAATAGAGTTCACCAAAGTAGCGGGTAAGGAAGCTTATCTTAAGCGCCTGAAAGAGATAATTGAGCAGGTGGAAAGCACCGGCACCATAAATATGGATGACAAGGCCGAAGCCTATATGCCGGAGAAGGCTCGTACTAAACAGATGGATAAGAAATTCGAAACCCGTATCGGCAAAAGTCCTCGCAGCGGTGTAGCGGCAGAACCTCAGGCGCTACAGGGTGCTTCGTGGTACAGAAAGATACTCGTGGATGAAGAGGGCAAAAAAGTTCACTCTCCGGAGCCGGAATTTCACGCATTCTCTCAGGGCGAGCTCACCAGCGCGCCGCATTCTCCGCTGGGTATGCCGGCGTGGATATGCAGGGTAGAGCAGTTACTGATAGATACCGCGAAAGATTTTGATCTGGCGCGCATAACAATGAAGTCCAAGCCGAACACAGAAGTTCTCAGCAACAGTGTGCATATCAATTCCACGGTAATGATAAGGGATGGCGCGGATAA
>JAMHZE010000123.1:0-3953 GCA_035909535.1 Rickettsiales bacterium | reverse complement strand
TGGAGGCCCTGTTGGTAATAGCAATGTACCACAACCCGCCAAAAAGGTGGTTCTTGAGCGCTATCTTGGAAAATGGTACGAGATAGCACGTTACGAAAATGGTTTTGAAAAAGGCTGTACTGATGTAACGGCAGAATATTCTGTGAGAGATGATGGTCTTGTAAAAGTGTTGAATAGTTGCCTTGACGGCAAGGGCGCTTTTAAGCAGGCCGAGGGCAAAGCAAAAATAATCCCGGATTCTGGTGATACCAAGCTTAAGGTTTCTTTCTTCGGGCCATTTTATTTTGGTAATTACTGGGTGTTAGATCATGCGGAAGATTACAGCTGGTCTATAGTGGGTGAACCTTCAGGGCGTTATTTATGGATACTGGCACGCAAGCCAGTTTTAAGTGAGCAACTTCTCAAGAAGCTGGTGCAGAAAGCGGAGAGAATGGGGTATGATACCGATATTCTGCATTACACAGAGTTTAAAACCATTAAGTAATTTTATCGGTTATTTCGGCGCCAGTTCCACGGCCTTTTAAAACTATATTGCCAGATGCCGCGACGCATGGCTTTTGCGTACTGCTCGTTCACCACAAATCGCATGGAGTATGTTCTGTAGGCTAGGGCATAGCCGCTCTTTACCATTTCCTGCCCGATATTTATTTTACTGCCTGCGCCGTTGATAAAGTAGCAGTTGCCGCTTGTGCGTTTATACTGGTCTGTATCTAAATCAGAACAGAATACATCTTTGCCGGAAAGCATATCTTCCAGAACACCTCTGGATTCTACGCCGCAGCTTATCTTTTTATTTCCGGAGTAACACTTCTGTTTAAGCTCAGGGGCATCTATGCCGAACAGCCGTAGCTCTCTGCCGCCTACGGTTAAGGAATCACCATCATGCACACATGCCTTTCCTTTTATCTGCGCGTTTTGTGGTGTAGTGGTGAAGTCCTGCACAAATCCTGCAAGATAAGCAACCACTATCATGGCGGCGGTATATAGTGCTTTACTCTGCGGTCTGCGTATCAAGCGTTTGTATGATGTCGGATATCTCATCTTGCTGTTCCTTTTCAACTCCGGTTACTAGCTGGCCTTCTATACGCATATCAATATAAGTTATACGCTTGGAGAAAAGGGCACTTTGTTTTTCCATCACATCAAGCTTCTTCCATGCTTCTACCGGTTTATCTTCCGGAAGTTTTATAACAATATCGTTATTAAGTTTTATATCCCACCTGCGTCCGCCGGTTTTAGTGGCGCGCACTATCATGTTTTTAAAGCGCGTGGATGAATTTATTATGCGGAAAAGCTCCGGTATGTCCTTATCTGCATTCTGGCCTATTACCAGCGGCAGGTAGATATATTTCTTCTCCATCTTCTGTGTAAGCAGGTTACCGAACTGGTCTGCCAGCCAGATAGCACCTTTGCTTTGCCATATTATTTTAGGGGAGCGTTCGGTAACATTAACTATCAGCTTGCCAGGCATCTTCTTTTTAATGGTAACAGATTCTATCCAGCCGATAGATGTTATATCGTCCTGCAGCTCTGTTATATCGAGCAACACTATAGATTTGGAAGTTACATCGCCCAGAGATTCAAATATCTTTTTAAGTATTATATCAGTAGGAACTATCTTGTTTCCGCGTATCTCTACAGATTCTATCTTCAGCCCCAGAGAGATAAAAAACTCCGTAGCTTTTTTGTGAGTGTAATTCTTTATCACAGTATCACCGCCGAAGCCGAACACCCATACGCACAACGATATGGCTGCCATAACCGCTACTATCTGCAATACTTTACCAAGGCGGGAAAGGGCAAACTTCACCTTACGCTGAAAACGGTAATCTTCCGTTTTGCGTTTGGAATAAGATTTCTTTTTAACAACCCTTATCATTTTATCTCAAGCGTGGCAGTGGCCAGAACCTTTTCTATAACCTGTTGGAAGCTTATACCTGCACCTGCTGCTATTTTAGGAACCAGCGATGTTGCAGTCATTCCAGGGTGAGTGTTAACTTCTAGGAAATATACCTTGTTGTTGTTTTCATCATATATCAGGTCACTTCTTGTAACGCCACGACAGCCCAAAGCCTTGTGAGCAATTTCTGCAAACTGGGCTGCCTGCTTTGTAATATCATCTGCAACGGGTGCGGGTATTATATATTCTGTAGCGCCGGAAGTGTATTTAGATGCATAGTCGTACACGCCGCTTTTCGGGCGGATTTCCAGCACTCCAAGAGCCTTGCCATCTAATACGGCTACGGTAAGTTCGCGGCCTTCTACAAATTCCTCGATAAGGAAATGACTGTTGCTGCCGAGATTTTTTGTATCTAGCGCTTCGCCTTTTTTAAGTATCGCTACACCAACAGAAGAACCATCTGCAACCGGTTTTACTACGCAAGGGCCTGTGATGTTACCTGCCAAAACTTCATCTCGTGTAAGAACCTTTCCTGCGGCCAGTGTTACATTATGCTGCAGCAATATGTTTTTGGTTAAGGCTTTATCCATAGCTACGGCAGAAGCGCGCACGCCGCTATGCGTATATGGTATGCGCAAACATTCCAGCAGGCCAGGTAAGCAGCCATCTTCACCGAAGGCGCCATGCATGGCATTATACACCACATCAGGTGCAGATTTTTTTATATCTTCGGCAAAGTTAAAGCTGAATTCCAGCAGGCTTGCGTTGAAGCCGTTCTCTATCAGAGAACCGTGTATTGCTTTTGCTGTGCGCGCAGAAACTTCTGCCTCGGAAGAAGGGCCGCCATACACAACCAGTATCTTTTTGCTTTTATCCATAGGGGTAAAATAAGACAAATTGCCAATTGTGAAAGAGATTTGTTTGGGGATAAGCCTAGTCGAGCAGATTTCTTAAACGTACCGAGGTATCAAACTCCTCGCGGATGTAATTATCGGTTATGGAATAGCTGTTGTAATTTCCGCTGGCATAGTCAGATTTTGTGAAGGTAACAGGTGTTTTAGTTTTATTTCTGCTGCGGAACACAAGGCTGAAATCTACCATAGTAGGCTGTCCCGTACTGTTGTTCTGGCTGCCTTCCACCTGAAAATCCTCTATATAGTCGGCTACTATTGCATCTTGCGTTATCATGGTCCATGCGCTGCCATCCCATTGCTGTATGTTCATGAACAGGGCGTTGCGGTCAAAACGGGCGGATACAAAATAGGTTGTACGGTATCTTTCATCTTCGGCCTTATCGTAGGTAACAGATATTGTATCGCAGCAAGCGCCTGCAACATCGGTTATCTCAACCGCAGGGTCTATCCTGCCGTAAACAGATTCTATGTTGCTATCTACCGCGCGGAAGCCAGCCATACGAATGTCGCGTGACAATAAACTGATGGTAGGTATGGCGAAATCCCGTATATCGCTGACGCCGGAATTGCGGGTATACTGCGCTGCCACTACCGCGTAAGAAGCATAAGCACCCGCCAGAACTATAGAGCCGACAAACACAGCCAGAAGCAACTCTACCAGCGTGTAGCCTGCCTCGCTTTTGTTTATGATAAGGTTATCATTCATAAAAATTCTTCACTACTATCTGCGTTCCTCTGTTCCTGCTTTCCAGCACTATATGCACAATATTACCGCTGCCGGATGTTGTAACACTTATTCTGCGCGTATCGCCCACAGCCGCCGTGCCGACAGAATTATTAAGCATACGGCACCATTTATACCTGCTCTGATGGTATTGTTGTGTTTCACCCGATGCAGGTGCAGCACAACCAGTAAGATCCATATTATATTGCGATATATTCTGCGTATCTCCAGCTATACTTTCCAGCATCTGGTTTGCCACCATCTGTAGCTTCTGCCTGTCTGCCGAGTTCTTAAGCGCAATAGTGGAATATCCGGTAAGTGTATAAACACCGGCAAAACTTATGGCCATTATTACAGAGGCAACCATTGCCTCTATAAGAGAAAAGCCGCTATTTTCAGTTCTTAGTGACATCAA
>JAMHZE010000122.1:0-6342 GCA_035909535.1 Rickettsiales bacterium | reverse complement strand
TTTGGCAAAAACTTTCTTTGCATCTTCACTTTTCAGGAATTCAATAAAGTTCTTAGATGCATCGGGTGCCGATAGAGAGCGTACATCAGCCACAATAGCGGCCTTGTAAACTATCTTCTCATGATATTCCTGCGGCAGGGTAGCTATTATGCTCAGCTCCGAAGAGCTCATTGCATCGCTGTTGTAAACAATTCCGGCGCTGCCGCCATTGGCTATAAGGTAAAGCACGTTGCGGGTGCTGTCGCCGCGCAGCATTTTGCTGCTTACTTTGTCCCATAGTCCCATCTTATCCAATGCCTGCATTATAAATCCGCCTGCCGGATCTATATCAGGAGCCGGTATAGCAAGGGTTATGCTTCTTGCAGCGGTGCGTATCTTCTCTTCGTCATCGCTTAGTCTTTCTAGGCGTTTTTTTGTAAAGTTATCATTATGTGCTGCAAGCACCAGCCGGTCAGATGCTATCTCGGCAATACTATATACGTTCAGCACGCCCAGCTGCTGCAGGTCGGTTATGCGCCCGCTATCTTCGCTGATGAACACGTTTGCGGCCTCGCCATCCTCAATTATACGGACAAGCTCGTCCGCCGCCTCAAAAGATACGCTCACAGATATATTGTTCTTTGCGCTGAAGACCCTGGCCAGTTCGCTTACCGCATTGGTCATAGATGTAGGGGCAAGCACTATAATACTGGTATCAAAAGCCTCCTTAACTTTACGGGCATTTGCCTGCTCTGGGGCGGCTAACAGCCCTGTTAAAAGGGGTAGGAAGCATAAGTAACTATATGATTTTCTAAAGGTTTTTCTCAGATTCATAAAATTTATGTTTATTTTTGGCCTATTTTGTGATAAGGTGGCCACGTTTCAGCTCTTCCTAAAGTATATGAGCTTAAATTTACACGGTCACTTTATCAACTAATTATTGGTCCTGAGTATCAGATATGGCATCTAAAGTTAAAAAATCAGCAAAAAAGGTTACTAAAGTTAAAAGCGTAAAAAAGCCGGCTGCAAAAAAGTCTAAGGTTGCTACCAGTAAAGTGACGAAGAAAAAAGTTGTGTCTAAAACTGTTTCCAAGGCTTCTTCCAAGCCTGCGGCACGTAAATCTGCCCCTGTTAAGGCGGTGGTAAAGCAGCCTGTTAAAACAGTTGCAAAAATTGTGGCAATGCCTACTAAACCTATGGCAAAGCCTATGATGAGAATGGGCAAAGCCCCTATAGTAAAACCTACAATAACCATGCCTACACCGGTTAAAACATCTACCGTTGGTTACGATAAAGGCGTTAAGGTTGTATATCCTGCGCATGGTGTGGGTGAAATCATCGGCATCGAAACTCACCTTGTTGCCGGCATGGAACTCAAGCAATACGTTATCCAGTTCGAGAAGGAGAAAATGGTTCTCCGCGTGCCTGTGGCCCGTGCTGAAAAGTCTGGTCTGCGCATGCTTTCTTCAGATGATGATCTGAAAAGCGTTCGCCGTACCCTGCTGGAGCGCCCTAAGTCTTCCCGTGGCATGTGGTCTCGCCGCGCTAAGGAATACGAAACAAAAATCAATTCCGGCAATATCATTGCGGTTGCAGAAGTTGTACGTGATCTGCACAAAAACGTTGATGATCCGGAGCGTTCATACTCAGAACGCGTGATATACGAGAACGCGCTGGAGCGTCTTGCGCGTGAGGTATCGGCTATAAAGAGCCTCGATATCCTCTCCTCATCTGATTACGTGGTGAAAACGATTAATGATAATAATCCGTATTTCATCAAACGTGCTGCTGCTAAAAAAGCAGCGCAGGAAGCCGAGGACATGGCTGCTTAGTAAAAAGTTTCCAGCATGGCTCCGGCTGTGTTGGATTTGCGACGACGTAAGTTATATAGGTAGATGCACAATCCACCCTTTTTCGCTTCTAGGAGCGGTGAGGGGTAAGAAATAGCAGGAAAAGCGGTTGGGATTTCTCAGCCGCTTTTTTTATGCCTATTACGCATCCAATATCATTCCGGGCTTGACCCGTGTTCTCCACAAGCTAGATATAAACCATGAAAAAGAAAAAAGTAGCGGTTCTCATCAGTGGTTTTGGCGGTAATCTGCAGGCGCTTATTAATGCCTGCTCTGCGTCAGAATATCCCGCACAAATAGTTACCGTAATATCCAATAAGGCAGATGCTTACGGCCTGCAACGCGCCGCAGATAATAACATTCCCGCCCATTTCATAGATCACAAAACTTTCTCCTCGCGGGAAGAATTTGATGCCGCCCTGCATGAAAAGGTAACTGCATCAGGTGCAGAAATAGTCTGTCTTGCTGGTTTTATGCGCCTTCTGTCATCTGGGTTTGTAGATAAATGGCGCGGCCGTATAATAAATATACATCCATCATTACTGCCGGAATTCAAAGGCGCCAACGCGGTGAAAGATGCTCTCGCCGCAGGTGCAACGCGTACTGGCTGCACCGTTCACCATGTGATACCGGAAGTCGATGCCGGAGAGATAATCGTCCAGCGCGCTATAGATATTCTGCCGGGCGATACGGAAGAAACCGTCCACGCCCGCATCCACGAGCAGGAACACATAGCCTACCCCCAGGCGCTAAAACTGCTGTGCGAAAGGCTATTATAGTAACCTTAGTTATTGACAGTTCTAAGGTAATGAATTAGAAGGCAGGCCTGTCTATGTGGTGGAGTGGCCGAGCGGTCAATGGCAGGAGACTGTAAATCTCCCCTCGCAAGAGTTCGTAGGTTCGAATCCTACCTCCACCACCACTAATCAAAATAATAATCCTTTTTTAAGCCCCTAGAACCCTCAGCTTTTCAAGCAGGCCAAGCAGTGTGCTGTAACCGGAATCCGCTCGTCTATCGTCACCGTTCTCCTGCATCAGCTCAATAAAGCGGCGTATATGGCTTACAAAATCTATGCGCTCATCCTGCGGCAGCTCAACCCTTAAGCCATCTAATCCTATATGCAGCTTGCCATCCGGGTGCTGAAAATGGAATAGCTCATCAATCGTTATCTTTCCCTCACTGAACAACTGCTTGCCAACGCGCTCTATCTCGCGGCGGCTCATATCGGTAAAATCGTACCTGTCCTTCTTCTCATCCGTTCTGCTCTCCGGCATAAGCGCGTTCAGATGCTCTTTCCATACCTTTGCCATCTCTGCTTTATACGCGTCAGATGTTTTGAGTTGCGCAGTTGGTGTAGAACTGCTTTGGCCTGTTTTCGCGATGATAGATATTCCCTGCATCATGTAACTCCATAAATTATATGCCTGTATATCAAGCAATAATCATGCCATGCCGTAACCCTTGAAAAATATAAGGCGGGCAGGGGCCGTGCTGCTGTATACGCGTGTAATAAATTCACATGAAGTGCAGAAAATGCCGCAGAAGCTAACCGGTATTACTGAGCAGCTTTACTATTTTGTGCGTAAGCTCGTGCAGTAGGAGTGTTAGAGCGCTTATATGCGTATAGCTTCTGAAAGTTCCTGTCCAGCAGGCCGCGCATATAGTTATCACGGCTCATAGCTGTTCTGCCGCCAAGTACCACCGCAACAAGGTTTTCCTGGCCTTTTTGCGCGTTGATAACAAGGTTAAAGCCAGATGCATTAACAAAGCCGGTTTTGCCTGCTTTTACGCCTGCATATTCACGCAGTATGCTGGAATGGCTTTTATAAGGCACGCCTTTATAAGTGAACTTGTTCTTCTGCATCAGCGGATAGTATTCAGGAAAGTCACGTTTCAGCGCCATCATAAGCTTTGCCATATCGGCCGCTGTTGTTACTTGGGCCGGGTTAGGCAGGCCAGATGCATTTTTGAAGGTTGTACTTTTCATGCCAAGTTGGCGCGCGCGTTCGGTCATTATCTGCGCGAATTTTGCTTCGGTGCCACCAAGTTTTTCAGCCAGTACCACGGCAGAATCATTGGCGGAAACAACTGCAAGGCTATCTATAAGATTGCGCACAGAAACTTTTTCGCCGTTCTTCAGCGCAATGTTTATGCGCGGTTGGCGAGCTGCATTCGCAGAAGTTGTCACTACAGTATCAAGATTGATCTTTTTCTGTTTTAGCGCTTCAAAGGTAAGGTAAATTGTCATCAGCTTGGTAAGGCTTGCAGGGTGACGCACCTTATGTGCGTGTTCGTTGTGAATTATTGTTCCGGTATCGGCATCTACCACAAGTGCGGCAAAGCGATTAGGGTCAAAATAGCCGTTCTTGCTTCTGTTTTTCTGCTGTGCGGCTTCTGCCCCGAATGCGCTTGTAAGCAGTGCTGCGCAAACAAAAAATAACCCTAGTACCCTCATTCTTCACCCGTAATTCTAAGTTGAAAAGGTCAGACTAACAAACCGCATGCTGTTAGTCCATAAATAAAAATATTCTTGTAATAGGTTGTACAATAACATATTTCCGGTGTAATTTCCATACCACTATTCATAATAATACTTAAAATTTGAACTAAAAATGAAGAAAGATTACAGAAACAGGGAGGGGGTAGAATCCTACTGGTTATACGGCAAACACCCGGTAACGCTTGCTCTTGGCAACCCGGCGCGCAAAATTAAACGAATTGTATGCACCAAAAACGGCCTTCATTTTCTGAAAGAAAGCTTATCCCCTGAAAAGTTCGCCTCGCTTAAAATAGAAGAGATGTTCCCTGATAAAATGGACAGGCTCATCGGCTCGCGCGAGAGCGTTACCCATCAGGGTCTGGCGGCAGAGGTTATACCTTTAGAAGCTCCCGAGCTTGAAGCTCTGATAGATACGCATCTTATTGTTGCCACCGATAAAATAACGGATCCCCATAATATCGGAGCAATAATGCGTAGCGCCGCGGCATTTGGTGCATCGGCACTCATCACGCAAGAGCGCAACTCCCCGCCGGAAAACGCAACCATCGCAAAAGTTTCTGCCGGAGCGGTAGAGATGCTTCCGTATATTCGTGTTAACAGCCTGTGGCAGGCCATAGAATACCTTAAGGAATATGGTTTCAAGGTCGTCGGCCTAGATGGCTCCGGCAATAAAGGCATCGGTGAAATATCTTACGAGCGCACCATACTTGTGGTCGGCTCGGAAGGCAGTGGCCTAAGCCCAAGCATAATAGAGCGCTGCGATGACATAGCCAAAATTAACATGAAGGAAGGTGTGGAAAGCTTAAACGCATCCGTCGCCGCCGCTATCAGCCTTTACGAACTCAGCAGCAAATAGCTCTATTCGTCTATATATTTAACGTGCTCGCCTTTAACTATGCGGCCAATAACATAGGCGTTCTCGCCTGCGGCCTTCAGCGCTGCAACGGCCTTTTCGCCTTCAGCTTCATTCACCACTGCTATCATGCCAATGCCGCAGTTCAGCACGCGCAGCATCTCGTCGGTTGCAACTTCGCCTTTCTGCTTCAGCCAGTTGAATATCAGCGGCATTTCCCATGCGGCTAAGTTTATCTCGGCGCTCAAGCCTTTCGGCAGAACGCGCGGCAGATTCTCAGTAATACCGCCGCCGGTAATGTGAGAAAAACCCAGAACCTCAACCTGTTTGATAAGCTCAAGGCACGCTTTCACATATATCTTTGTCGGGGTAAGCAGAACTTCACCGAGTGTTTTATCAAAGCCGTAAAGTTTTTCGGTCAGAGAAAAGCCTTTGCTGTCGATTATCTTTCTGGCCAGAGAAAATCCGTTGGAATGCAGCCCGCTTGATGCAATACCTATGATCGCATCACCGGCATGAATATCTTTGCTTGGCAGAATTTTCTCACGCTCAACCGCACCGACTGAGAACCCCGCAAGGTCATATTCATCTTCCTTGTACATGCCCGGCATCTCAGCGGTCTCGCCGCCAACCAGCGCGCAGCCTGCAAGTTTACAGCCATCGGCTATACCCTTAATAACTGCTTCGGCAACGGTAACATCCAGCTTGCCGCATGCAAAATAATCTAAAAAGAACAGCGGCTCAGCACCCTGAACAACAAGGTCGTTCACGCACATTGCAACAAGGTCCTGCCCGATAGTGTCATGCTTGTTCAGCGTTTGTGCTATCTTTAATTTTGTTCCCACGCCATCGGTGGTAGAAACCAGAATGGGGTCTTTAAAGTTTGTGCGCTTAAGGTCAAACAGCGCGCCAAATCCGCCGAGGGCAGAATCTGTTCCCGTGCGGGAAGTGGCTTTGGCAAAAGGTTTTATGCGTTCAACCAGTTCGTTGCCCGCATCAATGTTCACGCCTGAATCTTTGTAAGTAGTTCCTGTTTTCATGTTGCTTTTTATTGTTCGCGATATATTGTGTTTCATCAATTTTGTGTACTTAAATACAAACAATCAAGGTAAGATGCAAATAAAACAATCAACTGTTTCATGGCTGCTTATACTTGCCG
>JAMHZE010000121.1:0-3394 GCA_035909535.1 Rickettsiales bacterium | reverse complement strand
GTGATAAGATCGCTAGGGCCGAAGTTGTTTGTGTATTGAATGTCGGCGTTGTGGAATTTTTCGATGTTCTCTTTTATCTGGCGTGTTTCAAAATCTGTGAACTTGCGTTCATAATGGGGTTTTTCGCTGCCATCTTCCGCGCGTTCAAGGCGAATGCCCATGCCGATGCTTTGTGCGGCACGCAGGAAGTGGCCTCTGTCTTTATCTCCGGCTTTTTCTGCCTCTGCGATGAGGCTATCAATTTTTTCGAAATTCTTTTTCTCGAGCGCGGAAGCATTCGCTACATCAGCATCGCGAACATAAATAATGTTGAGCACGGCCTGCTGGTCGTTCACCGAGTTTACGAATTCTTTCGGGGTGAGGGCGCCGGAATTAAGCTGCTCGAGCCTTCTTTCAATAAAGCCTGTAAGGCGTGGCTCGGTATTTTTGCCGATGAACTTATTGCTGAGGCGGTTGATATCTTTTACGCTGAGATCGCCATCATCTGCTTTGTTTAGCCTTTCAGTATATTGCTGTAACTGATCTAAATATTTTTCCATAAAACCCGCCTGTTATGGTGCTATTATAGCATAAAAAGGTTAATATTGTGTTAAGAGATAATTATATTATATATCAATAAGATGTTATAAGACGCTGATATCTATATCAGCCGGGTTTGTGCTACCCAGACCGAGAAGATATACATCATAATTAACGCCGGCATTCACTACATGCAGAACAAGATCTGAACCGGAAGTAGAAAAGTTATACGTTGGGGTATAACCATTCGCAAAGTTCTGCAGATTTATTGAATCATTCGCAGCAGAGAAATCTGTTATTATGCTGCCCTGACTACCCGCCGCATCACCCATGAAATTGAAGTTGAAGACATCGTTACCCGCGCCGCCTGTAAGGGTGCGTACAAGGGTGTTGCTAAGTACGGTTAGCGTGAAGGTATCGTTACCAGTTCCGCCATTTGCTATAAGTATGCCGTTCTGGTTAAGCAGGAAGGTATCATTGCCTTCATCTCCGAACAGGAATTGCTGACCAACGCCTGCGCCTGCGATGAAGAGGTCATCTCCCGCGCCGCCATAAGCGTAATCTGCAACGCTGTTATTTGTACCGCTGCCGAAAATATTGAGGATATCGTTACCAGCGCCGCCATATAGGAAATCTGCGCCTGCGCCGTCATAAAGCTGGTCTATGCCATCATCGCCGTAGATGGTATCGTTGCCGGCATCACCGTAGAGCCTGTCATTGCCAAGGCCGCCATAGATGATATCGTTACCAGCGCCGCCATAGACAAGATCATTTCCGGCCTGTGCGAATATTTTGTCGTTGCCGCCTTCACCGTAGATGGTGTCGTTGCCGCCGATAGTGTTATCAGTAGAATCACCGTAGATGATGTCGTCACCCACACCGCCATAGATGGTATCGTTGCTGGCATCGAGTATGCCTTTGCCGCCACCGTAGATTATATCATTGCCTGCGCCGCCATTGATAGTATCTGCGCCGTAACCGCCCTGAATGGTATCGTTGCCCGCATCGCCGTTGATGGTATCGTTGCCGTTACCGCCTTCTATGTTATCTGCGCCTGCGCCGCCGTGAATTGTATCGTCGCCATCATCACCGCGGAGAGTATCATTACCTGCGCCGCCGTGAATTACATCATTACCGCCACCGCCTGATATCTTGTCATCGCCGTTAAGGCCGTAAATGGTATCATCCTGTGGGGAGCCCACAAGGGTATCATTGCCGTTCGTGCCGTAGATTATAAGTTTTGGCCCGCCCGCTGGAGCGCTGCCTTTAGCTGTAACATCCTGCACAACAACGGGTGCAAGTTTGGTTGCCGATACAAGCTGGTTCTGTTTCTCATCCACCAGAAGTTTTTCTGTAGATACAGCTTTGGCTACCGTTGTAGCCGCTGTGCGGTTCTGTGTAATTGTTTTGCTCATGCGTGAAAATATACCGCAAACACGTTACGATATTGTTACGAATATCAGTAAAATACGTGCAAGAGGGCTTATCTGCCGAGTGCAGCGGCAGGTATCGCGTTAGCGAATATAACAGGGTATTCGTAGTAGTTGTTACCCATTTTTATTATGGTCATACCCCATTCATTCTTACGTACTTCGATGCCCAGTGAAGAGTTATCTACGTTGCGTGCAAGGTTATGTTCCATTGGCTGCCTCATTAGTTTGTTGCAACCCCCAATGATGTATACATACAACAGTTGGCCGTATCTGTCGATAATAATATGCTGATAAACACATAAAAAATGCATAAAGCGTAGGGGTAATTAATGAAGAATTGAGGTGTGGGTGAAAAATAGTAAAAATATTTTGAATATATTGCACTAAGTTATTGAAATGTAACAATGCAAACTGTATCAATTTGAACCAATCTTGAATAAATACCCCTTTGCATAGAGGGCAGCCTGTGATATAATTGCCATATAAGAAGTTCCTTAGCTAAATTGGTCAATTTCGATCAGCTCAATTAAGGAAGAAGGAGGATAGGAGAATGTCCGTACTTGATGGTTTTAAAAACTATAACCTTAAAACGTTCGTAGACTACCTGGTTTACGGTATCGTACTTGCAGTTATAGTATCTGTGGTTCACGCATTCGTGATACCTACAGTAGTGAAGCTGATACCGGGCACAGTATTCAGTGGTACTTTATCACTGACAGACATATTACTGTTCCTGATATTATTGCTAACAGTGAAAAAGTAACAGAATTGACAGTTCTTTAGTTACTGAAGCCCCGGTATAAAAGCCGGGGCTTCTTTTTTGTGCGGATATTTATTTAGCGGGTTTTGCCTGATTGTTGGGCGGGCAGGGCAGGCGTTATGGAAGGCGTTGTGCGCTCAGCTTCGGCTGCCTGAGGTGTGTGTTCTTGTTTTAGTATTTTTTTGATATTACGGACATAATCAAGGCGCTCCGGCATAGAGTAAGTGGTCTCCTGTCCAAAGCCATCGCCGGTTATTATGGCGTAATCTGGTGCATCTTTTATTTCGCCTTTCAATAGTTGCTGCTCGAATTCTTGGTATTGCTCGCGCTTATCAAAAAGCACTACGGTGCGGACAGTGCCTTTGCCGAATTGCTGTTCCAGCATTTCATCTAGGTCGGCCTCTGGCTGGTTGTGTTTGGTTTTCTTTAAATTGAATATATGTAGCCCGCCCCATGTTAGCGCTATTTTATTGTTCTCTTCTACGCAGGTGGCAACTATAGCTGCGGCGTGCAGGTTGACCTCTTCGCGAGAGTTTAGGAGTAATGTGGCGGCTTCTGCATCTGCTCCTTTGATGTCTTTAAAGAGGCTGCGAGCTTCTTTTTTGTACTCTTTTAGTAGATGGCGAATATCGGAGCGCTGTTTTGAAGGATTCTGGTTAGTGAAGATCTCATCCATATTATC
>JAMHZE010000120.1:0-1613 GCA_035909535.1 Rickettsiales bacterium | reverse complement strand
TATTGAATTTGTGGAGCTTGCTAATCGCGGCGACAGTAAAACATACGATGCTGCACAGCTGGTTGATATATGCGAGAAGATTCTGGCGAGTGAGGCCAAGAAAATAATTATAACGCATGGCACAGACTGGATGCCGTATAATGCCAGATTCATTGATGAATATATCGGCGACAGGTTGAAGGATGAAGGCAAGGTGGTGGCATTTACCGGCGCGTTCATTCCATTGCTTAACGGTACGGCTTCAGATGGTCCAGATAATATAACAGATTCATTCGCATCTATGGTGATGGAAAAACCGGGCGTGCATATAGTAATGAAAGGAAAGACCTACGACCCGAAATTTACCGAAAAGAACATGGAGAAGCAGTGCTTCTATGATGTAAGGGGCGCGGAGAGGGGAAGGTAGCCGGCAACTAAACTGCCGGCCTAACCTTAAGTATTAGCTGTTAGCCAGCTTTTTTATCTTCAGATTTATCTTCAGCAGCCGGTTTTTGCGGCAGGGTAGCTATTGCAGCTTCCAGCGCTATCTGCGTGCACAGACCAAGCAGAACAGGGTCACGTGGGCGCAGGTTGTTAGTGTTCCAGTGAGCTTTAGAGCGGATATCCTGAATGGTTTTTTTGGTTGTACCAACAAGCTTGCCTATCTGGGCATCAGACATGTTAGGGTAGTTTTTAACCAGCCATGCTATTGCATCCGGCTTATCCTGACGGCGTGCAACAGGCGTGTATTTAGCCTTTTTGCGCTTGCCTTCAACGGCCATGTAATCAAGATATTCGCTGATGAATACCATCTTTTTCTTAGGGTCTTTCTCAGCCGCGGCAATAGATTCACGGGTAGTGAAACCTTTAAGAACAGGATCAAGGCCCATTACGCCCTGAGCAACATCACCATCTGCTATACCTTGCACTTCCAGAGGGTGAAGACCGCAGAAATCTGCCACTTGTTCAAAAGTAAGGTTAGTGTTCTCAATCAACCATACGGCTGTGGCTTTTGGCATTAGAGGCTGTGTCATAAACGTTTTCCTTTGGAGATGAACTGTAAATAGTTCGGTTAATTCAGGGGGCTTTTATAAAGCTTAAAGGGCGCAAGTCAAGCCATTTTTGGCTTTGCTAAACCATATATTGTGCTAGAATGAGCCGCTGCAAGGCAAATTAAAGAGAGGGGTTAATTTTGTTAGAGAAGATAAAACAGGTGCTTGCACTTACTGCCAGCACAATGGCGCTACAGGCGGAAGTTCAGCGCGGCACCTTTGATGATATGGAGATTGGCGACAGAGAGGGCCTGCTGCGCGGGCTAAACAGGCTGCTGCGCCTGCGTATAAATGAATACAAAGATTACAAAGAATTAACTAAATACCCAAGTATAATAAGGGAAGTTGCCAGTATAATTAATGAAAAGCATCTGGATGCGTTGAAGCTCCAGCCATCTGTTTTCAATGAGGTGGTGGAAGCCATGGCGCGTTCTGCAAGCAAGGCAGAAGATGTAGCCGTGCTGCGGCAGGAGTTGAAAGGTAATTTGCTGAAAAATATAGGTTTTGAAGGTAGCGGCCTTATGTCTGGCGAGGAAGTTGCCGCAGGCTTTCTGCCGAATATACTGGAGCTTGGCGGCGTTA
>JAMHZE010000119.1:0-1025 GCA_035909535.1 Rickettsiales bacterium | reverse complement strand
ATATCCGTGCTGATCTGCGTAAGCCAATACCGCATCCTGTATCGCACGCATCTGCGTCATCACGCGGTTCTTACGCTCATTCTCTTTCCCAACCGTGTACTTTATAAGACCTATAACTGAAAACGCCGCCGCCACCGCCAATATCAGCGATAACTCTATCAACGAAAACCCTCTTATGTTGTGTCTGGATTTCATTATAACAATATTTACCCGAATTTCTTTCTTGTAAAGCAAAGTATCAAACCCATCACTACCGATACCGAAAGCATGGAAGATCCTCCATAACTTACAAATGGTAATGTCATACCTGTATTTGGCAGCAGGTTTGTGGCTACGCCCATATTGACCGCCGCCTGAAAGAACAGCTGCATGGTAAGGCCTGTAACGGCAAGCATGGTGAACATATCTTTTGCAGTATAGGCGCGATACAGGCAGCGCAGCACAATAAAGCCGTAAATGCTTATTACAATTAGGCAGAACAACAGGCCGAATTCCTCACCCGCTACAGAGAAGATAAAGTCGGTATGGGCATCGGGCAGTATCTCTTTTACGTAACCTTCTCCGGGACCGGTGCCGAATATCCCGCCATTCTGGAACGCTTCGAGAGATTTCTCGGTCTGGTAGTTATCACCACCGCCTTCCGATGAGTTGAGGAACAGGTTTATACGGTTCTGTACGTGTGGCAGGTAGTGATACGCTCCAATTATCCCGGCTATACCTGCAAGCCCAAGGCCAATTATCACCACCATGCTCAGCCCGCCTATTATCATCTGTGTAAACCAGATGCAGCCTATGGTAATGGTCATTGCAAAGTTTGGTTGCCTTATAAGTAATATGGCAATAAAGCCGAACAGCATGGTAGAGATAGTAAATCCCGGGAATGTTTTGTCGGTATGTCTGCGAGTTATTATCCAGGCTGTAAGTACTGCAAAGAACGGTTTCAGCAGCTCGGAAGGTTGTAGCGATACGCCTGATATATATATCCAGCGTTTTGCACCTTTGGCTTCAAATCCGGCGAATTCCAC
>JAMHZE010000118.1:0-2982 GCA_035909535.1 Rickettsiales bacterium | reverse complement strand
TACTGTAACGCTGATCTGCGTTCTTGGAACTGAAGCGCTCCATATAACAAGGTTAGTACCGTTACCGTTCCATTCGAACATATATGTAACCGCCTGACCAAGAGTATCGGTTACTGTAAGCGTGTACTGGTTGGTTGTGCCGGCTACAAGCGTTGGATTACCAGCGATGTTGTATGCAACTATCTGTATCTCGCCGGTGTTCATGTTGAAGTTGGTGTAACCAACTGTCAGTGTACCATCATCATCTATGATAACATCATGGCCGAATTCAGTAGCAGGGAAATCTATTATATATGTATCGTGGCCTGCACCGCCTTCCAGAGTATCAGTACCTGCACCGCCATCCAGAATATCGTTACCTGCGCCGCCATTGAGGTAATCATTACCGCCAACACCGTAAAGAAGATCATCACCATCGCCACCATAAACGAAATCGTTCATGTTGCCGCTTACGATAAGATCATCACCGCCATTGCCGTAAATTGTGTTAGGTTCAAAACCAAGACCTTGTTGAAACGCTTCCCATAGATCATCGCCAGCGCCGAGATTGATTGTTGCCATTTGCTTACCCCTTTATTCGTGTTGAAAATCCAGCCCCCAAAAATTATGCTGTTACTGATGCAAGTGATAATCATTATCAGCTGGTGGGCAATCAATTAACATAGGTTTTACTATGCTGTCAAGCCTCTATTGATAATTATTATCAAATAAAAAAGATGTTATGAAAACCAGCTAGTTAAGATAGAACTCTACCGGCACCCTGACCACGCTATCTCTTTGAGAATGAATGTCAAATTCCCATTTTTCAACGGCGTTCATCGCGGCAAGGTCTAGCAGCCTGTGCCCAGATGACTTATATACCTTTGTGTTCATAGGGAAACCGCCTGAATTGACAACTGCCTCTACTATAACAACGCCTTGCTGGCCTCTTTCAACTGCATTTTTAGGATAGGATGGTTCTACCCTGTTGCGAAGGCGCGGATTTTCTATAACTTCCGGTGTACCGGTGTGTTGATCGAACCCGTTAGCCGGCATTGCTGGAGCTGCAGACCCGTATGACGGTTCTATACTATTATATTGTGTATATAAATTGTTCTGAGCAGGGGGGGTATAGGCAGGCTGCTGTATTGGCTGTTCTACCAGCTGCGCCTGCTGTATGGCAGGCTGCATTGAAACAGGCACTGGCTGCTGTAAAGGTTGTTGCTCTACTATCGGCTGCGGTGTTGGTTCAACCATTTGCTTAGCTACAGGCTTTTGTACCTTGCGAGGTTCAACCTTTTTTTCTACCGGAGCAATCTCTGGCAGCATAGAGTTGAATATCTTCTCCCTTTGTGCAGGAGATATAGTAGGAGCGGCAGTTGCAGGCTCTTGAAATATTGTGATACTTACTGTTAATGGTTTTATGCCTTCCTTATTATTACTGTACCAAGACATAAAACTGGCGAAAAGCGCAAGGTGCAGCAGCATGGAAGTTGCCACGCCGGAATAGGAATTGGTAGTGTATTTACCTATTATCTTCTGCATTGTTTTTAGAAAGCCATAAATTCAACGGTTTTATAGCTTCTGAGTAGGGTTTTGTCAATGTAAATGATAATCATTATCAAATATATGTTTGACATGGAAGTCCCTTATTGTTAAGCAGTTCTCTGAATAAAATAGCTTATTTAATGAGACTCTGGAAGAAAACCGCCTTTGCGCTGTTATTTTTAGCGCTGCCTAATGCTGCTTTAGCGGCAGATAAGGACGCGCCTGAATATAATGAGGCTGAAGATGTATATTCTTTTGATAAGGTTACCGTAACTGCCAAACGCCCGGAACAGGAAAGGTTTGAAGCTCCTGCGATGGAATCTGTAATAACGTTGGGAGCGCCCGGCGTGGCATCTGCGGCAACCGTTACTGATATATTTAAAGATGAGCCCTTTATACGCTTTGCCGGAACGGCACGTAAAAGCGGTGAAAAACCAGCCATGCGTGGTTTTGATGAGAACGGCGTGATAGTGACGGTTGACGGTGTGCGTCAGAACTTCCGTGCAGCGCATGAAGGAATGATGTTCCTTGAGCCATCACTTATAAAGAAGGTAGATGTAAAGCGGGGCTCTAACTCTGCCATGTATGGCAGCGGCGGCATGGGCGGTGTTATACTTTTTGAGACCAAAGATGCATCAGACTACCTTAAGCCTGGTGAAACCGAGGGCGTAACAGTTACCACCGGATATCTTTCTGCCAATAAAGAGATATATGCCACGACCACCGGTTATATGACCGATGAAAGCGGAAAATGGGACGGGCTTATAAGCTTTACAAAAAGAAACTCCAGCGATGTTGAGCTTGGTGATGATTCTATGCTACCGGCAGGTGATGATTTATATAGCGGCCTTGCCAAGATGAAATTTTTTGCGAATGAGGCAAATACATTCGAGGCATCTTTCATGGGATACAAGAATGACATGATGGAGCCGACGGATTCTGAGATAGGCTTTGCAGGGCCATCCGGCAGAGATGCAGATAAAAAGCTTACCTCTTACGCTACCAGACTTGTGCATGAATACAATGATCCGGAAAACCAACTATTCAGGGTAAAAACACGCCTTTATCGCTCACAGAATCATATAACTGAGACGTTACGCGATAACCTTGATCTTAACCTGATAGGCGATGTACTGGGACAAAAAGTTGAGACCACCGGCATAAATATAGATATGGCCACAAGCTTAAATGAAAATGCCGAATATCAGGATGAGATCTCTTACGGGTTTGAATTTTATGGCGACAGGCAGGATGGCTCTGATACTAGAATGGGTGAGAGAGGTGGGGTGCCTGATGCTGAATCGTACTTCTTTGGCTCTTATCTCCAGGATGATTTTACTTTCAAGCCTGAATGGTTCTATGGCGAGATAATCGCTACCCCCGCTGTGCGGTATGACTACTTTAAGACCCGCGACAGGAACGGTAATGAGAAGAATGATGAGGCGGTATCACCTA
>JAMHZE010000117.1:0-1783 GCA_035909535.1 Rickettsiales bacterium | reverse complement strand
CAGAACGCCATCAACAGAACCTTCAAAATCTATCAGAACCGCGTCACCTTTTTTAGCAGCGCGTTCAGTTTTTACCGGTTGAAAGTCTTTGTAGTTTTTAGCAACTTCATTGATTATCTTTTCGATATCAGCATCACCTATAGTAGCAACCTGCTTCTTAAGTTTTATCTTCTCGAATTTTATTTCAGGAAGTTCCGGCATAACTTCAACCGACATTTTGAAAACAAGTTGTTTGCCTTCATCGTACTCGGTGATTTCTGCCTTAGGCTGACCCGCAGGTTTTAGGTTGTTTTTAGAAATTGTTTCCTGAGAAGCGGTGTTGATGATCTCGTTGATCACTTCGCCCATAACTTCATCTTTATACTTCTTCTTTACCATATCCAGAGGTACTTTACCCTTACGGAAACCAGGCATGTTAACTTTTTTGCTAAGGTTAACTATTTTCGCATCTACCTTTGCATCGATATCTTTTGCAGGTACGGTAACGTTATATTCCCTGAGTAACTTTTCTTCTTTCAGTTTTTCTACTTTCATGGCTAGCCTTGTTTTATGGTAAATCTATTTCAGTGCCCTTCTGGGCTAAGAGTGGTGCGGGTAGAGGGACTTGAACCCCCATGCCGTTAGGCGCTAGATCCTAAGTCTAGTGTGTCTGCCAATTCCACCATACCCGCAAATCTACCCGCAAAATAAGCATTTATCGGGCAGTTACAAGCATTTTTTTATGCTTTTGGAAGCTCAGCTACTATTTCTCTCCAAAGGGCCAATTCAGGCACACCTGGCTTACGTTTGCCGAAGAACGTAACAATAAGCTCGCCCGCTGCATCGAACATCTCTACCGATGTTATAACACCATCTTCCGTAGGCTTACGCACTACATATGTATTGGCTATTTCGGTATCTTTAAGGTGCAGGTTGAATTTAGGGTCAAGCACATTGTAGAATTCGCCATACTCAACCAGCTTGCTTACCGGACCGGTATGTATCTGGATACAGCCGCGATTGCCGACGAATACCATTATATTGCATTCTTTATCGCGGGCGAGTTCCAGCACTTTACGGCCACAATCATTAGGAACTGCGTATGCATATTCATCTGATATAAGCCTGTAAGACTGGGTACGACCTATGCGGTGCTTGCGCAGCAGCATATAGAAATCGTGAGTATCTTTCAGGTTGGCAAGTTCTGCCTCGAAAGCTTTTGCATCTACCTTATCATCCGGCATATCAGCTGGCTTAGGAGCGCGAACCTCTACAACCATTGCAGGAGCCTGGTCTGCCGCGCGGTATTTAGCTACCAGCGCATCATAAGCGGCTTCATTTGATTGCGGAGTAAGATATATTTTGTGCAGCGCAAGGCCATCATTACCGAAGAACTGCAGGGATTTTTTAGGACCTGTTTTTGTAGTTTCGGTAACCGCAAAGCAATGCTGCCAGTGACCCATGAACAGACGCAGGTCTATATCTTCGTTCACTACCAGACCCATACGAACAGGGCCTTCTGTGAAAAAGCTTACATTATTATATACGCCCTTGCGCTCATGTACGCATAGATCGTTACGGGTTAGCGCCATTACATCACCGAATGCCTGAACTTCCTTCAGCATATCTTCCGGCTTGTTCTCGAGACGGAAAATAGTTTCGCCATCGATACGGGCAGCTACCAGCTCACCTTCTGAAACACCAAGCTTAACCGCCGCATCACGCGGGCGCATGGAAGGATTCACATCCTTAAGTTTTGTATACTGCTCCAGAAGAGCGTTTTCCGGCTGTTGCTTTACTGCTG
>JAMHZE010000116.1:0-3715 GCA_035909535.1 Rickettsiales bacterium | reverse complement strand
AACCAAGCATTCTGTAGTGCTCACCACCGTAAGAAGCTATACCACTGTGACAACCATCCTTCCACCCTTGATTGAACTCTGGACTGCCACCAGCCGGTGGTTCCATATGCAACCCCCACGGAGTAGGCTCCCACAGATTCATCGGCTTTAGTATATCTTGTTTGAATGCAGTACTTGTGGCTTCCATACTGGCGCCGCAAGAGCTTAATACGGGTATTAATGACAGTAATGTAACCGCACTCAGCCTCATTAGAAACCAAGCCTCCTGTTATACTGGTAGATATACCTGCCGCAATAGAAGAAGGAATCTCTCCACCCCTTGTAATAGCGTTCATCCTGGGCTTTGATTGCGTCCTGCTTGAAAGTAGTGGTAAACTTATAGAATGAATTGGTGTTACCCGCAGCACCGGTTTCACAGCCATCCACCCAGCCTTCAACATAAAGCGTATCATAAGATTTGCCGTCATTCCGCGGCGGCGGACCATCGTACATCCAGCGCATTGAAGGACTGCCCGGCTTGGTTATATCGAAAGTGGATTTTGTAACGGGCATCATACCGCATGAAGCAACAAGCACACTGAACGATACTAATGTAAGAAGGTTTTTCATGCTATATAGTAGGCTGGTTCATCCTCTCCCAATACAGTGAACAGTAAATGAAGGCATCTTTCCATACCTGCGTATACATTTTGTTTGTACGCAGCGTTGCATCATAGCGGAATTCGAAAGCCTTGAACATTTTATAGGTGTTGTTGGCATAGGCATTCGCACCCGACTCACAGCCATCGCTCCAGCCCTTTTTGTATTCCGGTGGACCAGGCGGCGGGTTGAGATCCATCGAATATGGCTGCCAGCTTATCTCACCTTCCGGTGTGCGGTTACAGGCTGTAACCAGAAGCAAAGCTATAACTAATATGTAATTTATACCTTTCATAACTCCTTATAGCGGGTCTACGTCCTGATAATAAGTACAGTAGTTAAAACCCATAGTTACACCCTTATGGTAATCGGTATCCACCATTACCCTGTCGTAATCAACATAAGATTCATCGTACATACTGGCCATTGGCCCAACACCCACAACTGCTATTGATGTATTGCAACCATCACGCATGCCCTGAGAATAACTGTCATCCCCCTGAGGCATTTCACCAAGATATGCAGGACGCAAAGTAAACGCACCAGGCCTACCGAAGTATTCTTTCAGGTCGTTATTGCATGATGAAAGCGCGATAACAAAGGCCGGTAAGGCTATGTAACTGTAAATATTCACCCTACTATTCTACTACATAATGGTTAATAAAACATTAACCAAAAGGCAGATTGTTTTACCCTTATGTATCAAGTGGTTATTGCGGGCTATTTTTGCGTATTTGCTGCCCTGATATTATCGAACACCGACATAGCCTGCGCAACAAACGAACCAACCTCGGTATTCTGCGGAAGCAGAATAGTGTTGTTGGTTTTTGCGAGTTTAGCGAATGCTTCGATGTAGCGTTCTGCCACTTGCAGGGCTACAGCATCCTTACCGCCGGTTTTGTTGATAGCGATAGCAACCATTTCAATACCTTTTGCAGTAGCTTCGGCAACGCTTAGTATAGCTTCCGCCTCACCTTCCGCCTTGTTTATCTGCTCTATTTTCATCGCTTCAGAAGCAAGAACCTGCTCGGCCTTATCACCTTCTGCGTTGTTTACTTTAGCTTGCCTTGCACCTTCCGACTCAAGTATCTGCGCACGTTTCATACGCTCTGCCGTAACCTGCTGCTCCATCGCTTTCAGGATGTTGGTTGGCGGGGTGATATCTTTAATTTCATAACGCATACATTGTATGCCCCATGTAGAAGATGCCTCGTTAAGAGAAGAAACGATATTGCTGTTCAGCCTTTCACGCTCTTCAAAGGTTTTATCGAGATCCATTTTACCAATTTCAGAACGCATATTGGTCTGCGCTATCTGGGTAATGGCGAAGTAAGGATCTGCAACGCCGTAAGATGCCTGTTTAGGGTCTATTATACGAAGGTAGATTATACCATCCAGCTGAAGCGTTACGTTATCTTTCGTAATAGCAGACTGAGAGCGGATATCTATAGCCTGCTCTTTAAGCGTGTGCTTGTAGGAAACTTTATCAAGGAACGGAATGATAAGGTTAAGGCCAGGTTCCAGCACAGAGCTGAAACGGCCAAGGCGCTCTATTATCCAGGCCTGCTGCTGCGGGACAATTTTTACACCTTTGAAGATGGTGATCATCACCAGAAATAATACCGCAATCAGAAATGTCGAACCGTCCATAGTTTTCTCCTTACATTATAAATTAATTACTCAGATATCTCAGGCTTCACTACATCTACCATCAGAACGCCATCTTTCTGGCTGTGTACGTATACAGTTTCGCCATTCTTAACTCGCTGAACCGAAGCACCTTTGCGTAAAGAAGCACGCATACGAGTACCGCTCCACTTCACAAAACCTATTTTGCCTTCGGTAAGGTCACGCTCATCATCCACCGTGCCGTATGTACCTGCAAGATTCTCGTAGGTTTCTTCACCCGGCTGTTTTTTGATAAGCTTTTTAAGCGGCTTCCACAGAACTACCCACCACAGTGCAGTAAAGGCAAAGAACCAGACTATCTGGTCGAGGATATCTGCCGCTGTTATGACATCATAAGTTAAAAGACCGCCAAGAGTGATAGCAGCAAGACCTGCAAAAAGAAGACCGAAACCCGGCAATGCCGCGACTTCAAGCACTACGAATATTGCACCCATTATAAGCCAAGCAGTTATAGACATAACATCTCCAGTTTTGAGTATATTATTTTAAGTTGAAGGATATAGAAAGAATTATTTATTCTTTTTATCGCGAAGATTTTGCCAGTATTCCAGACGTTTTATTATCTCGCGTTCATTACCACGCGCGAATGGTTTGTAATAATTACGGCGAGGCATATCATCAGGAAAATAATTCTGGCCGGAGAAACCATCTTCCGTATCGTGGTCGTAAGCGTAATCTTTGCCATAGCCCATCTCCTTCATCATTTTTGTGGGAGCATTCAGTATATGCATTGGCGGTGTGAGCGAACCATTATTAGTGGCATCTGCGCGCGCGGCCTTGTAAGCCACATACGCTGCGTTAGATTTTGGCGCAGTAGCAAGATAAAGAACGCATTGTACAATGTTGAGTTCACCTTCCGGAGAGCCGAGAAAATCATAAGCTTCTTTCGCGGCAAGTGCCTGTGTGAGCGCGTTAGGGTCAGCCAGGCCGATATCTTCTGAAGCGAAACGGATAAGGCGGCGCAGTATATAGAGAGGATCTTCCCCGCCTTCCAGCATACGGCAGAGCCAGTAAAGCGCGGCATCGGCATCGGAGCCACGCAGGGATTTATGCAGCGCGCTGATAAGGTTGTAATGCGCCTCCTGATGCTTATCGTAAAGCGGGGCGCGCTTTTGCAGATATTGCGCAAGAGTTGTTATGCTGAGCTGTTCACCTTTATGGTCGAACAATATCTCGCAGGAGTTAAGCAGGCTGCGGCCATCACCATCTGCCATATTGCGCAGCATTACGCGCGCATCTGCATCCAGCGGAAGTTTTTTGCCCATATGTGCTTCAGCGCGTTGCAGCATCTGCTCCATCGCATCATCATCAAGCCGCTTAAGCACCACCACCTGCATCCGTGAAAGAAGTGCCGAGTTTATCTCGAAAGAAGGATTTTCTGTAGTAG
>JAMHZE010000115.1:0-17602 GCA_035909535.1 Rickettsiales bacterium | reverse complement strand
AACCCTCGATACAAGTTTAAGCTCGTATAACGGTTTAGCAAACCGCCGCCTTCAGCCTCTCGGCCACCTCTCCGCAAAGTTAGTGCTAAGTGTTCTAGTACAAGTGTAAGTTAAAGTGAAGGTAAAAAGCACCTGTACTGCAAACTCGTACTAGTCACTAATAAAATAGCTGGCTTTTTGCAAATCTTTTTTGTAGTTTTTCAACAATTTGAAACAACCAAGGGCACTCAGCAACATGAAATACTTAACAAAATCGGCTTATTTACTGGCGCTTATGCTGCCTGTAATAACTCTCAGTGCCTGCTCGTATCTTGGTCTTGGTAAAGATGATGAGCAGATAAAGGCAGATGTTCTCAACAGCCCTCCGGCAGATGAAATGTACGATGGCGCTTATGCGCTTGCTGAACAGGGCCGTCTTAAGCCTGCAATTGCACAGTTTCAGGAGGTAGAGCGCCTTTATCCGTTCTCTCCATACGCGCTGAAAGCCAAGGTTGCCGAGGCAATGGCGCATTACTATGATGAAGAATATGACAGCGCCATAGCGGTGGTAGATGAATTTGTCGGCCTTAACCCTGGTAATGCCGATGTTCCTTTTATGTACTACTTAAAAGCTATCTGCTTTTATGACAGGATACAGGATGTTAAACGCGATCAGGATATAACCATCAGGGCGCAGAAGGCATTTGAAGAGGTGATGAACCGCTTCCCGAAAAGCCGCTACGCACGTGATTCTGAGATGAAGCTTGATCTGATAAAAGACCACCTTGCCGCGAAAGAGATGGAAGTTGGCCGTTTTTACCTGAAGAAAAAGAATTATCCTGCTGCAATGAACCGCTTCAAGGAAGTTGTTCGTAGTTATGATGATACCGCACAGGTGGAAGAATCTCTTTACCGCCTGACAGAGACCAACGTGATACTGGGCTTTGTTGATGAGGCGCGCCGTTATGCTACGCTTCTGGGGTACAACTATCCTTCCAGCGCGTGGTACAAGCGAGCTTATAAACTTATGGGTGGCAAGGAAACCGCTGGTGAAACAACCTTTGTCGGCAAAATGCTGGATAGCGTAGGCCTTGGTGCCGAACCAAGATACAGCCAGCCTGCGTCGTTTGATTCCAGCCCGAACCTTGTTGATACGGGCGGCTGGATATCGGATGACAGCGCCATAGGCGAGGATCTAGGTGCTGCGGGTGATGCCAATCCGGAAGCGGAAGCAGCGCCAGAAGCCACACCGGAAGCTGAAAGCGGTGCAGAACAGTAGGGAATGCCTCAATAATATATTGACAAGGCACTGCTGTTTTCTGTAGTTACAGGCTATAAATTTCAATAAGGATAGCTAATGAGCGAGATAACAGCCATATACGCGCGCGAGATAATAGACAGCCGCGGCAATCCAACCGTAGAAGTTGATGTTGAACTGGCAGATGGTGCGTTTGGCCGTGCTGCTGTTCCATCTGGTGCATCTACCGGCAGCATGGAAGCGCTAGAGCTGCGTGATGGCGATAAATCCCGTTACCTTGGTAAAGGTGTACAAAAAGCCTGCGAGAACGTAAATGGCGAAATAGCCGAGGCGCTTATCGGTATGGATGCCTCATGGCAGGATGCGGTAGACCGCGCAATGATAACGCTGGATGGCACCGAGAACAAATCACGCCTTGGCGCGAATTCTATACTGGGTGTATCGCTTGCAGTTGCTAAAGCTGCGGCAAAAAGCAACGGCCAGATGCTCTGCTCATATCTGGGCGGCGCACAGGGCAACACGCTTCCAGTTCCAATGATGAACATAATCAACGGCGGCGCACATGCCAACAACCCTATAGATATCCAGGAATTCATGATAATGCCGCTTTCCGCGCGCAATATCCGTGAGGCTATTCGTATGGGCGCGGAAGTTTTCCACCATCTTAAAGCCAGCCTTGCTGAAAAAGGCCATTCAACAGCAGTGGGTGATGAAGGCGGTTTTGCGCCTAACCTTAAAAGCTCGGAAGAAGCGCTCGATTACGTTATGCGCGCTATAGATGCCGCAGGCTACACTCCGGGTGAGGATATCGCAATCGCGCTCGATGCCGCTGCAACGGAATTCCACTCAGGCGGTAAGTATATACTTGAAGGCGAGGGAAAAAGACTCTCTGCGGAAGAAATGGTAGAATACTACGAGAAGCTGGTAGACAAATATCCTATCCGCTCGATAGAAGATGGCATGTCGGAAGATGACAAGGCCGGCTGGAAGATGCTCACAAAAGCTCTGGGCAAAAAAGTTCAGCTGGTGGGTGATGATCTTTTTGTTACCAACCCAAAGATACTTTCCCGTGGTATTGAAGATGGTCTGGCCAATTCCATTCTTATCAAAGTAAATCAGATAGGCACGCTTACTGAAACGCTGGAAGCCGTTCGCATGGCTCACCTTGCAGGTTACACTTCCGTACTTTCTCACCGCAGCGGTGAAACGGAAGATACCACAATAGCGCATATAGCTGTTGCTACAAATTGCGGCCAGATAAAAACCGGCTCACTTTCCCGTGCAGACCGTACTGCCAAGTATAACGAGCTTATCCGCATCGAGGAATTCCTCAACGCGCCTCGTTACGCTGGCAAGGCCTGCTTCAGAAGGTAGTTTCTAGTCTAGAAAATAATAGATATAGCACGATATGGTATCGTCAGATAAATATACAGAATCTTCTGTTGGCGAGGTGCTGTTGTCGTCATATTCATCATAACAGCCAAGCCCGTTAGGGTCTCCTGCTTGCACTCTGCCTCTTGCAGGCTTGCCGTCATCCATCTTTCCATCTATTTCACCCAGATCTTCGCCGGATATATAAGATTTAGAACTGAGTCCACTCACAAAAACAAAATGTCTATCGCGTTTTTCATGGTGAAAACTATCAAAGATGTAAGGGTTGTATACCATTGCCTGCCCCATAACATTTGCAGGCCATAAAAAAGTTTCATATGCATCAACGGAATAATCTATATCCTGGGGTGGTGCGCTGCCGTCAATACCATACTGTTTTACTATCATAGGTTCATACAGACCGGAATTTTTGAGGTGTAGCATAGCGCATAAAGGTTCGTAGCTGGCAGAAAGATTTTCCAGCATGCCGTTTCCATTTCCTCTTATCAGGCTCATGCCATCACCCAAAACAGAGTTGGTGCACTCCGGAAAGAACCTTTCCGGCTGTAGTATATCACCGGGAATGGCATTATATTTTACTTTAAACTGGCTCCACCCTAACTCTATATCCTTATAAACCTGTATGTGCTTGCGTATTTCAGCCTGTTTTATCAGTTCCTGGCCCTGTAACACGCCGCCTACAAGCAGGCCTATTATCACCAGCACTATCGCCAGCTCTACAAGGGTAAAACCGTTATTTGTTTTTTGCATAGATATCTAATTTGTAAACTTATCGCGAATACTTCTATTAAGTTCCGATAGCTTATTTGCCCTGCGGTAATAGTCTACAAATTGCGGTATATCGCTTAACTTTATCTTGCCGTCAAACACCACATCATTCTCTTTTGGCATATATTTGTCATCAAATATGGCAAAGGCGTCCAGCGTGGTGCGGTCAACCCGAACCTCTTTAAAGTCACGTGCAAGCGTATTAAGGCGCTTCTTCATCTCATTGGCCTCACGCTCATCTTTCGGTTCTATCATAGAATAGGCAATGGCAAGCTTTATCACATCCATTTTAGCGGCGCGGCTAAGCATATCAGGCGCCTGACCGGTCAGCATACTTACTTTAGGTTCCATTATAGCTATCACGCTGTTCCAGCTTTGGGTTGGCATATAGCTGTAATCGTTAAGAAACCTTTCAATATCATCCAGCTCAACCGTTTCATCAAAGTTATTATAATCTATATACTTGCTGCCGGTGGCAAGGTAGTCGAACAGAAGCTGGTCGTTGCTGCTTGGCACACGATTAGCAAATTCATTGCGCAGCCCGGAAAGATTCTGGTTATCTCCCTGTGCGGCATAGGCAACCATAAGCCTGTGCAGGTCGTTCATTTCCTTGCGGGTAAGGGGCAGGGGTCTGGTCTCGCGTATGGCATCAAGGCGAGACTCCACCGTGTGCATAACGCCGAACCAGTTCTCTCTCTGCCAGAAAAGCTCTGTGCGTATCTTTTGTGCTTCGGTAGAAAAATCCCCTTTTATCATATCAAGGGCTTTATCGTAATAGCCGCGCATGGCGGTTATATAGGCCAGCTTATAATTTTTTTCTGCCATCATCTGCGGGTTGGCTTCGCCTTCGCGGATATAGTGCAGCGCAGATTCAGCGCCGTCCAGATCGCGGTTATCTATATTCACATCAGAAAGCCAAAGGGCAAGCTTGGCTCTGTCGTCTCCGGTAGAGCGGAACTTTATCTGATGCTCGATTATCTTCATGGCTTCATCCATCATGTCGGCTGTGATGAAGAACTGTGCAACCTTGCGCGTTATCCTGTCTCCCACCTCGCCGGATGGCGTAAGCTCACGGAAGCCGAAATACAGGTTCAGGGTCTCCAGCGGCGGCATCTCATAGGCTATGCCTTTATCGAACAGATCAATGAACAGCTGCTTCATTTTTCCGAGAATAAAGATGGATTCCCTTGTTTCGGGGAAGTTGTTTGCAACGGTCTTCCAGCTTTCAAGGGCGTTCTTGTAATCTTTTTCGTTTACCAGCAGATGTCCGATTATCTCCAGTACATCCATCTCAAAATAGTCATCGCGCCATACCACGGTTGCCTGAAGCAGTTCTTTTATAGCATCTTTATTGGCTATTCTGCTGCGCAGAAGTTTAAACTTTGTAAGTTCTACGGTAGCGCGGGCTCGGTTCTTCCTGTCGTTAACATCTTTTATCAGCTGCTCGTACAGTCTTTCTGCCAGCCTTATATTGCCTTCTTTTTCTGCAATATATGCCCGCATGAATGTTGTATCATTCACATATCTTTCCGGTACGCCGGCGTAAGATATTATATCAAGTACGCTTCTTGCTTCGTTTATCTTTGATGCTCTTGCGCGCTCTTCAACGTATAAAAGCCCTAGGTCGTAGCGTATTCCCAGCGGATATTGCTGCATAAATTTATCCCAGCTGGAAACCATATCTATGGCTACCGGTGTATCATCTGTATTGCGCCTGCTTTGGTTATATTTTGTCCGGCTTGCCCATTTCCACAGTAGTATCTCGTTAAAGCTCTGGTTCCTGTCGGTAACTTCCAGTAAGGCCGTGAATGTATCCAGAGCATCACCGAATTTGCGCGTCATATATTGTGAAGCACCAAGCGCGGCCTCAACGCGGGGCATTTCTGCGTAGCCTGGGTGTGCCGTTTTAATATCCTGCAATGTTCCCAATGCCTCTGCAAACAGGCCTCTGCTAAAGTAAAATTCTGCAAGGCGGTGTTTGGCAGCGGCCTTATCATCGCCGGATGTAGAATTTATAGTAGCTATATATTCCAGCACTGTATCGGTCAGGTCTTTGCCATCCATATCGCTTAATGGCAGGTCTTCCTTCACGATATTTTCCTGATAGGGTGCCTCTTCATTCTTCTCAAGCGATGCAAGCCCGGTCGTATCTGTTGGTGCGGCCTCTGTGTTTTCTGCTTCGGCGTCAGCCTTTATCTCTTCTTTCAGGGTTTCCTGTTTTATGGTCTCTATTCCCAATGCCGCGGGGAAGGGCAGTACAGACTGGCTAAGATATACGCCGCTGCGTTTAGTAAGGGTGTTATCTCTGCCGGCTGCCTGTCCTTCAGATACTATAACCTCGTCAGATATCTGTAGGTTGGAAAGCTTTGATATGGTAAGGGAGCGCTCGCCGGCATGATATTTCACGTAGTCTGATTTTTCTTCCACGAACAAGCCGTGCATGGAAGGCAGTATCTTTACATCCACATATTCGCGTGGCATAGGAATGCCGATTGCGTTCTCGCGTATAAGAAAGGCCTGTATTACGTTGCCTGTACGTTTATCTGTAATGGCTGCCGGGCCAATTGCGCGGGTGCGGGCGGTTATTACTCTGTCGCCCATACGGTCTTCGGCGGCAATATCAAGCGGGTTACTGGTAAATTCACGGCCCTCGCTTTCGGTAGAGAATATCTCCAATATCCATGCGCGTTTATCTTTATAAAAGGCCTTCTGGTAAGCGTTGCCTGCCTTGTCAGCTTCCAGAGAAAGTTCCAGCACTCTGTAATTCTGGTCGGGCAGAATACTCGCTTTTTTGAAGAATGGGTTGCGCATCATGTCGTTAAGCTGGATCTTGTTAACCGTGCTGAACAGCAGCGTTATTGTATCGCCATTCTGTATCGCTGCGGTGGCTGCGCTGTCTATATCGCTTAGCGGGAACGATATCTTGATGCTGTCGTTATCAAGCGCCACTTCCGGATAGATAACGCCAGGTGGTGCAGACCTTATTACTTCAAACACTGTATATATGCGTGGATCGTATTGCGGCGGGCCGACAAAATCCCGGGTGTTCTTCACTATATGTTCTACGCTTGGCGGGCCGATAAATTCAGGCGGAAAGGTTATTACGCGTTGTACAAGCGGTATTGGCGGGCCTTGTTCTTCCGTTATCACTGCTCCATCCGGCAGGGAAGACATCATTACCGTTCTGCCTTGTCCTGAGCTGGTAGCTGGAAACAGGTCAAAGCCGTAGCTGTTATCGTCAGATATAAATCTGCGTATGCGGGCCTTTTCTGCATTAAGGCGTATTACATGGCTTTTGCTGTCGCCGCTGGAACCGACAGAGCGTATTATGCTTCCGGCATAAGTATATTTACCAAGGTCAATAGTGCTTGGGTTCTCAAAGTCCAGCACAAGGTCGCTGCCATCCAGCAGCATATCAAAAGGCTGCGGGTTGCTTGATCGGAATATGAAGCGGTAGAAGTCACCCTGTCTGGAAACAGTGGTGTCAATGCGCGTCACTTCTTCTGCAGTGGCGGCTTGCTGTGCCTTGGCATTGATATCTGCATGAAATACTGCTGCGGTGAGTGCGCAGAAAAATGCTAATTTATAAAGAAATTTCATTAAAATAAAGATTCATGTGTTCTGATAATGAAGAACATCTTCACAGGATTTTTATTTTTTTCAACACTTTCCGTAAGAGTATTTTCTTGCGGTAATACGCTGAGTATTTTTCTTTCATAGCCCAGTTCGGCAAGAGTGTTTACAAGCAAGGTATTTACCTGCAAAGCTTGTTCTGCAGTAACTCCTTCAGTGCGTATTTCTATCTGATTACTTAAGTGCAGTGTGCCGCGTGCTATCACCGCCAGTCTTTCCATCAGGGCTTCCTGCAGGTTGGTGCGGTCTATATCGTTCTCTTCTATCGTTACCGTTACCCTGTCGCTGCTGCGCGTAACTTCAACGCCTGATGTGCCTGTCTCATGTATGGCGCCGTTGATAACCTGCTCTACATAGTTTAGGTTGTCGGCCTTTTTTATTTTTTCTGTGCGGTTAAGTATCTCTATGTAGCGGAATCTTTTTGTGCCGTCCTCAGATACATATTTGCTGAATGAATCTTTTATCTCCCTTATCTTTTCGCCAGATACATCCTTGGTAGAATATATAAGTACAAAGAAGGCTATCAGCAGAGAAAGCAGGTCGATAAAACTTAATAGCCAGGTTCTGTCGCTGGCGTGCTTATTCTGGGTGGTTGTATCTATGTGTTTAAAATCCATTTCTGTCGAACACTATATATATATCTTCCATCTTGTCGCCGGCAAAACCATCGCTTACGGTAGAGATATCAATGTTGCCGTAGGCTTTTTCTGTAACCATCGCGTGTAGATTTGTTGCCCTACGCTCTGCGGTTCTGCGGCCGGATGGGTCATAAGGCACTACGATCTGGGCTTTTGCGGTGGGGTTCTTTCTATGTTCTCCAGCCAGTGCATCTGTTGCCGCTATAAGGGTTTCTGCTGCCGGGCGGTATTTTGAGTTGCCGGGGCCGAACAGGCTTATAAGTTTTACTTTAATTATATGTGCTGCTGCGGTTTCGGTCAGGCTCATATCTGCATTTTGCTTATTGGCTGTAATAAAGCCTGATATCACATCACGCATTTTATCCCCGCCATATACGGTTACACCCTGTTGTTGCTGGTCGAACACAACCAGCTTATCGCTTAGAGATGCTTTGCCGAACTCCTGCGAGACAGACCTGGCTATGTTCTCTGCCTTGCCTGCATTTCGGGTAGATATGGCGTTTATCATTATGAAAAAGCTCAATATTACCAAGAATACAGAGATTGTGAGGTATAAAACGCCATGTCCTTCTGTTTTTGATGCCTGTGGGGTCTGTATATCCATAAAAGTTTCTTTCCTTAGCAAATAATATTTTGTATAACTGATAATACAAACAAAAACTTCCAAGCAGACTTACAAACAGATGAAGCTATCTAAATTCCTGTTATTCTTTCCAGTGTTACTCATATCGGCAGATGCATTTGCGGCGCAAGGCAATACTTGCAGCCTGTATGGCGATAAACTCTACAGCTGTACAGCGTTTGAATGTACAACCTCTCTGCCGGAAGCGCGAGACAGAACCATACATAACCGTATCATCGGCCTTGCCCCGGATGGCTCCTGCGTAAGCGAGCAATCCAACCCGGATGGCGAGAAAGTGATATGCCGTTACTCGGAAGAATCCCGCAAGTTCCTTGGTCTCCGTCTTAAAAAGGCCGGCTCAGATCTGGTCAACATGCCGGAATCCTCGCAGTTCGAGGAAAACATACTGGCAGATATATTCCACAATGAATGTGATGTTGTTTCCGCCCGTGGTGGAGATGACAAACCTCGCGTGAATGAAGGTGATGCCGCAGCGCTGGAAGCTGCTGATTATAACGAAGCGGAAGAAGCCATATCTCCTGAAGACCGCGCTGTCATAAACTCAGAGCGTACTGCGCCTGCCGCAGCTCCTGCCATCACGTATGAAGATAACGGCGATCTGGTGGAGGAATAAAATGAACACCGGAAGCCGTAACATATCCGGTCTTACTCTTATCGAAATGGCTATCGTGCTTGTTATAATATCATTTATCATAGCCGGTATACTAGGTGCAAACAGCCTTATACACAATGCACGCCTCTCTGGTATAATCACAGATCTTCAGGAATTCCAGACCGCTTACGACCAGTTCACTGATAAATACCGTGGCCCTCCGGGTGATCTTCTGGATGCAAGCCTGCAATGGACTGGTGTTGGCAATGGTAACGGCAACTGGCGCATAGATACAGAAGCCGAAAGCTTTCTTGCGTGGCAGCATCTTGGCCTGGCAGATATGATAAGGGGCGATTATACGGGTGTTTCAAGTTATCCGCCTGTATTCGGTACTAATCTTCCTCATGGCCGTTTTGATGGTACAGGTTATGCCCTTGCTTTCATGAATATGGGAACTCCAACTGGTAATGCTAACTGGACTGGTGTTAACGCTGTAATGTTCGGTGGCTCTGTATCTCCTAGTTCCTACGGTATCACGCGCAGTATGCTCAGCCCGTCAGATACAATATCTATAGATAAAAAAATGGATGATGGCATGCCTCATACCGGTATCATACTCGGCTGGAGAGGCGAGACCGTTCCTATAACTGCGGGGCGTGGCTGCGTAGAAGCTCTAGGTTATAATACTTCGCCTTATTTGCTTAGCAACACGGCTAATAAAGATTGCCTGCTGATAAATCTTCTTGCAAAGGAGAAGCCTAATGCATAACGCCCTGAAACGTGGTTTCTCACTGGTAGAAATAGCAATAGTGCTGGTAATAATATCTGTGCTTGTGGTGGCTGTTATGGGTGCCGGTAATCTTTCTGAGGCCATGCGCCGCAGCGCTCTGGTGGCAGATCTCAACATGTACGATGAAGCCTATGTACAATTCCTCGATAAATACAAATATCCTCCGGGAGATTACCCATATTGTACCAATAGCTGGGGCGTTTCGTGCACAGGCGGCGGAGGTATGGGAGATAATGGTAACGGAACAGGCAATAATGTGATTAATGGTGTAGAAAGCCTGTATGCATGGCAGCATCTTTCTCTGGCTGGTTACATACAGGGGCAGTATAGCGGCACTAACAGTAATCTACCTAGTGAGCTGCTGATGCCGGATGTAGATGTTCCAAGCGGTCCTCATCATGAATCCGTATTTTATATATCAGAGTACCAGCATATTTCGCCTGTTACTCATACAACTTACGGCAACGTTAACATGTTAAGCTATGGCCGCGTTAACGACAAGGCGGGCAGGGGCGGCATGCTTACTCCGGCTGAGGCAAAACAGGTGGATGACAAGATGGATGACGGCAAGCCGCTAACTGGCATGCTGTGGTCGCAGACTGGTTCTCCCGCTATCGGTGAATGTATAGAATACACCGATGATGGCGATTATACCAATGATGTCTATGCTGATTCCGCAGATAAGAACAAGAACTGCTTTTTACGCAAGCTGTTTGCTCCTCCGTTCGTAAAGCCTATCCCATAATAAGGTATGTATATGCTTAATGCCCGCAATGCCAGAAACGGCTTCTCTCTTGTAGAACTCTCCATAGTGCTGGTAATAATTGCGGTCATAGTCGGCGGTATTACCACTGCGCAGTCGCTTATCCAGAACTATCGTATAACCGCTGCCGTATCAGACTTAAAAAATTATAAGAACGCTTATGATGAATTTCATAAAAGATACGATGCCGTACCCGGTGATATGAATGATGCCGTTAATATATGGGGCAACCCTCAAACGGTTAACGGTAACGGTAACAGCTTTTTTAGCACTAGTGCAGAAGGCGCGCGTGCCTGGCAACACCTTTTGCTTGCAGGTTTTTTTGAAGGTGTAGGGTCTCAAACAGGTGTGCCGTTTGGTTCAAACCCACTTATCAGGCCTGGTCAGAACGTTCCTGAAACGCCTCTTGGTAAAGGTACCGGTTACATGTTCTCTAACCTTATTATGGATACCACTCTTACGGGTTCTCTTCCTGGCGCTCCTAATTTTGGCCGAAGGGACAACGTTCTTATAATCGGTAAAAGTTATCAAACGCATCTAACAGGCGCTGCCATAACCGGCACAATGGCTAGTAACATAGATATTAAAATGGATGATGGTAAGGCTGGCAGAGGTATGCTGACCGGATACATAGCTCATAATTCAGGGAGCTCTCTATGTATCAGCGAAACATCTCTTGGCAGCGGTAAATATAATTATAATGAAACAACGCAAGATGAAGAAAGCAATCCGATATGCATACTTGTATACTATCTTTCATCTAAGTATCATGCGTATTAGCGCTGTTTAGCCTAGCCGAAATTATACGGGTCTATATCAACCCTTACCTTAACACCATTCTCCGGCTCAAAGTTGCTTAGAGCGCTTCTTACATAATTCTGTATGTCGTATTTCTTATCAGTGCGCGCCACCAGCCTGTAGCGAAAGCTGCCTTTATACTCATGGTATGCCGCAGGGGCAGGGCCATACAGCTTTACCTCACTGGCTCTGGGAAACTTTGCCGCAAGCTGCCTTGCCGCCTTCATCGCTGCGCCATCGGTCTTGGCGCTTACGGTAACCGCGCAAAGTTTCGCGAATGGCGGTAAGCCGGCCTGCTGCCTTATATTCAGCTCCTGCTGCATAAAGGCGGTGGCATCGTTACGCTTCAGCGCCTGCATCACCGGGTTATCGCTCAAAAATGTCTGTACCATTACCAGCCCTTTCTGGCCTATACGTCCAGCCCTTCCACTAACCTGATGCAGCAGCTGAAAGCTCTTCTCCGTCGCGCGCAGGTCAGCCACATCCAGCCCAAGGTCGCCGTCAACTATTCCTACCAAACTCAGCGCAGGAAAGTTATGCCCCTTGGCAATTATCTGCGTACCGATAATTATATCCACCTCGTGCTGTTCCACGCTGCGTATCATTTCATCCATCTTTTTAGGGGATGTCGCCGTATCACTCGCAAGCTCCAGCACCCGTGCATTCGGCCATAACCTGCGCACCTCTTCCGCCAGCCTTTGCACACCTGGGCCGCAGGCTCTAAAGCTTTCTTTTGCATTACAACCGGGGCATATTTCCGGCAGCGGAATGCTATGTCCGGTGTGGTGGCATTTCAGATACGGCTTGCCATTTACCATATGCATCACCATCCATGCGCTGGTATCGGGCGATTTAAAGCGAAACCCGCATTTGCCGCAAAGCGTAAGCGGTGCATAACCCCTGCGGTTCAAAAACAGCATCACCTGTTTGTTGTTCTCCAGCCTGTCTGTAACCGCCATACGCAGGCGAGGGGAGATGAACTCCGTTGCCGCCAGTTCTTCCTCACGCATATCAATCAGGTCAACATCAGGCAGCTGCGCGTCGTTAAACCTCTGTGTCAAAGCCTCGTGAAAATACCTGCCGCTAACCGCATTATGGTAGCTCTCTACGCTCGGCGTAGCGGTAGAAAGGATAACAGGAATATCCTCAAGCTTGCCGCGCATCACGGCAATATCGCGGGCATTATATATTACCTGATCTTCCTGTTTGTAGCTGCTGTCATGCTCTTCATCCACAATCACCAGCCCCAAATCTTTATATGGCAGGTGCAGGGAAGATCTCGCCCCAACAACCGCCTTTGCCCTGCCATTGGCCACATCATAAAAGGCGCGTCTTTTTGCGGCCTCTCCCATGGTAGAATGCCACATCACCGGCTCAAAACCAAAGCGCCTGGTAAATCTCGTTATCATCTGCGCGGTCAGCAATATCTCAGGCAGCATTATCAACACCTGTCTGCCGCTTTTCATCACTTTATCCACCAGCTCAAAATAGGTCTCGGTCTTGCCGCTTCCGGTTATCCCTTCCAGCAGCGTCACAGAAAACCCTTTCTCGCGAGCCACCGTATTTTCTGCGGCTTTTGCCTGCTCGGTGTTAAGCTGCGGTACAACAGGCTCTGTCGCAGCCACGGCCTTCACTTTCCTTGCCTTAACCTCGGTAAAATATTTGCTGTTATAAATCAAACCAAGCACGCGGCCTTTCTGCTCAAGCGTATAAGCCGCCTGCCAGTTCACCAGCTTCATCAGCGCGGGCGATATATCTGGCATCTCAAACCCACCCTCACGGGCAGATGCAATTACGCTTTTTATTTTACTCTTGTCCTTAATATCAGCGCTGTCGCTCAGCTCGGTAATAACGCCGTAAAGCTCCTTCTTCCCGAACGGAACCTTAACCAGCTCGCCAACATTGTAGCTTTTGCCTTCAGGCACCGCGTAATCAAAGCCTTTATCAAAGGGCAGGGGCAGCAATATCTTTGCAAAAGCGCTCATACGTAAACCAGTTTGCTGCAATGGGTAAACAGCAACGCCGCTTTAATAGGCCTGCCATATATATTCTTCAGCAGCATTTTATAGGCGTTCATCTGGCCTTCATATTTCTTCGCCACGCCTTCTGCCTTATCTGCCGTTATCTTATTCGTTTTAAAATCTACCACCGTCACTTCATTCTCACTAACTACCAGCCTGTCCATTTGGCCGGATACAAATTTGCCTTCAACCATTCCGCAAACAGGCACTTCCGCCATACCGCCTTCTTTAAATATAAAGCTGAATTCGCTATTATCCAGGGTCGCAAAAGCCTCTTTTAATATATCCTGTTTCTCTGCATCTTCCAAAGCTGGCCAGTTCTTCAGCGCCACTTCTGCAACTGTACCGCGCCTTGCTATATCTGCAGGCGGCAGCACTTCCAGCAGCTTGTGTATCGCAAGCCCGCGCGTAAAATCCACATTCTTCAGGGAAAGCTTATTACTCTCTTCCGCCCTATAAAGCTTAGATGGTGAAACTATCTCCACATCATTATGTGCCTTATATCGCTCAGGTAACTCCAGCACTTCCGCACCTGCCTCTTCTTCAGCCTTCTCCGCTACCTTACCGAAGCCTTCATCGCTGTAAAAATAGCCGTTCTCGCTTTGTTCGGCCAGTTCACCCGCAGCCTTTAATAAAATATTATGCCATGTTTCTTTGTTCGCGGTCTTCTTGTTCTCGTAGCCGTAAACATAAAGCTCATCACGAGCGCGGGTAAGCGCCACATAAAGCAGCCTGTAATATTCATCTTCGCCGCGAGCCTGCTGCGCCTTGCTTATCTGCTTGAACAGCTCGTTCTGATTCGCCGCCAGCACAGGGCATAAAAACACTCCGTTACTAAGTGCAAATCTGTTATCCACCCTGTTGTCAGATGTCGTATCGGGAATAATAACAATAGGTGCCTCAAGCCCCTTAGATCCATGCACCGTCATCAACCTTACTTCGCCATAGCTTGCGGCAAGGTTACGTTTTATGGTTATCTCATTCCTGCTGAACCAGCTTACAAACTGCTGCAAAGAACTTCCGTTCTGGTCGGCGCTGGTTTTTACCGCGCCTAAAAACTCGTCCAGAACCTCATTCACCTGCGGGCCATGATGCGCCATCAACAACGCCCTCAAGCCCTTAACATCCAGCGCGTTGAAAAAGAACTCGAATGCATCACCGTTATTGCCGCGCAAATTATCAAGCCTCGCAACATCTTTTGCAAACTCATTCTTGCCGCGCATATAGCCTATAACGTTCTGCTTGCCTCTGCCATTGCATGCCTCAAACAGCCTCTGCTCATCAAACCCCATAACAGGGCTTTTTAATAGACATGCTGTGTTCAGGTCATCGCTTTCAAGCAGGCTGAACTGCGCAAGGCTCATAATATCCTTTATCGCAAGGTTGCCGTTTAGCGTCAGCCTGTCTATGCCGGAAACAGGAATAGAAAGCGCCTGTAGCTGCTTAATTATCAGCTCTGCCAAACCTCCGCTGCGCTTTTTCATCAATATCATTATATCATCGGGCTGCGGCCTTTTGCCTGTACTCGCCACGGCCTCGCTACGCGCCAGCACGGCCTTGACCTTCTCTGCCACCTGCGCGGCAAGCATCTCTTTGTTATTCTCTTCCTCGTCTTCCTCATACTCGCGAGGTAATCTCCATTCGGCCTGTTCCTTGCTTCTGCCGCCGCTTGCAGCCTTCTTCCCCGTTAGCCCGTATATTTCAAACTTGCCCGCCGCCGTACTTCTATGAGGCTCGTGCAGTAAAAGCTCACCGCTCCCTGCAACGGCATTACGCAAGCCATCATTCTCAAGCACCTTATCCACCAGTTTCAGCACCGCAGGCGCCGAGCGGAAAGATTTTCTCAGCCCCACAAATTCAAAATTCGCTTCGGGGCTTGCTTCTTTCAGCTCACGAAAATGCTCTTTCTTGCTGTTGAACACCGCAACATCCGCCCCCTGAAAACTGTAGATAGATTGCTTCTCATCGCCCACCACAAACAGACTGCGATTTCTGTCCTCGCCCACACCCGCGCCCGAGAAGAACTCATCCGCGATAGCATGAACGATCTTCCATTGCCTTGGGCTGGTATCCTGCGCTTCGTCCAGCAGCAGGTGGTCTAGCTTGCCATCAAGCCTGTATAATATCCACGCCGCTTCAGGGTTGCCGCTTTCCAGCAGCTTGGTTGCCAGTTCTATCTGGTCGTCATGGTCCAGCATATAATGCTGCTGCTTGATACGGCTGAACTCCGCATGGAACACGCCATAAAGCCCCAGCACATCCATGGTTATATTGTAAAGCTCGTGGTCACGGCGTTTTTCCATAAACTCTGCCAGAAGCGGTGCAAATTCTACCGCCGCCGCACTCTCACGCGGATACTTCTCAGCAAATTTCTTACCCGTATAATATGTGCGCACGCCGCCCTTTTCGGTAAAGAACACCGTATAAAGCTTATCTATGCTGTTATCATTGCTATATCGCTCAAGCTGCTTGGCCACGTTCTTATCGCCTGCGTTTACCTGCGCCTGCATTATCCTGCCCACCAGCTCAGATGAACGCTGGCGTATACCTTCTTCCATCTCGGCAATGTTTTCATCGCCTATATCCAGCAGCTTCTTCAGATACTCCGCGTAATTACCATGCTGTGCCAGCACCGCTTCAATATCTGCGCTTCTGGCTGCAAGTTCCATCATCAGCTTGCGAACCTCCTGCGCTCTGAAGCGCGAAAGCAGCTTAGAAAGCGCCTCCTGCGCTTCCGCCATCTCAACTACAATATTCCATGCCTTGGCCTCAACTTCCTTCTTGGCTATATCCTCCAGCACGTTGAAGAAGGGCGGCACTCCCGCTTCCATCGGGAAAGACCGCAGAATCCCCTGGCAAAAAGCGTGTATTGTCTGTATCTGCAACTGCGCGGGGTTATCCAGTATCGCCGTCATCCTCACCCTTGCGCGCGCAATATCCTTGCGTTCCGGTGCTTCGCCATGCTCGGCCAGCAGCCTTTTGTGTAAGCTATCATCATCCAGCAGTAGTAGCTCGCTTATCTTCTCGGCAATACGGTTCTGCATCTCTGCCGCCGCTGCGCGTGTATAGGTAATGCACAAAATGCGGCTTGGGTCGCTGCCTTCCAGCACAAGGCGCAGAAAGCGATTCACCAGAATGAACGTTTTACCAGTACCCGCATTGGCTGAAACCCAGACACTATTGCGCGGCTGTGAGGCTGTTATCTGTTCTTGTGCGGCTTTTTTCTCTGGCGATTGCATAAAAATGGGAATAAATATAACATAAAATACAGATAATATAAGGAAATTGAAATGGTAAATAAACTATTCCAGGGCGATCTGCCGGATGATCTCAACATTGAAGGCGCGATAGCGATAGATACTGAAACGCGCGGCCTTAACATCTTCGCAAGAGACAGGCTTTGCGTAGTGCAGGTGGGTGATAGCAAGGGCAACGCCTATCTGGTTCAGTTCCGCGAGGCAGAATTCGATAACGCAAAAAATCTTAAGCGCCTTCTGGCAGATAGCTCCCGCCAGAAAATCCTTCACTTCGCGCGTTTTGATGTCGCCGCGATAAAAAAATACCTCGGCGTGGAAATGCAGAACATCTTCTGCACAAAAATCGCCAGTCGCCTTGTTCGCACCTATACCGATAAACACGGTCTGAAAGAACTCGTGCGCGAATTCCTCGATATAGATCTCTCCAAGCAGGCGCAATGCTCAGACTGGGCAGGTGAGCTCTCCGATAAGCAGATAGATTACGCTGCGGCAGATGTTCTGTATCTTCACAAGCTTAAAGCCGCTCTGGAGAAAATGCTGATAGACGAGGGGCGTTTAGAACTTGCCCGCAAATGCTTTGAATTCCTTCCAACCCGCGCCGCACTTGATATGGCCGGCTGGCCGGAAGAAGATATCTTCGCGCATTAATATTATTCTTTGCCGCTATAACGCAAACGATGCCCAGCAGGATTTTGCTTCTTCGGTGAGAATATATTCAGATGTATTCGTAGGGTTAGATTCGCCATCATCAAACAAACCTAAGTGATCTGTATAGCAATCCCCAACTAATTGGCTGTAGTCATAGGCTGCTGCTGCCCGCGCTCTAACAGATGAGCCACTGCCTGGCCTGCCATCATCTGTTTTTTCATCTATAGCATACATTGTAGCGGGTGAAAGTCCTCTACCGCCGCCCATTAAAATAAGGCCGTTTTTATTTAATATTGCTCCCAGAAAGCCATCCAGATAAACGATTTGCATACCTAGTAAATTATCTTCAAGCCAGCCGCCGTAGCTAAAGGCATCGGTTGAAAAATTTATGTCTGAAGGGGGCGTGCCTGCTCCAAAAGCAT
>JAMHZE010000114.1:0-3100 GCA_035909535.1 Rickettsiales bacterium | reverse complement strand
GATGAGAAGGTAGATGTTGTTCTGCTGCGCGAAAGGATCGGCATGGTGTTCCAGAAGCCTAACCCCTTCCCTAAATCTATTTACGATAACGTGACCTACGGCCCGAAGATACATGGCACCGCTCGCACGAAAAAAGAATTCGATGAGATCGCAGAGCGTTCTCTTACCCGCGCAGGACTTTGGAATGAGGTAAAGGACAGGCTGCTTGAGCCTGGCACATCACTTTCCGGCGGTCAGCAGCAAAGGCTTTGCATTGCACGTGCAATTGCGGTGAACCCAGAAGTGATACTGATGGATGAGCCATGCAGCGCACTGGACCCTATTGCCACCGCGAAAATTGAAGAGCTGATAAACGACCTGAAGAAGAACTATACGATAGTTATAGTAACGCATTCTATGCAGCAGGCCGCTCGTGCTTCAGACTATGCGTGCTTCTTCCACATGGGTAAGGTTATTGAATTTGGCGAGACCAAGCAGATATTCACCAACCCGAAACTGAAACAGACGCAAGACTACATCACCGGACGTTTCGGTTAAACTTTGTAGCGCAGAGTTTTAGCAGTATAGCTGGCAAAAACCGCAAAGCCGGTTATAATCACCCGTAAACTTGTGAACTGCAAACTATAACATACTATGGCAAAGACACCCGTAATTGGCGTAACACTCGATTTCCAGCAGGAAGGAAGCTTCTCGCGCTACCCGCATTATGCGCTGCGCAAAAGCTATTTTGATGTGGTGATAAAAAGCGGCGGCCTGCCTATCGCGATTCCGTATTCCAATCCGGAAGATCTGGAACGTTATTTTAAAATGATAGACGGCCTGCTGATACCGGGAGGTTCTTTTGACGTACCGCCTGATATGTACGGCGAGACGGATATTCATGAGAGCGTGCAGGTTATACGCGAACGCACCGAATTTGAATACAAGATAGCAAAACGCTGCCTTGATGAGAACAAGCCTGTACTGGGCATATGCGGCGGTATGCAGCTGCTGAACGTAGTTCTGGGCGGCACGCTGATACAGGATATTCCGACACAGTTTGAATCTAAGCTTTCACACTACAACATTAACAAGGGCGTTCCTGCGCATGATGTTGAGGTGAAGAAGAATACCAAACTGCACGGCATTGTGAAGAAGGACAGGATAGGCGTGAACACGGCTCACCATCAGGCGGTTAAAAAGCTGGGCGAAGGGCTGGTGGCCAATGCAGTTGCCGATGACGGGCTGGTTGAAGGCTTTGAACACCCGAAAATGAAATATTGTATAGGCGTGCAATGGCACCCTGAATATGTGGTAAGCGAAGCTGACTTTAAAGTGATAGAAGCATTCGTTGATGCGTGCAGGTAGGGTTAGCTAATTGATACCCACTTCCACAGACTTCTTCTGAACACCAACAGCCTTATTGCTGGAAACAACATTATCAAGCTTCTGGCCTTCTGCCATTTTTTGTACCAGCGCCGCAAGAGCTGCGGTATTATCCAGCGCCACATCGCTAGGAGAAGCAGCACTTCTATCTTGCTTTACTGGAGCATCTTTTGCCTTTGCATAAAGAGGAGCATCCGGTTCGGAGTTTATTGCAGGAGCTTCAGGCCTGTAAGTTTTATTCATAGCCATTACTTCAGCGCCGCCGCTTGCTTTAGCCACACCGATATTGAGATCTTTTGTAGTAATGCCGTCCTCGCCCTGCACCCCAATTATCGCAACGGTTTTACCATCTACCAGCGCATGAATTTTGCTGCCTTTTTCTACGAATGCATATGTGTGCGGCTTGCCATCATCTGCCACCATTACGCTTATATTATCTTTGTTCTTATCGTTAAGATGAGAAATTGTAAGATTAACGGGTTCTTTTATATTCGGGTCGAGAATAATATTGGCAGTGGAATGCTTTACCTTGTCTTTGGTAGCGCCGCGCTTTGCAAGCGCCTCATCACTTATATCGCATTCAAAGGTTACATTTTTATTAGAGTTATTATCTAACTGATAATTTGTGACGGCATTACGATTTAATGCCGTGTAATTAAAATCTACTTCCACCCTTCTATTGGCGGCGGATTCTACACCATCTGCCGTTTTAACGGCATTCTGACTTTCGCCTTTTGCCGAAGATTTTATTATCACCCTTTCATCGGGATGTTCTATGCCGTTCTTGGCAAGTTCTTCTATAAGTTTTTCTCTTACTGCTTCTGCCCTGCGCTCTGAAAGAGCCTGATTAGACGCACCGCTGCCGACCCTATCTGTGTGGCCGCTTAATTCTATACGCGCGTTTGGCTTATCTTTTATATGCTGCACCATATCAGCTATCTGCTGCTGGTAGGAATCAGAGATCTGCGCGCTATTGGTATCGAAATGTAAGGTTTTTTCGCCCTCAAACTTTTTAGGCTCTTGAATTATGCTGGCCATACCAAAGGTTATACTTCCACCCTGACCTTTACCGACCCTTTTGTAACTCTCTATCTTTCTCTCGTCACCTTCGCGGGTTATTACGGCAGTTGAGTGAGTTAAACCACCCTGAACATTTTTCTCCATCTCTGCAAACTGAGAGACATCCACTCGCTGTTGGCCGGAACTACCTGAATTACTATCTGTTGGCATAAGAAAACCCTACCCTATGCCTTTATTTTACCATGGAAGTGTTAACAAATGGTTAAGATTTTAACTATTTGTTAACTATTTTCTAAGGTATTGAAATGTAGAGTTATTCTACGGTAACGGATTTGGCCAGATTGCGAGGCTGGTCGACATCTGTGCCTTTTGCACAGGCAACATGATATGCGAGAAGCTGGATAGGCACCGCATATATTATTGGGTTGATGATATCTGCGGTGAGTTTGCAGCCTTCTACCACCGGAAGTTCTATTGCGTATTCCACAATATCATCAAGATGAGGAATGCCGCGCTTATCGGACAGCAGGATTATACGCCCGCCGCGTGCTGCGACCTCACGGATGTTGCTCGCAGTTTTTTCAAACAGTTCATCATGCGGAGCTATTGCTACTACAGGAACATGTTTATCTATAAGCGCGATAGGACCGTGCTTGAGCTCTCCCGCCGCGGTGGCCTCAGAATGGATGTAGGATATTTCCTTCAGCTTCAGCGC
>JAMHZE010000113.1:0-6015 GCA_035909535.1 Rickettsiales bacterium | reverse complement strand
ATAATATAATAAAGCAGGGGCTATGAAACTATTTAAAAAACTTGTTATCCTAACTTTGGCGCTTTGTATCGCGTTTCCGGCGCAGGCTCGCCATCATAATGATGTGCGCGAGATGGGTCGTGCCCGTATCGTTACGGTAGATGCCAGCAAATATCAGGGTGAATACGACAGAGCCTTAGAGGCAGACCCTTGGAAGGGCTGGAACCTTGCTATGTTCAAGTTCAACAACGCAGTAGATCAATTCTTTGTAGCTCCGCTGGCAAGGGCTTACCGCTTTGCTATGCCTAAATGGGGTCGCGACAGGGTTTCCAACTTCTTCAACACGCTGGAAGAAAGCACCAACTTTGTTAACAGCATCCTTCAGGGCGATGTGGAAGGTATGTTCAGGTCGTTCTGGCGCTTTACCATCAACGCCACTTTCGGTATAGGCGGCATGCATGATGTCGCAGCAGGTTTCGGCCTGCATGAAAAAGACCGCACATTCAGCCAGACCCTTGCGCTGTATGGCGTGGAAAGCGGCCCGTACCTGGTGCTGCCTTTCATGGGGCCTTCTACCCCGCGAGACCTCTTCGGTACAGTGGCAGATGCTGCTTCAGAACCTACAACTTATGCAAGCGGCGCATGGCCATATGCGGTTAGCGGCCTGCACATAATAAGCATGAGAGAGGGCCTGCTGAACTTTACTGATGATGTGGATGCGAACTCGTTTGACCCTTATTCAACTTATAAATCCAGCTATCTGCAGAACCGTAAGAAAAAAGTTGTTCGCAACATCGCAGATTAAGGTAAATAATAGCCTCTAAAAAGCTTGAACAAAGCAGCTTTGTTATATATAAACTGCCGTGAAGGTTTTTGCCTGTATGTTCGTATAAACATATGAGCGTAATAAAAGCTCGAAAAGAGGTCTTAAAGATGAAAAAACTGATACTGGCATTACTTGCCCTTGTAATAGCAGCTCCTGCCAATGCTTCCACGCCGAAAGATTTCGCGACAGGCATTGCCGATAAGGTTGTAGCGATAATCGAATCTGGTGATAGCGAGAAGGCTAAGGAAGATAATCTGATAAAACTTTTCCGCCAGAATGTTGATACAGAATGGATGGCGCGTTTCACAATGGGGCGTTTTCACCGTCAGGCAACTCCTGCTCAAAAGCAGAAGTTCAGCAAACTTTATGCAGATTACGTTATCTATTCCTACATACCTAAGTTCCGTATGTATGCGGGTGAACGTATGAACGTTACTCAGGTGTTAGATGAAGGTGAGGGGATGTTCACGGTAAAAAGTACTCTTAGCACTAAAAAATCGTCTACGGGTTCTGTGCTGGTAGATTACAAGCTTAAAAAATCCGGCAGCGCATTCAAAATAATCGATATAGTGGGCGAGGGCGTTAGCCTTATAACCACCCAGCGCTCCGATTTCTCTACCCCGCTTGATACAATAGGTATCGATGGCTTCCTTGAAAGGCTTGAGCAGCGAGTGGAAAATCTTAAGAAAGCACCTGCACCAAAGGCAGAAAAAGGCGCTAAGTAACTTTTATCGCTGCCTTCCTACGATCACGGCTTTATATACAATAAATTCTTACTTCAGGCTAAAGGCCGGCGAGCACGCAGCCGTGCTATCTCCCGCCAGATAGCGGGAATCCACGGTAGGGTAATACGGCATATGGTCTGTCGGGTCTACTGCATCGCCATAAGCGTTGTCGTAACAGGTTTCAGCTTCTGGCGGGCCACCATTCCATACTTCCGGGGTTGCCGCGCGAACCATCCCACTACCCGGTTTGCCATCATCCAGTTTGCTGTCTATGTAATACATTGCTTCCGGCCGCAATCCTCCACTCGGAAAATTATTTATCACACTCATGGTTTCCAGAAGGTTTCCTTTAATACGAATTGTGTTAAAAGCCTCTGTCTCATAATTGCTGATTGTAACTAAAAAATTATTCCCGGCAGGCCATTTTGCATAACCTTCAAAATCTGTTGCAAAGTTTACTGCGTTGGTAGCTCCCTGGGCGGTATAAAGGCCAGAGTTGTGCAGCTGGTTCCAAACGTTCTGTTTTTCATTTCCGGCTACTTTCCCGTCTCCGTTCCCTTTAGAGAGGGTGGAATTCCATTGCATGCCAGCGTATTGCAGCCCTACTTTTTCCGGCGCGGCTATATCGCCGGGACGTGCGCCGTACTTTACCAGAAATGTGTCGTAAGCAAGGTTTATATCTTTGTATGCGCTTATATGTTTTTGTATTTCAGCCTGCTCTATCAAGGCTCGCCCTTGTAATACTCCCACTATAAGCAATCCTATTATTACCAGAACTACCGCAAGTTCTATAAGGGTAAAGCCACGTAGTTTACTGACCTTGGTGTTGGGGTTATTTTTCATGAAAACAGTATAAGGCTTGGTAAGAGCGATATCAAGCAAGTGGAAAGGTGATACAATATTTTACTTGGTCCTATGTTGCTACTTCAGCCCTATCGCGGCAAATTTTCTTTCAATTCTGCTGCCGGTATTGCTTACATCTTCCGCACCCAGGTCAATGTTTTTCATTCCTTTAACTGCGCCACGCATATATCTGTCAGCTTCCTGATATTTCTCAAGCAGGTTCTTGCCGTTCTCAACTCTGTTCTTTATAACGCGTATCTCTGCATCGCTTACATTAAGCCCCATATCTTCAGCACGTCCCGGAGAAATGCGTGCAATGGCAATTTCAGCCTGCCTTGTCAGTAGTTGTTTATCATCTGGTGTAAGCCTAAGTACTTTACGGGCCTCTTCGTTATCCCACCCGCTGAACCTGTGTATCGGCAGTGCAGCATCCGGATCAGGCTGAAGCTCTTTTAAATCCGGGTTTGCTTTTTTGTAGGCTTCCAGCTTTACAAGTGAGTACTCGCTCATTTCCTTCATTATATGCTCAAGGTAGTCGCCCTGTATCCTTACTTTAGGTGAGGCTGCTGCGTCGATCAGGGTTATCTTTTTCATCTGGTCGGCGGCCATTTCGCGCACAGCTTCAAGGGTAGGGTCTTTCGTTAGGATCAGTTCTTTTCTGAAGCCCTCTAGATATTCCAGTTTATCTCTATCCCTTTTTCTTTTTTCTTCATGTTCAGCATCAAGGTCATTATCTATACTTGCCTGAGGCTGTATAGATTTTATAAAATTCACCAGATCTTGTGTATATTCTTTTAGTTTATCACCTTCCGGTTCAACCCATCTTTTTATAACATTAAGCTCGTATAGGCTTTTGTGGCTTATACCAAGTTCTCCGGCTCTTTCATCATCTATGCGAAAAATTGCACGCGCAATAAAATCCTGCACTTCCGGCACGGTCTGTTTTACGCCAAGCCGCAGGTTCGGCGATGCCATCTCATCGCGGATAAACTCCAGATAATCCCTTTGCAGCCTGCCTTGAGGGTCAAGTACGCCGGCAGTGTCTTTTGTAAATTTTGCCAATTCTATCTCTGCCAGAGTGGCCACGCATATGCGCATGGCAGGCGAGGGTGCATTAGTGTAGTTACGCGGTATACGGCCACCATTCGCAACATCAAAGGCTTTCTCAAAAACTTCTTTGTTCTGTTCTATTGTGGCACGAAAGTCGGTAACAAGCCCGTTCAGGTTATTCCTAAAACTTTCAAGATATTTTAATTCATCTGGCATTTAATCAACCCCGTCGGTCATGCATCATAGCATAAAAAACAGGCCAGAGCCATTACCTTGTTTTGTATATTGGTATACAAGTATTAATTGCAACAGATGGCGGGCACCGCTGTAAGGTACAAAAAGCGATAGAGGGCGCAGATGGCTTCAACAAACACCTCTCCGTACCTATATCTACAATTGTCGCATAATATATATTATGGAAAATACAGTATGGGCAAAATAAAGGGCTTAACATTCTTATATATCAGAACATTAAGCCCAGTATCTCTATTAAAGCATTAATTATGCTGCTTCTTTAACAAGCTTGTTACGGCTTATCCAAGGCATCATGTCGCGCAGTTCTTTACCAACTTGCTCTATCTGATGTTTGTTAGATGCATCGCGCCATTTCTTCATCTTCGGGAAACCTGCTTTAGCATCTTCAATATATTCTTTCGTAAAGTTGCCGCTCTGAATGTTTGTCAGGCATTCTTTCATGCGTGCCTTTACACCCGCATCAATAACTTTCGGGCCCGTGTAGAAATCACCCCATTCAGCGGTGTTAGATATAGAATAGCGCATATTGGCAAGGCCGCCTTCATATACCAGGTCAACAATCAGCTTCAGCTCGTGCAGGCATTCAAAATATGCCATTTCAGCCGGATAGCCAGCTTCCACCAGTGTTTCAAAGCCAGCCTGTATCAGCGCAGAAGCGCCGCCGCATAGCACAGCCTGTTCACCGAACAGATCCGTTTCGCATTCGTCTTTAAAGTTTGTTTCAATGATACCGCTGCGACCACCGCCAACGCCGGAAGCGTAAGCAAGTGCCATCTGTGCAGTTTTGCCTGAAGGGTCTTTGTCAACCGCCATAAGGCATGGAACGCCGCCGCCGCGCTGGTATTCAGAGCGCACAGTGTGGCCAGGGCCTTTAGGTGCAACCATGAAAACAGAGAGGTCAGCACGCGGCTCGATAAGTTTGAAATGTATGTTAAGACCGTGAGCGAAAGCAAGGAACGCGCCTTGTTTCATGTTCTTTTCAAGGTCGTTCTTGTAAACATCTGCCTGATGCTCATCTGGTGTCAGCATCATTACTATGTCGGCTTCTTTCGCTGCTTCAGATGGGTTTTTAACAACAAAGCCTGCTGCTTCAGCGCGCGCACGGGTGTTAGAACCCTCACGCAGGCCAATTATAACATTCTTCACGCCGCTATCTTTTAGGTTCTGCGCGTGTGCGTGGCCCTGAGAGCCATAGCCGATTATCGCGATTGTTTTGTCTCTTATCAGTGCAAAATCACAATCTTTATCGTAAAAAACTTTCATTATCAGTCTCCGTTTTAGTTAATTAATTTAGTCTTCAATCTTTATAAAGTCCATACCGCGAGCCATGCCGGTAACACCGGTTTTAGCTACTTCTACAGTGCCAAGCAGCTTCATCAGCTCCATGAATTTATCCACGTTAGAAGGTATGTCTGAGTACTCAAATATAAAGGATTCCGGAGTGGAATCCACCACCCTCGCCCCGAATCTATCTGCCAGAGCCTGCGGTGCAGAGCGTTGCTCGCCCTTGCATACAACCTTTATCAGGCACAGCGCGCGTTCAATATGCGGGCTTTCATAGGTAAGGTCCCTCACCTCGTAAACCGGCACCAGCCTGTCCAGCAGCGCCATTATCTGCTGTATCACGGCTATAGACCCCTTCGTAACAATGGTTATGCGTGAAAGTTTGCGCGCATCATCAATGGAAGAAACGGTAAGGCTGTCAATGTTGTAGCCACGGCTGTTGAATACCGAAATAACTCGGGCCAGAGCGCCCGGCTCGTCATCTACGATAACAGAAAGCGTATGGCTTACAGCCTCGTCATTCTGTTCAATTATCTCGTAAACCGAAAGTTTTGTGTTCGAATTCATGCTTAAATGCTTGGTTGGAGCAGGGTTTATAACCTATTAATCCATATAAATCAAGGCCAAAAGGGGTTGATTTTGTAAGGGTTTTGCTGTATCTTCACCGCTGTTGCAATGGGGGTAACAATCATGCGTGTAGCACATTCAATATATAATGGTAACCTGCCGGAAGGTATAAACCTGCCGCAGGGTGAGCCAGAGCGCTCGCAATGGGCTGCGGCTGCTATAAAGATTATGGGCTGGAATAAAAAGCAGCCTACCCCCCATGATATAAAACGCTGGAATCGCTTCTATAGCCATACTCAGGGCGAAACTCTGCCGGAAGACTGGCAGGGTGGATATCGTGCTTCTGTAGAGCTGGTGGCGCAGAAGATATCTGCGACCGGTCATTTATATGCGGCGGAGCAAAATCTGCTGCAAAATCACATCATTGCCCGACTCAAGCAGGGTCAGGGTGATATGGATAAAAAAGAGGCCTTTAAGTCGCCGGAA
>JAMHZE010000112.1:0-2003 GCA_035909535.1 Rickettsiales bacterium | reverse complement strand
GATAATCATTTTCCCAGCCTTTAAACATTGCAGGGAGCAGCGCCACAGCGCTCTCACAACCCTTTACACCTTTTGCCTCAACAAATTTTGCAGTAGTCATACCAAGCTTTATGAAGGACTGCTCTATGAACATCCATACAGCCCTGTCATCATAGCCGCCTTGCGTGTACTCAACTTCCTTTTCAGTTTTTACGCCGATTTTTACAGCTTCATAATGGATATCCATCATACCAAGAAGCTTGAGAAGCTTGGTGCTGCACGCGGCAACATCTCTGTTCAACATCTCACATATTTTGCTGTTCTTATGGATAGAAAGGCAGTTTTCCTCGGCTACCTCTTCCTCACCTTCGCATGACTTATCACCTTTCTTGCATTCTTCCTCGGCAGCCTCTTCCTCGCCCTCGCATGACTTATCGCCTTTCTTGCATTCTTCCTCGGCAGTCTCTTCCTCGCCCTCGCATGACTTATCGCCCTTCTTGCACTCTTCCTCAGCTACCTCTTCTTCCTCACCTTCACATGATTTATCACCCTCTCTGCACTCTTCTTCTGCCTCCTCTTCCGGTGGTGTATTATCATCCGGGTTTTCAACATCTTCTTCTGTCCCAGATAGCCCAGATGAACCGGCTATAGGATTTTCAGGCGCAGCATCTTCCTCCTGCTGGTTATCAGTAACATCTTCACTATTTCCATCCCCTAAAACGTCAGAAGCGGCCGATAAGCCGCCTCCAGAATGACCAGTGCCTGTATTTGTACTACCGCTGCCACCTCCACCAGCAGGAATAAGTATGCCTTCGTCGTCATCATCAAAATACCCACCTCCTGCGGCAGTATCTAAATCTGAAAGGCCGGATACCTGCGGATTAGGGTTTATTTTTACAAAATTGCCGGTGCAGAGCGCCTCTGAATCATCCGGCAGGTAATTGAGCGTACCGCCCGCAGACCTGTCTATACACTCTGGCCCCACAACATACTTACCGTTATAAGGAGTACGCGGTGTATCTATCTTTTCATCTATCGTCTTATGTATTGCTACGCTAATTGTGCCTCGATTCAACTTAGTATCATTTTCATCAGCAACACCACCAACACGCAGAACATATAGGTAGTAATTCGTCTTGGACGGCTCATTTACCCTGTTTGAAGGCAGCGCAAGGGTCTGGAAGAAAGTATAACCGGTAGCATTCATCGCATCTGAAAGCGGACGGTGAGTTCCGGGAACCCTGTTGTTGGCAGGATCATCACATGGGCTGAAATCTATTTCCTGCTTGATGTAATCTGCGTAGGAAAGCTGTAACCATGCAAGGTCTTCTTCCAGCAGGTTGTTCCACTTACTATCACCGAACATTAGTATATCTTCACAATAGTCTTGGTTGGAGTTACCAGAGAAATTACCCACCCTGTACTGAGAAGGAAGATCACCTGCACGGTATTTATATTTATCAAAGAAGGATTCTTCCGCGAAGGTAAAATATGCAAGTTCTGAGATTACCGTTGATACTTTGCTGGACTGGACAAGGCCATTGGCACCGGCTACTGCAGCCGCAAGAAGACCTATGATGACCAGAACGATGGTCAACTCTATAAGTGTGAAGCCTCTTGTGTTTTTGCTAAACATTCTGTACCCTTTCCCCTCGGAAAATGCCGTTAACTCTAGCAAAATTAATGGTATTTTAACTAATTTTAACATAAAAATTGTATAAACGCAACCGGATTGAGAGGTTAATAAATGCCTAATATAACTATGTATACAACCACTTATTGCCCCTATTGCGTGAAAGCAAAGGAATTGCTGAAACGCAAAGGCTTTACAGAAATTAACGAAATAGATGTGACAAATTCTGATGAGCTGCGCATAGAGTTAATGGAAAAAAGCGGCGGCAGAAAAACTGTTCCGCAGATATTCATTAACGGCACCCATGTTGGCGGCTTTGATGATATGTACGCGCTAGACAAACAAGGCGGGCTGGATAAATTGTTAGCAAGCTAACTAATTTTTTATCTTA
>JAMHZE010000111.1:0-9900 GCA_035909535.1 Rickettsiales bacterium | reverse complement strand
GGCAGATGAAACACAGCGCGTCATCATGGCGTGGCTACCTTGGATATTCCTGTTCGTATTCGCTGGTTTTGCATCCGGCCTTGTAATATACTGGATATGGAACAACATCCTTTCGATATTGCAGCAATGGGTCATTACCCGCAAGATAGAGGAAGATAAAAGCGAGTAGCCTTGTATGCAGAGCAAAAAGAACATCCTTTTAATAGGTAGCGGCGGCAGGGAACACGCAATGGCAAAGGCCTTTATGCGCTCGCCGTTGTTAAAAAAGCTTTATGCGCTGCCGGGCAATGGCGGTATCAACCACGATGCCGAGGGCGTAGATATAGACCAGACAGATTTTGCCGCTATCCTGATGTTCTGCCGCAATAAGGCGATAGACCTTGTAGTGATAGGGCCGGAAGCTCCGCTGGTAGAAGGTCTTGCAGACCTGCTGGAAGATAACGGCATAAAAGTATTCGGGCCATCAAAGGCAGCTGCCCAGCTGGAAGGCTCTAAAGATTTCATGAAGTCGGTAATATCAAAATACGGTGTTCCAACTGCTAACTACCAAACCTTTACCGATGCCAATAAGGCAAAAATATATGTGCGCGAGCAGGGCACACCTATCGTTATTAAAACAGATGGTCTTGCATCGGGCAAAGGCGTTACCGTCGCCATGAACCCGGAAGAGGCCAATCAGGCGATAGAAGAAGCCTTCGGCGGTAAGTTCGGTGATGCCGGTAAAAAGGTGGTGATAGAAGAATTCCTTGAAGGCGAAGAGGCAAGTTTATTTGTTATATCAGATGGCCGCCACGTTGTGGAATTCGGCTCTGCACAAGATCACAAACGCGCTTTTGATGGCGATAAAGGCCCTAACACAGGCGGTATGGGTACATATTCCCCTGCGCCTATCGTTACAGATTTCGTCCGCATGAAGGTGATGAAGCAGATGATAGAGCCAACCATCAACGGCCTTGCGCGAGATGGTATTCCGTATAAAGGCTTTCTGTTCGCAGGTGTAATGATAGACCGTCACGGCAACCCGAAGCTGCTGGAATATAATATCCGCATGGGTGACCCGGAAACGCAATGCATACTCGCCCGCCTTGAATCCGATCTGGTGGAAATACTTTTCAAGGCTGCTGATAAGCGCCTGAGCGAAGTTAAGGATATACGTTTCTCTAAAGACTACGCTCTATGCGTGGTAATGGCTGCTAACGGCTACCCGGAAGCTTACGAGAAAGGCCATGAGATAGAACTCTCCGCCGCATCGGTTGTGCCATGCACTACTATTTACCATGCGGGCACCGCAGTTAAAAACGGCAAGCTGGTTTCCAGCGGTGGTCGTGTACTTGGTGTAACGGGCAGGGGCGCCACGATAAAAGATGCCTGCGATGCCGCCTATAAATGCGTTAACGCAATAGTTTCAAAAGGCCTGTTCTTCCGTAAAGATATCGGCTGGCGCGAGCTGGAACGCCGCAAGTAGTTAAGACACGCAAAAATCTTTATACGCCTATTTCATCTTATATATCAGGCAGCAGGTCTTGCTGGGCTCAGATATCACATAGTTAGAATCAAGCGTAGTTATAGGCTGGCCATAAATGTCTTCGATCACCTCGTTATCAAAACATTTTCTAGGCTCTCCGGTTTCTTCATCCAATTCTGCAAAGCCACTGGCCATGGCAAGTATCACCCCTGTTCCTGCTTTGCTGTCATCCATTTTTCTATCAATATCATACATTGTAGGAGGAGAAAAAGCATCGGTACCTTCAGCAAGTCGCAAAGCATTGCTGTTTATATTTTTATAGGCGCTGCTGGCATCGCTCCCTACCTGGTTTACAAGCCAGGCAACCTCTGCTCCGATAGGAATTACCGGCCATTTTGCCCACATAAATCCTTCAACTTCTATATTTTCATTATTAAATCCTATAGGGTGGTAAAGCCCTGCGTGGTACAAATGGAACCACACGCAGAGATTTTCTCCATAATCCTGGCTGATCACGCCATTTCCATCACCTGCTATGCCGCCGCAATCCGGAAAGAACCTTTCCGGCCTTCTTATATCACCAGGCAGCCCGTCATATTTTGCCTGGAATGCTTTTAAAGCAAGGTCAACCTCACGTATCGATGCAATATGCTTGTTTATAGTTGCCTGTTTTATCAGCTCCTGCCCTTGCAACACGCCGCCCACCAGCAGGCCAACTATCACCAGCACTATCGCCAGCTCCACCAGCGTAAACCCGCCATTCCTTAATTTCTTCATTTTATTCTCTCTTTTATCTCTTTTCAGGGTGTAGAAATAAGAAAGCCTTATGCGCCCTCTCCAATCAAGAAAAAAGCCAGGTTGGTGGCTATTATCCAAAGTTTGCATAAACCAGTTGGCTTACCTGCCTCTGGCATCAATATTCAGCGCCTCGCAGCGTGCGCGCTCTATCTCGCTACCTTCAATTTTCTTGTAGCGTATAAAGTTTTTCAGATGCGCCTTAAAATCTTCTTTTCCTTCTCTTGCTTCAATAAATTGAAGCACTTCGTTTTTCTTCAGTTTATCGCCGGGAGAGGGCATGCCGTTACAGAAATCCTCAAAAACTCCTATTGCCCGCCCCCATGCCAGCGTATGTGCTACTGCTTCAGGGTTGTCGCGCCTCAGTTTTTCAGATGATGTCAGCTTGTATTTTTCAGAGGTGTAAATATCCGCAAAGGCAGAATTCAGCGGCTGGAATATATAAGCTTCCATCTCAGGCTTCTCTGGCCTTTTCAGCCCCAGCATTTCCTGCCATGAAGATTTATGAATCTTAACCATGTTAGCCCAGAGTTTGGCCTGTGGTTTTTTCAGCAAGGTTCTCAAGCACTTTCAGCGCCTCTTTCTGAACTTTTGTAATTAAATTCTGAACATAGCCGCTTCTGTCCATATTTATCGACAGAGGTTTTTTGCTTAGTGCCGCTGGTTCATTCCGTGTACGCCATTCATGCAGACCCTGTTCGGTATCTGGCGTAAGGGCGTGGCCGCGTGCTTCTACATAAGCGTGTTCACCTGGTCTGGCATTGCTGTAGCTGTGCATAACTTCCGCCTGATGCAGGTAGTGGTCTTTGCAGTTTATGCCTGCCGGAGCATGTTCGCTTCTTCCTTCAAAATGCACATAGGCTGTGTATTCCGGCACTGTATTGATCGAAAAATTTGTGCTGGAGCTTATCTGTGCATCTTTTCCGATAAGCACTACTCCGTCATCTTTTCTTATAACTATATCCCCGCCCGGAATGTTGCTGAACTTGCTAGGACGTTTTTCTACCCGTATCCTTGCTTTTTCACCCATCAGTACATTATCTGCCATAAGGGTAAGTTTTTCACTTCTCACTGCTGCGCCATCAGAAACAATAAAGTTTCTGGTATGTACAGAAAGTGCGCCTGTGTTAGGCTGGTTGTCGCCATAGCCAAAGTTAAGGTCGCCACCGGCTATAACCATGCCTGCGCGTATATCAACAAACTTGTTCTCAGGTGTCTGTAAAACTATCACCACCGAGTTTTTTGACGGAGCAGAGATGCGGGTAACTCCATCTTGCTCTGATATACTGGCATCGCTGGAAACAAAAACGCCTTCCAAACCTTCGGCTTTTTTCATGGTTCCGTTGGCGAGGCATTTTTCCAGCAGTGCGCTTATCTTATCGGGGTTGGTTATGCTTTTCGGGTCTGTTACCGGTTTTGGCTGGCTGCCAGAGCTGAAAAAAGATGAAGGAACAAAGTTTCTTAAAAAGTCTGGAACGCTCATTATAAAACCCCTCTGTTTAGATATTATCTGGTAGCCGGACTATATATATTAGTGCCGCCATATGTTGGATATTGTGCCGCAGGAATAGCGCCCGGGGCAAATACGCCTTGCTGTATAACGGCGCTGTTAAGCCCGCCATACGGATTGCCGTAAGATGAATACGTGTTAGGTGCAGGCGCGTTGGTCATGCCTAAGCTTTGTCCCAGCGCGTAAGGATTGTTCACTATCACCGGAACAGTAACATTGGCCAGAGAGTTAGCGCCACTGCCGCGGCCGCTTCTGGCAGATCGTTTGTTCACTTCCTGTGCAACGGCAACTTCGTAGCCTTCTTCAGAAGAAGTATAGCTTTTGCCTGCGTGGTCCTGCATCATGCAGGCGGTCAGCAGAAACGGAGCCGCAAGCAGCGCTAAAAATCCATTTGACTTTGCCTTTAGTTGCATATAAAAACCCGCAGATTCTAACTGGTTGAAATAATTGTTGAAATTAAAATCTTTCGCGTAACATTAAAGTTTAATACTTTGGTATAAAAATTCAACGGATTTTTTAACAAACCGCAGAAATGAGCCAAAAATGTCATTAAAACCATCGCCTTTTGCTACTGATTTCCCACAAATTCCGTCCATAGATGGGGTAGAGGTGTTTGCTGCGCGTTCAGGTATGCGTTATAAAAAGCTCGATCTCTTCGTGGCAAAGCTGGCGGAAGGCACAAATGTTGCCGGCCTGCTTACCAGCAATACAATTCCGGGTGAACCTATAATATGGTGCCGTAAAATCCTGCCGCATGGCAAGGCGCGTATGCTGGTGGTCAATAGCGGTTACTCCAACGTGTGCGTTGGCGCTGCGGGCGTAAAAACAATAGATGTCACCGTTAAAAAAGCGGTGGAACTTTCCGGCTGCAAACCGGAAGAGGTCTATATCGCCTCAACAGGTATAATCGGCCAGCCGATAAAAGATGATCTTCTGCTGGAAGCAATGGATAGTAAGCTGGAAGCCGCAAGCTGGAACGATGCCTGCACCGCTATCAACACTACAGATACCTTCAACAAAGCTGTGTACCGTGAAGCCGTTATTGCGGGCAAAAAAGTTAAACTGGCGGGTATAATAAAAGGCTCCGGTATGATAGCGCCAAATATGGCAACCATGCTCGGTTTTGTGTTCACAGATGCTGCTATCAGCGCAGAGGTTCTGCGCCAGCTTCATGCAGAAGTTGTCGGCAAAACCTACCACGCTATCACCGTAGATTCCGATACATCTACTTCTGATGCCATACTTTCCTTCGCAACTGCCAAGGCAGGCAATGCAGAGGTCACAAATATAGATGATAAAGACTTTGCTGATTTCCGCGCGAAGTTCCTCGAGGTTCACTTAGAACTCGCCAAGCTGGTAGTGAAAGATGGTGAGGGCGCAACCAAGTTCGTCACTATAGAAGTATCCGGCGCGAAGAACGATGATTCCGCGCGTGTGATAGCGCTTGCCATAGCCAACTCGCCGCTGGTGAAGACCGCCATAGCGGGGGAAGATCCTAACTGGGGTCGTATCGCTGGTGCGGTGGGTAAATCGGGTGAGCCTGCGAATAAAGATAAAACCTCTATATCACTCGGTAATGTTTCGGTGGCCGAGAACGGCGCTTTAAGCCCTAAGTATTCTGAGGAAGCCGCGAAGGCCTACATGAAGAACAGCAATATAGATATCAATGTTAATGTTGCGGTGGGTAACGGCTACGCGAAGGTTTACACTATAGATCTCACCCACGGTTATATCTCTATCAACGCAGATTACCGCAGCTAGTCTTTCTTTTTAATGCTATCGCTTGCCAGATATTTGTAAAAGAAGAATATTCCGCCAAGTGCAAGGGCATAGGCCAGTCCATTCAGGTATATATTCTTGGCGGTCACGTTCTTCAACGAAAGTGCCAGAATAATAATTCCTATCGCCAGTATAGATGTTCTTAATATGCGCTTGGTATTACCACGGCGCGAGAATTGTCCTTTGGTAAAAGGTATCAGCGCTATCAGCGTCAGCAGCGTATTATATAGCGGCCATGTTATACGGTAATGGCCTTCCGATATCTGCTTCAGCCTTTCTTTTTCCTGCGGATTGTCCGAGAAGAACAGCTCATGCATATAAAGCTCCGGCGCTTCACGCCATCTGCGCTGTATCATTTCCTGATTGAATATATCAAGCTCAAGATTGTAGCTGTCAAAATACAGTAGGTTGAACTGGCCTGTTTTAGTATTGTATTCCTGATGGCTGCCGTTGCGCAGTACAAATACCGGGCCTTTCGGTGTCTCCTCCAGAATAGCCTCCTGCGCGGTTACGGTGTAGCGTTTGCTTTTGTTACGGCTGTCATGTACTATCAGGCCTTTCAGCGCGCCCAGCGCATCCTTCTCTTTTACGTAAACGGTAAGCCCGGCTGTAGGGTTAACAAACACGCCCGGCTGTAGCAGCACGCTTGCGTAGTTATTACGAATATGTATCTGCATATCTTTAAATGCGCGGTAAGAAGCCGGCAGCATATACATAGAAATTGCGTAGCTGATTAGCGTTGTCAGCAGGCAGAATATCAGGGCAGGGCGCATCAGCCCTTTGTTATCCACGCCGGTAGAGCGGAATATCACCAGCTCGCTATCGGCATAAAGCTTGTTATAGGCATATATTACGGCAATGAACGTTCCGGCGGGAACAATTATCCACAGCAGGCTCGGCAGCAGCAGCATAGAAAGGTAGAAGAACGCGCCCACGTTCAGGCCTTTGTTAACTATAAAGTCGATGAACTTCAGGCTTTGCGAAAGCCACGCAATACCGGTAATTGCCATGGTTATTACCAGAAACGGCATCATCATTCTGCCTATGAGATACTGTTCATAGATGCTTATGTCAAAAATGCCTCTGGCCTTTGCTACTTTCATAAGCCCATCATAGCGGGGCAGGGTTTTTATTCAAATGCCAAAAGCCGGGAAGGGGTAAGGCAGGCCAATATCCGCCTGTAGCTGAGGCAAAATCCACTCAATTTCAGCGCTCGTCACTAACTCTCATATTGCTATAACGCAAAAGATACCCAGCAGGATTTTGCTTCTTCAGCAACATCATATGCTGCATCAAGTGCAGGGTGGGCGGTTGCTATATCCATGCCCACCATTGTGATGGGATTATAACAAATTCCCTGCATACTTAAGTCATCCAGCGCTAAGGCAACCAGCGCCCTAACAATACCTGTGGCAGGTTTTCCATCATCAAGTTTACTATCAATGCTGTGTACTATATCTGGACGAAGGCCGGAATTTTCACCCCAAACAGCTAGCTCATGTCTGTTGGTTTTTTTTAAGAACCTGGCGCTAGCATGATTTTGATCTTGGTAGCCCAGTTCCGCTACCAGAGATTTATCGGTTGGCCAGACCATATAAAAAAAAGCGTGAGTTGCAAAATTTACATCAGCAGGTGGCCAGCTGCTTCCCTCATCAACTTTATTTTCTTTAGGCCCTTCAGCCACCCTATATATGCCGGAGTGGTATAAGTGAAACCAAACGCAATAGGTCTCATAACCGCCGCCTCCAGAACTATACTGTTCTATCCTTCCATTGCCATCCCCCCTAAATGTATCAACGCCACCTTCTACTGAATTATCGCATGCCGGGAAGAACCTTTCCGGTTTTTTAATATCCCCGGGCAATGCATCATACTTTGTTTGAAACGTAGCAACTGCCAGCTTTAATTCATTAACGGCTTTTATATGGTTACGAATCTGCGCCTGTTTTATCAGCTCTTGCCCTTGCAGTACACCGCCCACCAGCAGGCCGATTATCACCAGCACAATCGCCAGCTCTACCAGTGTAAAACCATTTGTTTTGTAATTAGATTTCTGCATAGAGTCCCTCTCTCAAACAGCAAGGCTAATCAATATCTGCCTGCAAGTCAAGCAACCAGCGCGCCAAGCGGCTTGCCGCCCAGTATATGTACATGGAAGTGGAACACGGTCTGCGATGCATCTGCGCCGTGATTGAACAACACGCGGTAGCCACCTTCTTCCAGCCCAAGCTGGGCAGCCACTAGTTGTACCGAACGGAAAAAGCCGTCTTTTAATTTTGCATCGGCTCCTGCCGCAAAGTCGTTGAACGATATGAACTCTGCCTTAGGTATCACCAGCACATGCACAGGTGCGGCAGGCGCAATATCGTGGAAGGCGAGGCAGAATTCGTTCTCAAAAACCTTTTTGCACGGTATCTCGCCGCGCAGAATCTTTGCAAAAATATTGCCGTTATCGTATTTCATAAGGCGTATGATAGCCTAGTTCACGCCAGAATCAAGAGATTGGCGAATATCATACTTATTGTTGGTGAACACGTATTGCACTGCCATTTGCAGGCTGGTATCCACAACAATAGGGGCTTTAACGTTAATGAACAGCTTGTAAGCGCCATCGATCTGCTTGCTTGAAGACATGATGAACAGCAGCGCAAGGTTCTCTTTCTTTACCTCTACGGCTTTCAGGCATTCTTCCATGTCTGCGGTTTCGATAAACCTGTTGTCAAAGTTCACAGGCATTACCGGAATGGAAATTGAGTGGTCATTCAGGCATTGCAGAATTTTAAAGCTGTTCAGCTGTTCGTTCACCGCAGGAAAGTTCATCAGTGAAAAATGCAGGTCCTCAGGGAAGCCAAGAATGCCTTTAGGGAAGTATATGGCCTTGCTCACATCTGCCACAAGCTCACCGAAGCGGCTTTTTATCTCCATGGTACTGCTGCCGGTTATGTTAGGCTGTCTTTCGGTCATTTTTCCTGAAAACTCTGTTGTAGCTAACATATATTATACTCCTATGAGAAGGTTGATTACAAGTAATTTGCAAGGTTAAGGGCAGACATCCTTGAAAATATCATGAAAGATGCTTCCAGTGTTGCCTGAGCTTGAGATGCTTCAATGGTAAGCTGTACTATATCCGGAGAATTTATTGCGTCGTATTTCTCCTGAAAGTTTGCTTTGGCAGACTGGTGTGCAGATGCGCTGTTGTTCATTATGCGTGCGTTATCACCTACGCGTGCCTGCATGGTTATTATCTCATTTATGGCCTCATCCAGCATTGCGCCTGCTTCTACAAGACCGGTGCCGTTATTGCCTTCGGCCTGTTTTGCCATGTTTAGCGCGCCGATAAGTTTCTGAAACGCAGGGTCTGATGCATTGATGCCGTAGCTTATTCTCATGCTGGCAGAAACATCTACCTCCATAGTAAAGTTATCGCCGTTATAATAGCTGGCTGTTGTTTCGCTGCCGCTCATATTGCTTAGGGTTTTCATGTCTCCTACAGGTTCAACATTTGTTTTAGAGCCGGAGAACATATAGTTCGAGCCATCTTTGGTGTTCAGTGCGCCGCGTATATTATCTAATGCTGCATTGGCCTGTTGCGAAAGATTGTTGGCGGCTCCGCTTGTAGCGCTGCCTTCCAGTGCTATGTTCTGTTTGAATGTAGAAGCTATCTCTATAAGCTGGCTTAGCGCCTGATGGATTGTATCATTCTTGCGTTGTGCATCTGCAATGCTTGTCAGGTATCTGTCAGATCGGTCGATAGAGAACTGATAGCTTTGTACAATGTTAATATCATTGCCGAACTGCGCAAAGGTGCTGGCTTTACTGTCGGCGCCTATCAGCGCCTGTTTCTGCACCAGTGATCCCTGAAGGCGTTTAAAATCCGAGATCGCCTGATTGAACATCTGTATTGAACTTGGCATAAGCTACCTTCTTAATTTACGTTAATATATCTTCAAGCTTACCGAACATCTCGCGTACAATGCTCATCACGCGGGCGGCGGCATTATATGCGTTCTGTATGTAAATGGTCTGTCCCAGCTCTTCATCAAGATTCACGCCGGATATATCATCGAACTTGCTTTGCAGTGATTCGCTCAACACCGTATTCTTCTGGTTTTCGGCGCTGGCAGTATTAGCAAGGCTTGCCGCATAGCTGTATATCTCAGATGCAAATGCATTAAGCGTCGTAGAAAGTTCCGGCATGCCGCCTGTTGAACCGAATCTTATATTCGTATTCTGCAAAGACATCATGTTAAGTAAGGCTTGGTTCGCGCCCATGCCCATTTCATAGGTGTATACAGTGTTCGTGCCGGTAGAGGTGGTACGCACCGCCTGTCCGGTAGAAAGCAGGGAAGGG
>JAMHZE010000110.1:0-9559 GCA_035909535.1 Rickettsiales bacterium | reverse complement strand
AGGGTTGTAAAATCTTACAATGCGGAAGAATACGAAATAAGCCGCATGAGACGCAGCCTGAACGATATTTATAATAACTACTGGCGGGTTTCGCGCGCATCTAACATTCCCGGGCCGCTGAATGAGTTTCTGATAGGCGTTGGTACGGCAGCGGTGCTGTTCTATGGCGGTTCTCTGGTAGTGGGCGGTGATGCCACTCCTGGTAGCTTCTTCTCTTTCTTCGCGGCGATGATGATGGCGTATAAGCCGCTGAAATCTGTAGGCAGTTTGAATATACAGCTACAGACCAGCCTTGTTTGTGCAGAACGTATATTTGCGCTGCTGGACAGGCAGAATGAGATAACCGATAAGCCTGATGCAACCGCATTTGGCAGGGTGAGCGGCGATATAGGCTTTAGTGGTGTAAGCTTTGGTTATAACGAAAGCCGCGCGGCACTCGATAACATTGATTTTAAACTGAAGGCCGGCGGCAGATATGCATTTGTAGGGCATTCCGGCAGCGGCAAATCTACCATTATGAACCTGCTGCTGCGCTTTTACGACCCGACGGAAGGCAAGGTGACTGTTGATGGTACGGATATACGCGATGTTACGATAGCATCTTTGCGGGAACAGATGTCTTTCGTGGGGCAGGAAGTTCAGCTTTTTGACGATACGATACGCGAGAATATCCGCTACAGCAGGAAAGATGCTACGGATGCGGAAATCGAAGCAGCCGCAAAACTGGCAGAGGCTCATGATTTTATTATCGCGGCAGAAAACGGTTATGATACGCGCATCGGCCAGAACGGCGGCAAGCTTTCCGGCGGCCAGAGGCAGAGGCTTTCTATTGCACGCGCGATTTTGAGGAACTCCCCTATCCTTCTGCTGGATGAGGCGACATCTGCGCTTGACCCTGCATCGGAGAAGCTGGTGCAACAAGCGTTGGATAAGCTGATGGAAGGCAGGACCACTATGGTTATTGCACACAGGCTTGCAACCGTGATGAATGCCGATACGATTTTCGTGCTGAACAAAGGTAAGATAACCGAGCATGGTAGCCATAAAGAGCTGCTTGAGAAGAACGGTGAATACGCAGTATTATATTCAAAACAATTTCAGGAGTAGATGATGGCAGAAGCGGCAAGAAAAAGAAGTGAACATGTAGCAGAGTATAAGGGCGTACTGGCAACCATTGGCAATACCCCTGTTATTGAAGTGCGTAACATTGATACCGGCCCATGCAGGCTGTTTTTAAAACTGGAAAACCAGAACCCGGGCGGGTCGATAAAGGACAGGATTGCCCTGAAAATGGTGGAAGCTGCTGAACGCGATGGCAGGCTGAAACCGGGTGGCACGATAGTTGAGGCAACTGCGGGCAATACAGGCATTGGCCTTGCGCTTATAGCAGGCCAGAAAGGTTATAAGCTTGTACTGGTGATACCTGACAAGATGAGTAACGAGAAGATATTTTTGCTGCGCGCAATGGGCGTTGAAGTTGTGCAGACGCGTTCTGACGTGGGTAAAGGCCACCCTGAATATTATCAGGATATTGCGGAACGTATGGCGAATGAACGCGGCGCTTTTTATGTGAATCAGTTCTCTAACGAGGCGAACTCTGAAACTCATGAAACATGGACAGGCCCTGAACTATGGGAAGATATGAACCATGATGTTGATGCAGTTGTATCGGGTATAGGCTCTGGCGGTACAATGACCGGCCTTGGCAGGTTCTTCAAAAAAACCTCTCCTTCTACCGAGATGATACTGGCTGACCCGATAGGTTCTATACTTACTCCGCTGGTAAAAACCGGCAAGATGACCGAAGTTGGCAGCTGGCTGATAGAAGGTATCGGCGAAGATTTCATTCCATCTATCTGCGATATGAGCCTGATAAAAGATGCTTATGCGATATCGGATAAGGACAGCTATCTGGCCGCGCGCGAGCTGCTACAGAAAGAAGGCATACTTGGCGGATCTTCCACCGGAACGCTTTTAGCCGCCGCACTACGCTACTGCCGCGAACAAAAGACTCCAAAGAAAGTTGTTACCTTTGTTTGCGATACGGGTAACAAGTATCTTTCGAAAGTGTACAACGACTTTTTCTTGATAGATCAGGGCATGCAGGAACGCACAAAAACCAATGACCTGCGCGATATGATAATGCGCCGCTACAAAGATGGCGCTGTTATATGCGCATCTCCGGACGATTCGGTTTTTGCGGCTTACAAGCGTATGCGCAGTAATGATGTTTCTCAGCTGCCTGTTGTTAAGGATAAAAAACTGGTGGGCATAATAGGTGAATCTGACATTCTGGGTAGCATAAACCTGAATGAGAGGAACTTTAGCGCGCCGGTAAGCAGCTGCATGACCAGCAAACTGGAAACGCTGGAAGCAAAGGCCAGCACCAATGAAGTGCTTAGCATTCTTAACCGCGGCATGGTGGCGATAATTATGCATGAAGGCGAGTTTGAAGGCATAATAACCAAAATGGATTTCATCAACTTTCTGAAAAGGAGAGCGGAAAATGTCAGATAATATAAAAGGCTTTTCGACCAAGGCGATACACGCACGCCAGATAAAAGACGATGTTACAGGCGCGGTTATTACCCCGATATATGCGACATCTACCTACGTGCAGAGCAGCCCTGGTGTACATAAAGGCTATGACTACGCGCGCAGCCACAACCTGACACGCTACGCCTATGAGCGCGCAGTAGCAGCGCTGGAGAACGGCGAGCACGGCTTTGCATTCTCTTCCGGCATGGCGGCAAGCAGCACGGTGATGGATGTGCGTCCGGCGGGCAGCCATATAATTGCATCTGACGACCTTTACGGCGGCACGTTCCGCCTGCTTGATAAAGTAAAGCGCATTACCGCGAATATGGATATTACCTTTGTTGACCTTTCTGACATTGAGAAGGTTAAGGCAGCGATAAAGCCGACCACGCGTATGATATGGGTTGAAACCCCTACCAACCCCCTGCTGAAACTGGCAGACTTAAGCGCTATTACGGCAGCGGTAAAGGGCAAAAATATAATTACCGTATGCGATAATACATTTGCATCACCTTACATACAGAAGCCGCTTGATCATGGTTTTGATGTGGTGGTACATTCTGCCACCAAGTATATTAACGGGCATTCGGACGTTGTTGGCGGCGTTGCAGTTGTTGGCAAGAACAAGGAACTGGCAGAGCGTATCGGCTTTTTGCAAAATTCAATTGGCTCTATTGCTGGGCCTTTTGACAGCTTTTTAGCGCATCGTGGACTGAAGACACTTGGCATACGCATGGCGCGCCATAGCGAGAACGCCATGAAGATAGCCGAGTGGCTGGAGAAACACCCTAAGGTTGGTAAGGTTATATACCCAGGCCTGCCAAGCCACCCGCAGCACGCTGTAGCTAAAAAACAGATGGCAGCTTTTGGCGGAATGATAACCATTATACTAAAAGGCGGGCTGGAAGATGCGCGCAAAATGCTGGAGAAATGCAAAATATTTGCACTGGCTGAAAGCCTTGGCGGTATTGAAAGCCTTATAGAACACCCTGCAATTATGACGCATGCTTCCATACCGGCGGAACAACGCAAGGCCGTTGGCATTGAAGATGGGCTGATAAGGCTTTCTGTGGGGATAGAGGAAGCTGAAGACCTGATAGCTGACCTTGAACAGGCGCTGCGCTAGGCTTTACGTTTTGTAAAACGCATCTGACGCAGGCCACGGAAATCTGCATGGATAACGTTGCTTTCTGACTGGTAAAAGCCAAATACCTTCAACAGATTATCTGCCAGTATCCTTCTGCCGCCCGCGCTGTAATGGCAGCCGTTAACCTGCCTTGTTTCCAGCAGATACTGACGGAATTTATGCAGCAGACCTATATTAGGCGTGTATTCAGCATTCCAGAAATCATCAAGGCTGCCCTGATAGGTAAGACCTTCAAAATTATATATTGCGCGGCCAAGCGCTATCAGCTTTTTGCTATGAGTAATGGCAGAAAGGCCAGCCGTACTGTTGACAGTTATTACACCTTTTGTGCAGGCAAGCAGATATGGCAGCTTTCCCGCATCTATGAACACCAGCCTTTTTGAAAGGCCGTGCTTTGATGCGAGAGCAAGTATGGTCGCCTTCATTTTACGGCAACCACAATCCAGCGGGTGGTTCTTAAATACAAGAATATCTGAAGCAGGAGCCTTGGCTTTGAAGCTCTGCATCACCCTGTCGGCGAATTCTGCCATGCCGGAAAGATCTGAATGAACTGATATCTGGCTATCCCTGTCTAGCTGTAGGGGAACAAGGTAAAAGCTTTTATTCCTCAGAGAGAATCTTTTAAAAGCAGCATCCACACGACGCCCCCATGGTAGCAGAAAGAGGAGCTTTACCAGGCACCATATACTTTGATGCTGACGGCCTATGCGTGGAAAGCAACAGCTACAAAGAAGATAAATGGAACCATCCTATATCTGAGGCAGAGAGACAGGGTGTAGATGATTACATGAGTAATCTGAGATTTGGCGAAAAGGCATTGGAAAAACAAGATGAGCGTATAAACGCAAATGAGTTACGCCTAAAGCTTGGCATACAGGGTAATAAAAAGATATTATTTGTTCCTCTGCAGCTATCTGACGATACGGTCACATCTTACTTCTCGGAAGCAGGCCGGGGCTATGCCGATTACTTAGAAGAACTGAAAAAACTCGCCTGCGGACTGCCGGAAGACTGGGTAATGGTTTACAAGAAGCACCCGCTTGCACTTAATGATACCGATATACCAAATGCAATAATTGCAGGAAGCCTGCATATAAATGACCTGCTTGAAGCGGCAAACGCTGTAGCGCTATTCAATTCTGGCACGGGTATGATAGCAATGGCCTTTGGCAAGCCTGTTTTTTATTACGGAAAATGCTTTTATGCCATTGATGGCGTAAACTACCGCTTTGAAGATGCCACGACCCTAAGCGCAACACTGGCTAAGGGAACACCTGATGTTGATCATGAAAAATGTAAGCGTTTTTACAGCTACATTATAAATCGCCTTTACAGCTTTGCTGAATGGCATGCAGAAGCTACCGTTGCTACAGAGACCTCTATGCGCTCACGCCTGCAAAAATTGCGCTATCATATTTTACGTATACCAGGGTATGAGGAGAAAAGATTTGGCCCTGAGATCAATCTACCAGATCACAGCATCCTATTTGACCGCTACCGCAACTACTGGCAGATAAAAGGTAAAAAAACGAAGTATACAGATACTATCAATGCCTATGAGCTGGATAAAAAAATAAAGAAGAAGATATCATATAAGGTATTTGCCTTTACCTCTGCACGTATAATGAGCCCAAAAAAGGCAAAAAAACTGCACAACTTCCCTAGCCAGTTCTTCCTTGACTCCCAAAGTTCGGCAGTAAAATGGATAGGTCGCAGAATAGCGCCAGAGATAGATATTACAGCCTAAACAACAATTCCTACATTGGTCAGGTAGTTTGTCATGACAGCCCTTATATCAGCCGCATTCTGAAGCGACAGACCACTACCTAAACTTGCCATTGCCACTCTTCTATCTGTATAAACCCCTGTAGCACGCAATATAACAAAATTTGCACTTGGAATAGCAGCAGAAGTAGCCGCACCACTAGATGAGGCAGCATCTTCATAGGCTGTAACGTTAGTAGCATCATTACGGGTTGCAACTACAAAATTAGGAGCAGCTCCGGCTGACCAGGTTATGTTTGTAGCACTGTTGACGGTGGCAAGATTAGTAGAAGAACTGCGCGCCATAACACGAAGATTGTTAGCAGTATCCAGACCGGCATCCATGGCATATGTTGCCGACCCTGTTATTGCGTACACAGAGATATGGGCACTGTTCTGGGAAATAACGCGTCCAGCCGCAGAAGAAACATTAAAGCCGCTATCAAGATATGCGCTGGTACCGTTGCCTGTAAAACCCTGATTAGCAGTGAATGTTGGGCTATTATATTCTGCAAGATTGTAGAGAGACGGGTTCTTCCAGTTTAGTTTCGCCGACTGGGAATCATGCGCAGCTAGTATATACAACAGATCCAGCTTGTTCCACAAATCCTTTTCTTTCAGAACGCTTATCGTATCATCTATAAGAAAAGTACGCTTGCGATTTGGCGCGCTTGTCATCGCCTCCATCAACGCCTGGGTTTCCGGCTGAACAATGCCGCGAAGAATGTTAAATGCGATACGGGTTTTAGCCGGCTGGCCAGGTGTTACTGCGGCAGTGGCTCGGTTTATTATCAGAGCCTCGCTCCACGAGCTGCCATCTGCCGAGACCTTGATATGAAAATCATCATCACCACATAAACCGAATTCTGCCCTGCCGGAATAATTGTTCTGGAACAGATGTGATGCGGTATCGCCCGCTGCCGCCTTGCTTACCTTTACACGGGAATCTGTACCGTTATGGTCGAACAGCACCGCATCTGACTTCACTGCGAGCTTATTGGAATTATCTGCCGTGGCATTGATACCAAATTTATCAGCTGTTTCCCCGCCACCTGCTGCTGCCCATAAAGTGCCGTTAAACGCATAAAGCTTATCTTCATCTGCTACCCATAGTGTAATTCCTTCATTAGGCTGAATTATTACCCAGCCTTTAGAAGGATGGTAATAGCTTATTTTATTGCCATGCCCCGCCCAAGCACCATAGGCAGGAGAAGGAATGATATACAGATCTCCCTCAGACGGACTTACAGGAGGGGTATTGACCGCACGGCTTTTTGCGCCAGTGTTGAGCAACGCATCTATTTTTAGCAGCGCCTCGTTCACCAGAACTTCTTTCTGAGCCTGGTTGGTATAGATATAACTTAGATTGAGGTTTTTTGTGTAAGTATCCGGCATTCGCTTCCTGCTATTGGTTATGGATACAGATTATGACAGCAATGGATAAGCCGGAAGGGGGGGAAGAAGATTTTTATTTGGGGGAAGTGTTTTTATTCTGGTGGGCGGCGAGGGACTCGAACCCCCGACCCTCTGGGTGTAAACCAGATGCTCTAACCAACTGAGCTAGCCGCCCTTACGGAATGCACTTTTTAGAGGTTTTTAGAAAAAAGTAAAGAGTAAAGTTATAACCGCCACAAAGCCCTGTAGACAAGCCTTACAGGCCGGATAACGCGCATAAAAAAAGGCGGTGGAAATAACCACCGCCTTCTCTATACGTAATAGCTAACTTTCGTCAGCCATCCAGAAACTATCTGTTAACAACTTCTTTCAGTTGTTTGCCTGGACGGAACTTAGGTTGCTTAGACGCTTTGATTTTGATAGGAGCGCCAGTGCGTGGGTTACGACCAGTTGTAGCTTTACGGTTAGCAACGTAGAAAGTACCGAAGCCAACAAGACGAACTTCTTTACCGCCTTTCAGGGAAGCTTGTATGCAACCAAGAACTGCATCTACAGCACGAGAAGCATCAGCTTTAGTGCCTTTCATCATTTTAGCAACGTTTTCGATAAGTTGAGTTTTATTCACGATTTTTCTCCTTTATTAGGTTTAAGTGAACTCAAGCGAAAAAGGGTAAGACCGTTGAAAGTCGCGCCCTTCCGCGCTTTACGAGGGTACTTAATACCCATTTAAAAGCAAAGGCAAGAGAAAAATGAAAAATTTATTTTATTTTTTTCTTGCGTTTTCCCGGCAATTGAACATCGCAGAAACCTGTTGCACACTCGCTTTCGGTAGTTTATAAGCTAAGCTTCTGAATTGAAATAAATTTTATATATGCGAATTCTCTTGGTTGAAGGCCGTTTCTACGAGGTTGTGTCAGACGAGCTGGCAAAGGGTGCGGCAGCATGCCTAAAGAAAAACGGTTGTAAATACGATATCGTTACCGTTCCGGGTGCGCTGGAGATACCCGCCGTGATATCTTTCGCTGTCAATTCCGGCAAGTATGATGGCTATGTTGCACTTGGCTGTGTTATACGTGGAGAGACATATCACTTTGAAGTTGTAAGTAATGAAAGTGCTCGAGCACTTTCTCAGCTGGCGCTGGAAAAAAATGCCTGCATAGGTAACGGTATATTAACTGTAGAGAATAAAAAACAGGCCCTTGCGAGAGCCTCTACAAAGGGCAAGAACAAAGGCTTTGAAGCCGCCGAAGCGTGCCTAAAACTTATTGAACTGAAGAAAAAACTCAGGAAAAAATAAACATGAAAGAACAAAAAAATAATCCTAAAACCGGATCCCGTTTACTGGCGATACAAAGTTATTATTCCATGCTGATGGATGCAGGGCAAACGAAAGAGAATGCGATTTCTTCCGCAGCAGAGATTCTAAAAAAAGAAGATATAGAGTTCCGCAAGAATTTTGCCGAAGAACTTTTGAACTTCACCGTTACCGAAAAAGATGGAATAGAAACCATCGCAAAAAAATATCTGGATAAGAACGAAACATTAGAAACAATGACCCCCCTGCTGCTTGCGATACTGATGACCGCAATAGCTGAACTACTGAAAGACAGCAAAACCGAACGCGCTATAATAATAAGTGAGTACCTGCTGATAACCTCGGAATTCTTTGGTCGTGGCGAAACAGGCTTTGTTCACGCAGTAATGGATAAATTCGTTAAGGGAGATGCGGTTGCATCTTAATATAATATATGCAGCACTGGATAACACCATCACGCTTCAACAGGTTCTTTAAAATAGCAGCACCTTTATTCGGTGCGCTTACTATAATAGCGTTCATACCGGGAATATATTTTGCACTAGTGGCATCTCCGGCAGATTACCAGCAGGGTGAAGCTGTTCGTATAATGTATGTACATGTTCCTGCGGCATGGCTTTCTATGGGCATATATTTGAGTATCAGCTTTTCGGCACTTTCGTTTTTAGTTTGGAAGAATCCGCTCTCGGCTATATTCATGAAAAGTATGATACCTATCGGCGCAACGTTCTGCCTGATATGCCTGATAACCGGCGCAATATGGGGTAAGCCGATATGGGGCGTTTACTGGGCGTGGGATGCAAGGCTGACATCTGTACTGATATTGCTGTTTGTATATGCAGGACTATATATATTATATAATTCTTTCACCGATAACGAGAAAGCTGCCAGAGCAGTTGCAGTACTTGCTTTAATAGGTGCAGTGAACCTGCCGGTTATAAGGTTTTCGGTAAAATGGTGGAACACCTTGCACCAGCCTGCAAGCATTATGAGGCTGGATAAACCTGCCCTTGCACCGGAAATGCTGACACCGCTTGCGGCTATGTCTGCATTCTATCTGTGCCTGTTCATCAGCCTTTTCCTGCTGGCCGCAAAAACCGAAATTCTGCGCCGCAAAAACCAAAGAAATCTATTGCACGACGCGTAATTATATTCTTAAATCACCCCCAGTTAAAACAACAACCAATAACGGGGTAACGATCGTGAAAAAACTGGCAATTTCCTTATTAATAGTAACCTCCCTCTCCTCTTGTTCGTGGATAATGGGTAAAGATAAAAATGAAAGGCAGCCTAATCTGGCGGCTCCTAGAACTGCTGTGAACCAGCAAATGCCTAACCAGCAATTTGCAATGCAACCGGGCATGGCTATGCCACCTTCCGGCTTTATGGATATGAGCGGC
>JAMHZE010000109.1:0-7744 GCA_035909535.1 Rickettsiales bacterium | reverse complement strand
CATTACCCTTTTCGCATTTCCATATCAGGTCGGGGTCGAGCGCTATTATAGAATAGCGGCCTTTCTTTTCACCGCCGGTAACAGATTCAAAAAGTAAATGATACGGGCTGAGTTTTGCTATCTTGCGCAGTGTTTGAACCGGAGTATAAAGATCAGAAGCTACGGTGTCGTACAGAAAGAAGTTCTTTCCTTCGCCGTATTTCTTGATGAATTCTTCCCGTGTCAGGTTCATGTTATGCCTTAATATACGGTTACACCGTATTTGTTACGCAGGTAATCAAGATACTGAGCCATTATCTCTTGAGAGTACTGTTCCTGCACCTTGGATTTATATTCAAACATCTTCATTGCTTCAGCATTACCTGCTTTTTCTATTCCTGTCAGGCGAGCAATTATAAGGCTGCCATCCTGCGCCCTTATAACATCTGTAGTGCTACCATTACGCAGGGTAAAAACCTGTTTTGCAAGTTCCGGACTGAATATGTTGCTGCCTGGTTTTATGCCATTTTTGCTACGAATTTGTGTACCTGTAGCCGCGGCTATTTTCTCTAAAGAAGTTTTACCTTCATCAAGTTCTTTCTTCGCGTTCTTTGCCAGATCATTCAGCTTTATGTAGCGCTGTTGTTCCTTCCATGTTGAAGTAACTTCTCCGCGCACTTCATCCAGAGGGCGTATGCGTTCTTCTGTTACGTTATCAACGCGCAGCAGCATGTAAGATTTTCCGTCGGCAGATTCAAGCACATCAGAAACCTCCTGATTTTCAGTAAGGAACGTTGCTGCAAGGAATCCTTCTATAGAAGGTATTGTTGCTTGTGCTGCTTCCGGTGTCATGCCGTTTTTGTTCATTGGGCCGGCTTTTTTAACCTGCATGGAATGATCTGCCGCTATTTCTTCCAGAGTTTCACCACCTGCTACCCTGTCAAGTATCTCACCTGTCAGATTATGCAGCTGAGTTGCAATATCACCATCGCCAGATTGGTTCTCAAGCATCTTCTCATTTATGGTTATGTACGATACATCACGGAATTCCGGCATCAGGAAGGCATCGCTATTGGTCTTGTAGAACTCTTGTAATTCTTGCTCGGTTGGTTCTGCTACATCCTTCACCACAGAAGGTTCCAGCTGAACATATTCTATGCTTCTTGTCTGGTGATCAAATCCGTAAGCGCTGTTCACGGCCATATCTGTTACCGGAGTAATGGCTGTAAGAGAGCCCTGCACTATATCTATCTTCTTTTCATTTACTATGCGGGCAAGAAAAATACGCTCACCACCGTATGAAGCTATCAATGCCTGAAGCCTTGCCTTATCAACATCCGGAGAAGAAAGATAATCTTTCTTCAGTACTTCTTTGCCGTCTATCTGAAGATTCAGTTTACGGAATTCATTTTGCAGCAATCTGTCACTTATCAGGTTCACCAGTGCATTGTTCCTCAGCATTGCGCGCATTTCTTCCGGTATGCTGGTAAAGCCAGATTGCATCAGACGCTGCCTGTTGTTCTGGACGGTTTCTTCCAGCTCTATCTCGCCGATTTTGTTGTTACCTACTTTTGCAACTGTTTTATCGTTGCCGCCGGTAAGAATGTCGTTGATGCCCCACACTGCAACACCTGCTGTCATTAGCAGCACCAGTGCGCCAAGCATGAATCTACGTAAAATTTCTGCTACCATAAAGAAAAGCCATTGATTTGGTTAGGTCAAATATGCCTAAGATGAATAAAAGAATTATTTGAGCTTTTCAAGCAGTGGTTTATAGTCTTTTTGCTTATAGAGGCACAAAAATATATGTTTATAGCTGCAAACTGGAAGATGAATTATCTGCGCAAAGAGGCAGAACAACTGGCCGAAGAGCTGGTGAAGGCGCATTCTGCACGGCATGATGTGCTTATCTGTCCGCCATTTACCCTGCTGGATTTACTCGCAAAAAAACTTAATGGAAGCGGCATAAAGCTCGGTGCACAGGATTGCCACGACCAGTCTAAGGGTGCCTATACCGGAGATATCAGCGCGGAAATGCTTGCAGATGCTGGTGCTACCCATGTTATACTTGGCCATAGTGAGCGCCGCAATTACCATAAGGAATCTGATGAGCTGGTGCAGAAAAAGGCAGCAGCTGCAATACGTGCCGGCCTTATTCCTGTAATATGTATCGGTGAAACTCTGGAAGAAAGAAAAGCAGGAAATGCCGAGGCCGTAGTGGCAAAGCAGATGGGCTTTCTGCCGCAGGGCAATATAATATTGGCTTATGAACCGGTATGGGCAATTGGTACGGGTGTAACACCAACTGTGGCGGAAATAGAAGCGATGCACGGCTTTATAGCGACAAAGCGCCCTGATACAAAAATACTTTACGGCGGCTCTGTAACGGAAGCTAATTGCAAGGAAATCTCTTTGATTCCAAATGTTTCCGGCTTTCTGGTGGGCGGTGCCAGCCTTGATGTGGCAAAGTTCACCAAAATTATGGAAGTGTGAACTTGCATAAAATATAAAAACCGTTATAAAGCCGGTGGAATTGAATAAACTCAAAGGTTTAAGATGGAAGTCCTTCTCGTATTACAGATAATAGTTGTTGTTGCACTTATAGGTATCATTCTGGTTCAGAAAACCAGCTCTGATGGCTTTACCGGTGGCGGCTCTCCTAACTCTTTCCTTACCGGCAGAGCATCTGCCAACCTTTTTACCCGTGTAACAGCAATACTTGCCACTATATTTATTGTTAACAGCCTTGTGCTTGCATATCTTGCGGCACATACCAACGCGCCTGGTTCTATACTGGATGAAGCTGCTGCGGAGATGGAGCAAAGCGCTCCTGCAACTCTTGCAGCACCTGTTCAGGCTCCGGTGGAAGATGCGCAGCCGGTAACTCCTACCGTTCCAACGGCAGAATAATTTCTAACATTCTAATTATTAGCGCTTAGCAAGAACGATGAAGGATGCCTGTTTATTAGGCGGCTTTCTTCAGTTTTGTTTTGCTGCGTATTTTAGCCTGTGCTGCTGCAAGGCGTGCAATAGGCACACGGAACGGGCTGCATGAAACATAGTGCAGGCCTGTATTGTGGCAGAACTCTATAGAAGGAGGGTTGCCGCCATGCTCGCCGCATATGCCAAGCTTAATATCCTTGCGGGTCTTCTGGCCGCGCTCAACAGCAGTAGTGATAAGCTCGCCAACGCCTTCAACATCCAGAACCGCAAACGGGTCTTTCTCGAAAATGCCCTGTTCAACATATGCCGGTATGAAAGAACCTGAATCATCGCGGGAAATACCCAGCGTTGTTTGAGTAAGGTCATTCGTGCCGAAGCTGAAGAAATCTGCGTGTTCTGCTATCTTGCCGGCCTGAAGTGCTGCACGCGGCAGTTCTATCATTGTGCCGACAAGGTATTCAACCTTTGCTTTTTTCTCAGCAAAAACCTGTTCTGCAACATCATTCACCAGCTTTTTAAGTACAGCCAGTTCTTTAGGTGCAAGTACAAGCGGTATCATTATTTCCGGCAGAACGGTTTTGCCCGCTGCCTTAGCTTCTACCGCTGCTTCAAATATTGCGCGCGCCTGCATCTCGTACAGTTCCGGGTAAGTTATGGCAAGCCTGCAACCGCGGTGGCCCAGCATCGGGTTAGACTCCACCAGCTCGTTAGAGCGTGCTTTCACTTTCTCCAGAGGAATACCGGCGCTTTTCGCAACAGCAGCAAATTCCTCTTCCTTGTGTGGAATGAATTCGTGCAGAGGCGGATCAAGCAGCCTGATAGTAACTGGCAGGCCTTCCATTATCTCGAAGATATCTGCAAAGTCTTTCTTCTGGAATGGCAGCAATTTGCTGATGGCTTTCTTGCGGCCTTCAACATCGCTGGCAACGATCATCTCGCGCATTGCAATGATACGCTCATTGTCGAAGAACATGTGCTCGGTACGGCAAAGGCCGATACCTTCCGCGCCGAACTTACGAGCCGTGCGGCAATCCTGCGGGGTTTCTGCGTTAGTGCGAACTTTCAGCGTGCGGGTCTCATCAGCCCATTTCATCACCGTATCGAACTCGCCTGATACTTCCGGTTCTATTGTGGCAACTTCACCCAGAATAACTTCACCGGTAGAACCGTTGATGGTTATTATATCGCCGCCTTTAACTTCCACATTACCGGCAGTGAACTTGCCTGCTTTCATATCTATGTTAACGCTGCCAGCGCCGGAAACGCAAGTGCGGCCCATGCCGCGTGCAACCACCGCCGCGTGAGATGTCATGCCACCGCGTGATGTAAGAATGCCTTTCGCCGCAGCCATACCATGAATATCTTCAGGGCTGGTTTCAGCGCGTACAAGAATTACAGATTCACCTTTGTTGGCCATTATTTCGGCCTCATTCGCAGTGAATACAACTTTACCTACGGCAGCACCAGGGCTTGCAGGCAGACCTTTAGCTATAACAGTTTTTTTCGCTTTAGGATCCAGCGTTGGGTGCAGTAACTGGTCCAGATCTTCCGGATTGATGCGCATCAGCGCTTCCTCTTTATTTATCAGGCCTTCTGCAACCATATCTACGGCTATTTTTATCGCAGCCTTGCTGGTGCGCTTACCGTTACGGGTCTGTAGCATCCACAGTTTGTTATCTTCAACGGTGAACTCAATATCCTGCATGTCGCGGTAGTGCTTTTCCAGCTTTTTGTATATTTCAACCAGCTGTGCGTAAACCTTCGGCATGGTCTCTTCCATCGCAGGCAGGTCAGAACTCTGCTTGTTTTTGCCTTCAATGGTTATCTGCTGAGGGGTACGGATACCTGCCACAACATCTTCACCCTGAGCGTTTATCAGGTATTCACCATAGAAGTATTTCTCGCCGGTAGATGGGTCGCGTGTAAATGCAACGCCCGTAGCGGAAGTTTCACCCATATTACCGAACACCATAGACTGCACGTTAACAGCAGTGCCCCAGCTTTCCGGAATATCGTACATGCGCCTGTAGGTTATTGCGCGGTCATTCATCCAGCTTTTGAACACGGCAGAAACAGCGCCTTCAAGCTGCTCTTTCACATCCTGCGGGAAAGGCTTGCCGGTCTTTTCCTGTACCTTGGCTTTGAATTTTGCCACCAGTTCTTTCAGATCTGCGGCGTCAAGCTCAGTATCAAGGAATACACCTTTATCCTGCTTTTTCAGTTCCAGCAGTTCTTCAAAATGGTAGTGGTCAACATCCAGCACCACATCGCTGAACATGGTTATGAACCTGCGGTAAGAATCATAAGCAAAGCGTTCATTGCCGGTTTTTTTAACCAGTCCATCAACCGTTGCATCGTTCATTCCAAGATTAAGAATCGTATCCATCATGCCCGGCATGGAAGCGCGCGCGCCAGAGCGTACAGAAACCAGAAGCGGGTTGCTGGCATCGCCGAATTTTTTACCGATAACTTTTTCAATGCTGGCTATGCCTTTTTCGATCTGCTTTTGTAGGTCTGAAGGGTAGGTTTTGCCGTTAGCGTAGTAATGGGTGCATACTTCTGTGGTGATGGTGAAGCCCGGAGGAACGGGCAGGCCAACTTTGCACATTTCTGCCAGATTGGCGCCTTTACCGCCAAGCAGATTTTTCATGCCGCCATCGCCTTCAGCCGTACCGTTTCCGAATGTGTATACCCATTGAGTCATAAGCCATCGTCCTGAAATGTTCTAAAGATGGTTTCTTTTATTGATAATTACCTGAAATTTCAAGTAATATTTGCGGAATTTTGCGCTGATACTACAGCCTGTCGAAATCTGCGACCGTCAGGTACAAGGCCACAATTGCAGCAGAGAGCTTCAGGCGGTTGTCGCGCAGTTTCCTGTCTTCTGCATTGATGGTGGTGTTATCGTAGAAGTTATTGATATATGTCGGCAATTTTGTAAATACCAGCAGCGCCTGACGGAAATCATCTTCCTTCAGTGCCCTTCTTATATCATCACCATATTCTTCCAGTGCTTTGAACAGGCCTTTTTCTGCCCCTTCCACCAGATGAGAAGAAGAAGGTTTCGGGCTGTATTCCGTACCGTCTTTCTTTTCCTCGATAGAAAGTATGTTAAGCGCGCGTTTAAAGGCATCTATAGCTGCTGCGCCCGGTTGAGATTGCAGATATTGTGCAAGAATCACAACTTTGTTCCTCAGCGCAAGAATATCTATTTCGTCCATTCTGCTAAGAACGCAGTTTATTACATCTGCCGGATGTTCCTGTGCTTTAAGCTGGTGTTTTACCCTATCAGAGATAAATGCGGCTATTTCTTCTATAGTAGCTTCCCTGTCTACACCTTTAGTTGCGGCAGAAGGCAGTAGCTTGAATGCTTTCTTCAGCAGTGGGCGAAGTTCCAGAGATATATTATTTTCTTCTATTATTCGTATAACGCCAAGTGCTAAACGACGCAGCGCATAAGGGTCTTTACTACCCGTTGCGCGCTCACCCGCGGCGAATAAACTCACCATAGCTTCTATTTTATCTGCAAGTGCAACAGCAGCAGAAACAGCGCCTTTTGGAACTCTGTCATTCGGGCCAAGCGGCGAATAATGGTCTTTTATTGCATGTGCCACGGCATCTTTTTCACCTGCGGCAAGAGCATAATAATAGCCCATCACGCCTTGTAATTCAGGGAATTCACCCACCATGCCGGAAGAAAGGTCGGCCTTGCATAAAGCAGCGGCACGTAGCGCCAGTTCTTTTTTATCGGGGCCTATTTGTTTTATTATATCGCCGGTAAGTTCGGTTATGCGCTCTGCACGTTCCAGCATATTACCTATTTTGGCATGGAAGATCATGTCGCTCAGTCTAGGCATAAAGCTTTCAAGGCCTTTTTCTTTATCCTGCTGGAAGAAGAATTTTGCATCGAATAACCTTGCGCGTATAACACGCTGATTGCCTTCCACTATCACATTATCACCCGCGGCAGGCTTCATGTTAGAAGCAAATGCAAAGTAGCGGGAAAGTTTGCCGCTGCTATCGCGCAGGCAGAAATATTTCTGGTTCACGCGTACCGTGGTGATAAGAACCTCTTCAGGCAGGTGCATAAAGTTTTCGTCTATCTCACCAACCATAACTGTAGGCCATTCCACAAGGCCGGTAACCTCGTTAAGTAGTTGCTCATCTTCTATCAGTTGTAATTTTCTGGCAGAGGCCTGCTTCAAAACCTCGTCATGAATGAATTTTTTGCGCTTGTTCTGGTCAAGCATTACATAATTGCGCTCAAGATCTTTCTCGTACACATCAAAAGTGTTCACATCTATTTCGCTGCTGCCTAAAAATCTGTGACCAGAGCTTTTGTTATTAGCCTTTATATTACCGTATTGAATATCAAGTATCTCGTTGCCGAACACGCAGGCAATATTGCGTATCGGGCGTACCCAGCGTACATCGCCATCACCCCAGCGCATAGATTTCGGCCAGGCAAAACCATTTATCGTATCGGTAAGAATATCTTTCAGGATCTCTTTTGTTGGCCTGCCCTTCTGGCGGATTATCGCAAAATAGAAATCACCTTTCGGGGTTTCTTTTATGGTAAGCTGCTCTTTAGTTAGTCCGGTAGAGCGCAGAAAGCCTTCTATTGCGCCTGCATCAGCATCTACTTTCGGGCCTTTGCGTTCAGTAAGGGAATCTTCCTGAGTAAGGCTCATGCCATCTGCAACCAGAGTAAGGCGGCGAGGCGTTACAAAGCTGCGGCAAGATTTATAGAATATACCGATGGCCTTCATCCTGTCTTCAAAGTTGCGGCGCAACTGTTCAGCCGCGTTTAGCTGCATACGCG
>JAMHZE010000108.1:0-6686 GCA_035909535.1 Rickettsiales bacterium | reverse complement strand
AGAGGAATTAAAAGCTCTGGACGAGGCTAAACGCGCCAGAACCGCAAAAAGAAGAACAGAACCTCTTACCAGCGAACTGAGATACAGATCGGAAGGAGGTAAATGGGTGCCGCGAATACAGTGGCAGCTTAAGAATAAAAGCCGCAACGTAGCCGATGATTATAATGAAGGGCATCACTCCTTCCGCTATACCAATATAACAAAGCCGCGTGATGACCTGAACGGCTTTACATTTCAGGCGGAGCCGTTTGCGCATATTGTATGCGGGTTGATAGACACGCAACTTTGCTCTTCTATACATAGTATGGAGAGCGGCAAGCAGAGATCTGGCCTGGAGATATTAAAGAATATTGTTGAAACAGAGCTTTCTGCGGAAGGCAAGGAAAAGGCCGGCAGGCTTGTACGCGAAGCAAGAGAATTGTTCAAAGAGCTTTATTATAACGCGCCTGATCTAATGACAAGGTAGTACGGTTTTGTATTGAAGCACTTAGTAAACGCGTTTTTTAGGTGGAACGACCTCGACCTCGTTGGTCAGGGTTTTCATGGTAACAGCGCGGTAATCTATGTTAACATCGCCTTTTTCATTCACCCATGAAAGCGTGTGCTTCATCCAGTTTGCGTCATCGCGGTCTTTATAGTCTTCCCTTGCGTGAGCGCCGCGTGATTCTTTACGGTTAAGCGCAGAGGTGATAGATACCATTGCCTGAGGCAGGAGATTGCGGAGTTCCAGCGCTTCTACCAGATCGGAGTTCCAGATAAGCCCCTTATCCTTCACCATCATATCTGTAGAAGTTTCATAAACCTTCTGCATACCTTCCACGCCTTCCGCCATTGTTTTTTCGGTGCGGAATACGGCAGCTTTCTGCTGCATTGTGGTTTGCATCTGCATACGGATATCAGCAACTTTGGTAGAACCTTTGGCATAACGCACGCCATCAAACACGCCGACTATTTTATCTACTATGCTGCGGTTGAGCTTTTTATGAGGCTCACCTTTTTTGAGTATCTCGCCGCAACGAATTGCTGCTGCGCGGCCGAATACTACGAGATCGAGCAGGGAATTTGAACCTAGGCGGTTAGCACCGTGAACGGAAACGCAGGCTGCTTCACCCACGGCCATAAGGCCAGGAACTACTGTTGAAGAGCCATCTTTCACCACTTCGCAGTGAATATTGGTTGGTATGCCGCCCATATTGTAATGCACTGTAGGCAGTACAGGTATAGGCTGCTTGGTGACATCAACTCCCGCGAATATCTTTGCAGTTTCCGAAATACCCGGAAGACGCTCATGCAGAATTTTTGGATCGAGGTGATCGAGGTGAAGGTAAATATGGTCTTTATTAGGGCCTACGCCGCGACCTTCCATTATCTCTACGGTCATGGAGCGGGAAACGACATCGCGTGAAGCAAGGTTCTTCGCCTTAGGAGCATAACGTTCCATGAAGGCTTCACCTTCGGAGTTACGAAGGATACCGCCCTCACCGCGCGCGCCTTCTGTTATAAGGCAGCCGGAACCGTAAATGCCGGTTGGGTGGAACTGAGTGAATTCCATATCTTGCAGAGGCAGGCCAGCGCGGGTAACCATACCACCACCATCACCCGTGCAGGTGTGAGCCGATGTGCAGGAGAAATAAGCACGGCCATAACCGCCCGTTGCAAGTATTACCATATGAGCGCGGAAAATGTGCAGAGAGCCGTCATCTAAATTCCATGTAACAACGCCTTTGCAGGAGCCATCTTCATCCATAATGAGATCCAGCACGAAATATTCTACGAAGAATTTTGCCTTATTCTTCAGCGACTGCTGGTAAAGCGTGTGCAGCATTGAGTGGCCGGTACGGTCTGCCGCGGCGCAGGTGCGGACTGCCGCAGGGCCTTCACCGAATTCAGTTGTCATACCGCCGAAAGGACGCTGATAGATTTTACCATCTTTGGTACGGGAGAATGCCACGCCGTAATGCTCCAGCTCTATAACCGCAGGAATGGCCTGCTTGCACATATATTCGATGGCATCCTGATCGCCCAGCCAGTCGGAGCCTTTGATGGTATCGAAGAAGTGCCACTGCCAACTATCTTTAGTGATGTTGCCAAGCGCGGCAGAGATACCGCCCTGAGCCGCTACCGTATGCGAGCGCGTTGGAAATACTTTAGTTATGCATGCCGTTGAAAGGCCTGCCTCGGAAAGGCCGAGAGTAGCACGAAGGCCGGCACCGCCAGCGCCTACTACCACTACATCATATTCATGTTCTACTACGTTATAAGAAGCGACCATTATACTTACCCACCGATATTCATTATTGCGGCAACCGCCAGAGCAAAACCAGCCACGCCCGCAACATACATAAGCTTTATTAGAAGGTTACGGATAGTGAGGTTCTGGATATAATCTTCAAACACTACCTTCATCGCCAGAGTGCCGTATAGCAAAAAGTTGCCGATGAATATGACAAGCAGCGTTACGTTAAGCGTTGAACCGAGCAGCGCCGGGAGATCGGCCTGCTTGCAGATAAGGTTTACGATGAGCCAGCCGAGCAGCGCGATGCTTATTGCGCCGCTTATGCGCTCTATCAGCCATTCCCTGCTTGCGTGGTGTTTGCTCATTACAGTATACCGTAACAGATTATTAATGCCGCCATCACCAGAGTAGCGGCAATAGTGATGTAATTTATTTTATTTACGTTCGGCAGGCTGAAGCCGAAGCCGAAATCACTCGCGAAGTGGCGGATCGAGGCGCATATCCAGTAGCTGGCAACCAGTGCATAACCGCTAAGCACCAGCTTTACGATAAGCTGGCCGGTTGCAGTTTCCTTCAGCCATGCAGCGCAGGCGCATTGTTCAATGAAGGCGTAATCTGCCAGAATGCCGATAAGGCCGAATGTACCAAGATACATAAGCACAATGCTGGCACGGTGCAGAATGGAAAGTACCGCCGCCATAGGCAGTCTGTAGACCTGCAGGTGCGGGGAAAGTGGACGCGGTCTGCCCGCTTTGTTGTTTTGCTGTGCCATAAAATTCAACCGAACTAATAATAGCTTATGGTGTTTTTTTCAAATAGAAAATTCTGATTACTGCGCAAAACAAGAAATCTGAGGTTTAGCTAGTGCATTTTGAGCATTATTAAGAGGTAGCTACCTTTGCAGGAATTCGTTGAGATCGCGGTCTTGCAGGGAATTTACCCATGAATCGGCCTGACCTTTTTCAGCGCGCTGGCGAACTTCAGCGATTATATTATCTATGGCCTTTGAATGGCTGCCTTCCTTCAGCGCAGTTATCCTTTCATCATAGGAAGGCCCGCCATCTGCTGCGGCGGCGTAGCGCTCCATACGGAAGGAAGGCATGCGCCTGTTCATGTAGCTCACAAGGTTATCGCGGCCTATAAGCCTTGCAGACATCTCATCCGCGAAGAACTGGTCTTGCGGCATAAGCTGGTGACCGGATGTATGGAAGAATTCATGCCCCTGTATAGCCAGATATTCCGCCATTATTTTATCTGCGCCGACCTTGTCGAGCGAGGTGGAACTGAGAAGTACCGTGGCATATTGCAGATTGTTATCTATTGCGCCATCATCATCTTTTACGCCACCCGCACCGCCCGTAGCAGTATGACGCCTGTGACTTGCAGATGAATGAGGCGCAAATACATGCTCGGTTTTTGTGCCTGTAAGGGCGTTCAGCCTTTCCACCAACCCTTCTGTTGCAGATGCAAGTGCAGGAAAGATATCTCCCTCGCGCTGCTGCACATATTCCGGCACTATGGGAACCACAAAAATAGTACCCGTTTTGAATTGGCCGCCTTTAATGTTTTTCAGCTCGGCATTAACGGCGGTATTTATTATTTCGTCCCGCGGATCTGTATGGATATAATCCACTAACTTACCCCTTTAATTTTAGCAGCTTTTCGTAGGCTTCCTTCCTCGGAATGTTATACAACTCTGAGGCGATTGACGCCGCATCCTTCACACTATTATTATACAGCAAAGAGGTTAATTTTTCGTTAAGTTCTTCCGGAGAAAGTGAAGAATTTTCTGAAGGCTTATTGGACACCAGAATCACCACCTCGCCCCTAGGCTCTTTCTCGGCGATAATTGTTAATAATTCACTTGAGGTATTGCATTTAACCTCTTCATATAATTTAGAAATCTCTCTGACAACTGAAACCTGAACATCTCCCAAGGTTTGGGTTATTGCGGCCAGGGTGTCTTCGACCCTTGAGCCCCTTTCAAACATTATAAGGGTAGTATCTATAGCCTTATATTTCAGCAACTCCTTCTTTTTACCTTCAACCTTAGGTGGTAGAAATCCTATGAACAGGAAGCTATCTGAAGGCAGGCCGGAAAGGGTTAAAGCAGCCGTTACAGATGATGCCCCCGGAAGGGTAGTTACATAGAGATTTTGCTGGCGTGCTTCACGCACTAATTTGTACCCCGGATCGGATACCAGAGGAGTACCTGCATCGCTTACTAAAGCATAGGCCGCACCGGCTTCAATATCAGCCAGTATACGCGCCCTCACCTTCTCGTCTGAATGGTCGTTATACACATGCAGCTTTTTCTCGATTCCATAATGAGAAAGAAGCTTGGAAGTTACGCGGGTATCCTCGCAGAGTATGGCATCTACAGCCTTCAGGGTTTCCAGCGCCCTTAGGGTTATATCCCCAAGGTTACCTATAGGGGTGGCGGTTATGTACAGGCCTGCTTTCATGTTATGCCTTATATTTCGAATTCTAACTAATTTTGAACCGATAGAAATAGCTTCTACCTTAAGTTTCAGCTATAATCCAGAAAGAATATTTATGTGAGGGGCACATGTTCTGGAAAAAAGGGAATGCAGATAAGGGATTACTTTACCTGCACGATACGCTGAAAAAAGGCGAATATACTAAATATCCTGAACCCGAATATAGCAGCCCGCTACTAAAACGAGACACAGCCGCTATACGCATTACCGCCGCACAGAGCGAGTTAGTGCATTAGTGATTGAAAACAAACAAACTCTCCTTTAGAAAGGCCGTATAACTTAATTATACGGCCTTTTTATATGGCAAAAACAAATAAATATTCACAACCTGATTCAGCAGGACATTTTGGACAGTTTGGCGGCAGATACGTTGCCGAGACCCTGATGCCGCTTATTCTGGAAGTGGAAAAGGCGTATGAAGCCTGCAAGAAAAATAAAAAGTTTCAGACGGAACTGGATTATTATAACAAGGTTTATACCGGCCGCCCTTCCCCGCTTTATCCCGCGAAGAACCTTGCCAAAGAACTGGGCATTAAAAAGATATACCTGAAACGCGACGAGCTGAATCACACCGGTGCGCATAAAATAAACCACTGCCTTGGCCAGATATTGCTGGCAAAGCATATGGGCAAAACACGCATAATAGCAGAAACTGGCGCAGGACAGCACGGTGTTGCCACGGCAACCGTATGTGCTCTGTTTGGCTTGAAATGCGTTGTGTATATGGGCGCTAAAGATGTTGAGAGACAGGCGCCGAATGTTTACCGCATGAAGCTGCTTGGCGCGGAAGTTATACCAGTTACGGCAGGAAGCCAGAGTTTGAAGGACGCGATGAACGAAGCCCTGCGTGACTGGGTGAGCAACGTGTTTGATACATACTACCTGATAGGCACGGCTGCGGGTCCGCACCCCTTCCCTATGATGGTGAGGGACTTCCAGAGCGTGATGGGCCGCGAGGCAAAAGCACAGTATCAGGAATTTGAAGGAAAAGGCACACTGCCTGACAGGCTGGTTGCATGCAGTGGCGGCGGCAGCAATGCACTTGGGCTGTTCTACCCTTTCATTGATGATAAAAAAGTTAAACTTACTGCGGTTGAAGCAAGCGGCAAAGGCCTTGATAGCGGCGAAACAGCCGCGAGTATAGCGCGCGGTAAACCTGGTGTATTACACGGCAACAAAACATATTACATGCAGGATAAGGACGGCAATATTGAAGAAAGCCATAGCATCTCTGCCGGATTGGATTACCCGGGCATTGGCCCTGAACACGCCTTCCTGAACGATATAAAACGTGCTACATATGAAAGCGCGACAGATAAGGATGCGCTGGAAGGGTTTAAGGTACTGACGAAGACCGAAGGCATTATACCTGCGCTGGAACCAAGCCACGCGCTAGGCTACCTGAAACGCGATGCAAAAAAACTGAAGAACGAGAGCATCATCATAAATATTTGCGGTCGCGGGGATAAAGACCTGCTGACCATAATGCAGAATATAAAGGTTTAGCTATCTGCCTACTACGTGAGAAGCCTGCGGCTCGCCGTATCTTTCATCGAATTCGCGCGAGAACTGATGCCTTGTGTGGACAAGGCCGGAAATTTGACCGAGAGCTTTACCAAGATTTGTTTCCCTTTCTACTTCTCTGTAACCTTCTGACTGACCCATTATAGTGCCGATAATGCCAGGTTTTATTTTTACCGCATCGGTGTAGCGCAGGTCACTGAACTCTTCTTCTATGCCGTGTATTCTTAGAGTTTCTGACGCTTCATGGTAAGCATTCATAACATCTTTAGAATCTACCGTTAAGGCAGCAAGGGCATTACGGCTGAGCTTGTTTATTACATCTGCGGGCTTCTGCTTTGCGTCTGCCGTGCTGAATGTAACGAAGGCTTCCAGCAGGCCGTTAATATAAGAGACCGTATTTCTGATAGCGTTCATGCTGTTATAAA
>JAMHZE010000107.1:0-1094 GCA_035909535.1 Rickettsiales bacterium | reverse complement strand
GAGGTATTAAGGATTCATAAGCAGAACCCTCAAGCGCCTTTAAACCCTTGCTGTTTTGCTCCAGCATCACCGTCCACTCGCTGTTCTGCGCTATTGTACGACTGTGATCGCTTGTCGATAAATCACTTACGTTCTGCACGCAGGTAACCAGAGAACCGCCGTATTTTCTGATCGTTCTTGACATCTCGGCTAAAAACTTCTCACTATGATCAAGTGCCCGCCATGCCTCATCAACTACCAGCATGAATTTCTGTGACCTATCTCCACATAAAACCTGCATGAATATCTGTATGGCTACTACTTGCATAAGTACCGATAATAACGTCTCGTCCTTTGCTACTTCTTCCAGTTCAAAAACCGTTATCCTTTCCTTGAAAGTTATATTGGCGGCATTTTCAAAATATTTGCCGTGCATGCCCCGATCGGTAAAAGGTAACAATGTCTCACCAAGCTCCTTTTCTATTGCGTTACCGTTTTTAAGAACCTCGGCGATTTTACTGATAGTAAGATCAGAGCCGCATTGTTCTACCCCGCGATAAATAGCATCCTCTATTAATGCTTCCTTGTGCGGGTTATTACCGGCACCGCACATACTTGTTATGATGTTCTTTGCATACATGACCCCATCTAGTGAGACATGATACTCCTTCTCTCCCGCCCTGATGGTTTTTATCGGCACGGGACTTCCATCCTCAAGTATAGCCTCTTTTAGCTTGCCGATTTCGTCTACAAGAACACTTAAGGGATTTAATGAAATCCTACTTGCGCTACCGAACCGGATAAATTCGCCCCCAAGCAGTTTGCAGATATTCTCATAGCTTTTGCCGATATCCAGAATGAACAACCGCACATTATGCGAGAGCATCGTTGTTGCCATTTCCTGAATCAGTACCGACTTACCAACTCCTGAAGGCCCATAGATCTGTACGTTATAATTGCCGCCTGCAATCTTGTAGAAAGGATTCCAGTTAAACAACTGTCCTTGCGGGGCCTGAAGTAAAACTCCGGATACCGGATTACCCTGCCATTCCTCATGCAGCGGCAACTTCGCTGTCAGCTTCTTGCTTAAGTAAATCATTCGCTGCTTTATAAAC
>JAMHZE010000106.1:0-5612 GCA_035909535.1 Rickettsiales bacterium | reverse complement strand
ATTGATGCCCCTGAGCCGTGAATACAGGCGCATGAAGGGTGGAAGCGCCACCCCTTTTGGCTACATAGCCCTGCGTTGCGCCTATCTCTGTTATTTTAACTTCTGCACCGCGGGCGAAAGCAGAACCACCGCCTTCAAACACCCTGACACTGATATCTTTGTTTATCGCCGTTTCTGCCGGAAGGGTTTTTCGCAATATCTCCGGAAGTTCTTCATTAAGTTTTATGATATTACCTATGGTTTCGTATATTACCTCACTGGCACCCATGCCGGCACGCCTGCGCGTATCGCTTTGCGCTATCTGCACCATTAAGCCACCATTATCATTCACATAGGCTGCGAACTCAGGGTCTTTCAGCAGTTCACGCAAAATCTCCGGCGCTTTACGGAGATCTTCTTCCGATTCAAACAGAGGAACTATATTGATACCAGTTGAACCTGGCTGCTTTTTATAACCTGCGGCCTTTAAATGACCCAGCGCATTTTTTATATCATCCGCGGTTTTGCATTCTGCGATGATAAGCTTGGAGAACATCTCCGGATTATCAGCCACCACTTTCATTCTTTCTTTTATCCTCTCGGCGGCTTCACCCTCCTTCATGGCAAGGCTTGCAGCATCATGGCGGACATCTATTTTAGCATAATGGAAGCCAAAGGTTTTAACCTTATAGGCAAGGTTCTCGAGATCTTCCCCCACCAAATTACGGGCTGATGTTGCGCTGTGTTTTGCAAGCTGGTCTATATCCGCCTCAAGATCATTCGGAGATTTATAGATGTTACCGGCAAGGCCTTCCCTTATTCTGGATAACTCCGCTATTGCGCCAGCGCATTTTTTATCATCCTGCGGAAGTTTTTCTATTATCGTATCAAGATCATTCAGGTAGCGCTGTTTTATTGCGCCGCGCAGGGCCGATATACCATCTTTCAGCACTTCTGCCGTATAGTTAGGGTTGCCATCGCCATCACCGCCCGCTGCCCATGTGCACACATTGAGCACCGGTTTTTTTACACGCACACCCTTGTTCATGTATCCACTTTCTTTCAGGCCGGATTCCAGGCTTTTACGTACATTATTGACGCTGTCATACATATTATCGAGTATGACTATGGTCTCTTCCGTTTCCTGATTCGGAGTTTTTTTGCCCGATGAAATAGGCGACGTGAAATACTCCTCTATCGCTTTGCGGAGTTGTTCAGGCTTTGTTTTTGGGTCTTCCAGCATGTTTTCTATTTTAATGCCCTGTTTGGTATGAAGAACATCTGTCGGGTTGGTAGGATGCGGCGTAAGGCTTACATCCGTTATCATTTCATCTACGCATTTTTGTACATATTCTGCGGAAACACCTTCCTTCTCGAAGCGCTTAAGGGTGAACAGGAATTTATCCGCGTTCTCGCCGCCTTTTTTATCTTTCATGGCATCGTGGCTGGCTTCGACTATCTGGCGGGAAGCAAGCTTGCGGATAGAACGACCAAGGTCATTCGACTTGGCATCTATTATCATCAGCTGCTCCTGATCTTCCGGCGATAGGGAGTTGAATATGCGCTCGTACTCGGCGCTGCGTTTTACAAAGTTGTTATAGGCTTCATCTTTGCTTTTGGATTCCGGCGCGCTGCCTTCCATAGCGATGGTTTTTGTAAGTATCTCTACGATACGGGCCTGCTGAGGACCCATTTCTGCGTATATTTTAAGGCAGGTTCTTTTAAAAACATCCTGGATATTAGAAAGATATTCCGCGCCGCCTGTTTTATTAGAAAGTTTCTCCACGAGCCCCACTAAAAGAATCCCCCAATATGGTACTTAGTTATCAAACAGTACAGAAACCGAAGTTTCATCACTGATGCTTTTAATTGCTGCCGCCACAAGAGGTGCTATTGAAACAACCCTCACCTTCTTCTCAAGCGATGCAGCTTCCGTTAAAGGTATTGTATCAGTTACAGAAATAGAATCAAGCACCGAGGCATTTATACGCTCTATGGCCTTGCCCGAAAGCACGCCATGCGTGATATAGGCCGCAACCGAGGCTGCGCCTTCATCTTTTATGGCTTTTGCGGCATTACAGAGGGTTCCGGCAGAATCTACTATATCATCACAGATTATCACTTCTTTACCCTTAACATCACCGATTATGTTCATAACCTCTGAAACACCGGCTCTTTCGCGGCGTTTATCCACTATTACGAGGTCGGCGTTATCCAGCTTTTTAGCGAGGGAACGGGCACGAGCCACGCCACCAACATCCGGAGAGGCCAGCACTACGTTATCAAGGTTTTTATAGCGGGATTTGATGTCCTTAACGAACACAGGCTCGGCATAGAGGTTATCCAGCGGAATATCGAAGAAGCCTTGTATCTGACCGGCATGCAAATCTACCGTAAGAACACGATTGGCACCGGCTGAAGTAATGATATTTGCCATTAGTTTGGCCGTGATAGGAGTGCGTGGGCCTGGCTTTCTGTCTTGCCTTGCATAGCCGAAATAAGGCACAACAGCCGTGATACGGCGCGCAGAAGCACGCTTCAGGGCATCTAGGCAGATAAGGAGTTCCATTATATTATCATTCGTAGGGTAAGAAGTGGACTGGATAAGGAATACATCCTCGCCGCGCACGTTCTCTTTCACCTCTACCCATATCTCGTTATCAGCAAAGCGCTGAACATCAGCTTCCATAAGGGTTGTGCCAAGGTTTTTGGCTATCGCATCTGCGAGCTGCCTGTTGCTGTTTCCTGCTATCAGTTTCATTTTTCCCTGAAATTTTTGGTTCGGGCTAAAACTAAACGGAAAAAAACATTTGTCAAATTCAAGTTATGAAAGATAAAGCACAGATTCTGCCTGACGGCGGACAACAAGGCCATTAAGGCGGCGACCACCCGCATATACCCAACGCAGGAATTCTGCCGCTGCGGAATGGTGCTCGAGGCGGTTCACCTTTTGCCGCAGGGTAGAGCGCTGCAACGCCCCTGCCCCTAAATTATAAGCGAACGATACCAGAGCATCGAACTGATTCTGGCGCAGTGGTGTGGTTATAAGGCGCACTACGGAGCCTTCAAAGCTTTGCAGATCGGCACGCAACAGAGCTTCCGCCTGCTGCTTTGTAAGTTCGGCAAAAGATTCCGAAGGCTTTATTACATGACCATAGCCAATGGTAAGGTAGTTGGCAGGGCATTTATACGGCGTGGCCGAAAAACCTTCAAAATGCTTTATTAGGTTGATACCTGTGGCTGAGGTTCTCATCTTGCCCTTTTGTTAAGGGCACGGTTACCAAAATAGAATGAGATTATGCCCGCGAATATTGCGGCATCCTCATCTGTCCAGAGTGCGCCGTAGATAACTATGAATGGAGCACCGCCTGCCTGTGGCAGATGATAGAAGGCGAGTAGTTTAAGCAGGCAGTAAAGCCCGAAGAAGCCAAGCGCGATGACAGGACGCACTATGGCGTTTAGCCTGTCGGCATCTTTATGGCCGCTATAGAATGTTTTATATATGTTGTTAGCCTGCGCGATATCTGCGCGGGCGTTTATTTCATCAAGGCGCTCAGAAACACCCTGCTGCTGCAACTGCATTTGCATTTTCAGTATTTCCAGCTCGTGCGATTTATCGCGCCTATCCTGAAAATTGCGGAAGAATTCCGGTACAAGTGAGCCAAGAAAACCAAGGAAAGAGCCAAGCAATGTAAGCATATGGTTAGATGTTAGAGTTTAATAACTAAACTCATTCTAACCTTGTATAGATACACCCGGAAGGGGTTAGCACTTACGGCCAAGATGCTCGAATATTTCTTCCACGCTTTCTACCGCAACGAACTCATCCATAAAGGCTTCATGGCCTTTAAGGAGTTCTATCACCGGATCCCAGAAGCGCAGGCCGGTTTGCGGATCTGTTTTATTGAATACGACTATCGGCTTGCCTTTCATCAGGTCATCACCATGGTTGCGTAGTATCAGCATCGCAAAGAGTTCCTGCAAGGTGCCCATACCGCCCGGCATTACCACAAATGCATCAGATTTTTCTATCATTATCTCCATACGGGTATAGATATCTGCGCGCGGCCAGAATTCGTTCAGGCCTTCCGGCAGACCTTCGAGCTGAATGATATGAGGTACGTTGGAACCGCCGCTCCAGCCGTTATTCTGGTATGCGCCTTTTACCACCTGACCCATGATGCCGGTTTTACCAGCGCCGGAGATACAACCCCAGTCGCGTTCTGCCAGCATTTTGCCGACTGCATAGCCTTCATCTAAGTAATCTTGCTTGCTGATAGATGCCGAGCAGAAAACACATACATTGAACTTTGGCATTTTTATCTGTTTTTCGCTTATCACCGCTTTTTCGTAGATATCCGGCTCTGCGCGAACTTTTGGCGCGCGAGGATCTACCTTATCCCAGCGACGGCCAAGAATGCTAAGCAGTTCATCTTTGCTTTTTACCACTTTGAGGTATTGCGAATAAGGTTCCTTTACCGTACCGAGCGCGTGCAGGCGATCCATTATCGCAAGGAAGTTATCCCATGAGCCATCGGCATTCATCATTACCGCAGGCTTGCCTTTCAGATCTAGATCAAGAGTCTGGAAACCGACGAATATGGAAGTAAGGTTGAAATAATCTTCCAGCGAAGGTTTACCGGTGTAAACAAAGGCATCAGATTCAAGTATCTTTTCCTGAATGTTATCCAGACGGATACGCTGATCGCCATTGCCGTTATAGATATCCCAGCCTTCTGCGAATAAATGGAATAATAATTCCGCACGTTCTTTTCTGCGGGGATCTTCTGTACCGGTTACGGTACCTGACAATCTGACTATTGGCATATTTTATGTTTTAATTTTTATACGTTTTAAACGCTTTCAGGCGCGCGATTTTTTCTCAACACGAATATCACCACCATGAAGCCCGCGAATATAAGCATAAACGGAGCTAACCACAAGAGCGCAGTTTTGCCATCAAAAGGCGGCTCGAACATTATCTGGGAACCATAATTGGCCTTTAGCTTATCGTATACCTGTTCATCGTTAAAACCTTTGGCGATGTTCTCGCGAACATAGGCACGCACAGCCTTTGCGAATGCGGACTCGGAATCCTGCACGGATTGCCCTTCACACTCGGCGCATTTAAGCGAGCGGAATACCTCTTTCGCGCGCTGCTCCTGATAAACATCTTTCAACGGCTGTTCTACCGCCATTAGTACGGAACTGAAGCCCATAAGGCTGAACAGGAACATTATGACATATCTCATTTCACTTCCCTCAAAATCCTTTCTACTTCTGCTTCACCAACAACGCCCTGAAAATGCATTAATATGGTGCCTTGCGGGCCGACCAGAAAGGTTTCCGGTATTCCCGTTACTCCCAGCATTATGCCGTATTTGCCTAGTGGATCTGTAGCTACCGTATCATACGGGTTACCGAACCTTTCCAGCCAAGCGGCGGTATCTACAGCTTTATCGCGCCATGCTATGCCGACAAGCTGGAGCTTTTTACCCTTAAGCGTGCTGATGAACTTATGTTCATACTCACAAGCTACACACCATGAAGCGAACAGGTTAATTACCGTGTACTGCCCCATGAAGCTTTGCGGAGTTAAAGCCGACTGCGGGGAAGAAAGAGTTTCCAGAGTT